>CAZEQX010000076.1:0-11618 GCA_964514635.1 uncultured Thiothrix sp.
GGGCATCCATTGGATGAATACGCAGATGAGGTGAAAGGTTTGCCTAATCGCCGACGTTTAGCGGAAATTGCCGAAGATGATGGTACAAAATACCGTCGTGAACCCGTGATGTTGACCGGATTGGTGGCCGGAGTACGCACGCAAAATACCGACAATGGCAAACGCGCATTTGTGCAATTGGACGATAATTCCGCGTATTACGAACTGTTGATTTTCACCGATACGTTTACCCAATACGGTAATTTGTTGGAAAAAGAAGCGTGCGTGGTAATCGAAGGTATTTTAGATACGGATCAGCGCACGGGTAAAACACGCCTGCGGGTGGAAAAAATCCACGATATGCGTTCGGTGCGTGAAAACTTTTTGCGCAAAGTAATCTTACACATTGAGGCACAACAACTAGCTGATGGCGTTTGGCAGCAGGTGCAAACATTGTTGCACCCAACCGATGAACCGAAATTCAGTATTGTCGTGGATTACGCCAATGAGACAGCGCGTGCCGAATTGCGTTTGGGGCAAAACTGGAGCTTGGCACTGGATGATAACAGCCTGCGTGATTTACGCGTTTCTTTGGGTAAAGATAATGTGGGGCTGGTGTTTTAGTGGCTTACCCCCATTAATTCATCTAAAGCGTGAATGAACGCTGTGTCGGGTTGGTGGAAGAACACGCCCGATGCAGCAGATTGCGGCTGCATTCCACGCAAAAATAAATACAATACGCCACCGCTGTGTTTTTCCCACGCATAATCAGCAAGTCGTTGTTGTAAATAACGGTGTAAAGCGAGGCAATAAATCAAGTATTGCAGGTAATAATGGTGATCCGCTATGGCTTGTTGCATGGATAGTTCAGCGTAATCATTTAGCGTGCTACCTAAATCATTGGATTTATAATCCACAATATAATAACGTCCATCGCTTTCAAAAATCAGGTCAATAAAGCCTTTCATAAATCCCGTGAGAGTGGGAAATTTTAGCTTATCAATAGCCATATGAATCGCCTGCCATTCGGCGGGTAAATATTGATGCAATAATCGCTGTAGCGATTTTAACGCTAACTGCGATACAGGGAAGAAAAATTCCAGTTCATCCAAACGTTGAGTTTTGGCTAGATCCGTTAAACGTAAACCGGAAGGTAATAAGGGTGTTTGCAGCGTATTATTCAATAATAGTTCAGCGGCATTTAACCACTTCTTATCCAAACCATGTTTTTGCAGCGCATTAATTAAGATTTTTTGCTGTGTATTAATCGGTTGGGTAAAATCAAGCTCTTCTAGCATTTTATGCAAGCAACTACCCGCTTGTGCCCCGCGCGGGAAAGCTTCACGCTGTGGCGCAGGTAATACATTGGTTTGGGGGGCAATAACCAACACATCATAATCCGGTTTTTCGTCATCTTTCCCCGAAGTTAAGCCACTAAAACTCCCGACTTTGGGAACAGGCGGTAAACGGTGTTGGTAATGACGTATTTGCCAATTTTCCTCTGTGTATTGTGCTTGATAACGTATCGGATTTTCCCCTTCTGGTAGTTCGGCATAACTCATGCAGGATTTGGAATCCGCCACTAAATTGTTTAATTGATTCAGCATTAATCGCTGGCGTTCTGCAAAAAGCGATAGCCACTGTTCATCTGTAAGTTTGTCTTTATTGATCTTACTGAAAATAAATTCGGCCTTTTCCAAATGTCCGAACAAAAGCCATGTTAAAGCCGAATAATAATCCTCACCATTAATACGCCCTGAAACAAATGCAATGGTACAGTGGTATTTTGCGCGTGTTAATGCCACATACAATAACCGCAAGTTTTCGGCCTTAATCGCATCACGATAACGGGTTAATTCTGCTTCTTCCGCTAATGTGGTTGCTTGCAAATACGAATCATCTTTTATAGTGTCATAACAACTAAACCACTGATCCGTTTTAATCGTTTCACACCACAAATACGGGCAATACACGATCCCATATTCCAACCCCTTACTTTTATGAATTGTGACGATTTGCACCAGATTTTCATCACTTTCAAGGCGTAATTGATGCGTTTCTTCCGCATCGGCAGCGGCTTCTGCACGTTGTTGCAACCAACGAATGAGAGCGTGCATTCCATGCCCTTGCAAGCGACTTTCCGTGTGGATTAGTTCTGCTAAGTGCAGGAAATTGGTTAAACGTCGTTCACCATCTGCTAAAGCTAATAAGTGTGCATAACGCTGACGTTGCTGCATAAAACGGCGAAACATCGCCATAAAGCCCTGCTGTTGCCACAAGGTATGCCATTGGTGAAAGGCTTCTAATTCACGTTCTAAGGCACTGACATCATTATCTAAGGCTAATAATTGCGTCGCATTATAGCCCAATAATTCCGTTACCAATGCTTGGCGCAACGCCGATTCATTATTCGGTTCGGCGACGGCGCGTAATAGGGCGCGTAATTCGTCAGCTTCGCGCGTGCCAAAGATACTTTCGCGAGTTCTTTGCACACTAGCAATGCCGCGTGCCAGTAGTGCCTGTTTGATTTTGTCGCCTTGTTTGCCTGTGCGTACCAAAATTGCAATATCGCGGCTTTCTACCGCCCGTTCGCCTATCGTCGCGAATCCCTGCTGCGCGTCATTTAATAAGGTGGCAATATCGTCGGCGACTGCACTGGCAATTTTATCTTCAATCACCGCCCGCGAATGATGTTTCAAACGATCCCAATCCCACCAACGCAATGGCGCACGCGCATCAGCGGTGTGCAAATCCACTTGTTCTTGCCCTGCGGCTACAGGGGTATAAGCGATTTCGCTTAAAAAAGGATTATGTGACTGTTTAAATAAATGATTCAGTGCGCTTAATAAATCCTGATGCGAACGGAAGTTTTTTTCCAGCGTGTGTTGGTGACGTGTATCTTTTGCGGCTGATAAATAGGTATAAATATCTGCACCACGGAAACCATAAATTGCTTGTTTTGGATCACCCACGAAAAAAACACGCGACTCAGCATTGTTACGATAAATGTGCGCAAATATCGCGTATTGAATCGGGTCAGTATCCTGAAACTCATCAATTAATGCTGCTTGATATTGCAAAGCCAAACGTTCCGCTAACAATGGATGTTGTGTTAAAGCCGATTGCAAGCGTGATAATAGATCATCAAAAGTCAATACACCTAATTGCTGTTTGCGTTTGGGTAACTCACCTCGCAAAAAATGCAGCAATCGTAATCGTAAGCCTTCTAACGCTGGTGGTAAGTGGGCTTGATAATCATGGCGATATGCTAATAATTGATTAACCTTTTGAAAAAAAGGATGATCCGGTGCGACTTTATTCTTATTCTGCTTTTTCTGCATAAACGCCGCATCAAACTTTTCCAAAATTTTACTGGTGGCTGTAGTAATGTAAGTTTGTGCAAATGCTTGTGTAATGGCCTCACACCATTCAGCTAATTTTGTGGATGGATAGCTGGTGGCATTGAGAACTTTATTCGCTAAAGCAGTTGCTAATAGTTGATAAATCTGGTCGGAGTGCTCTTGCCACAACGTCGCACACGAAATTAGGTGTTGTTGATATTGGAGGTGGTGTCGCTCAAATATTTTAGTATCTACAACAGGGATGGCTTCGCGTAAGTACGCTTTACCAATAAAGCTTTTAACATCACGCAATAAACCATCAGGCGTTAGGTTATATTGCTGTAACAAGGCTAAATGCAGTGCATCAGGACGCAGAAAATATTGATACCAAAACTGGTCGGTTAATTCCGTTAAGATAGCATCTTCATTCGCCATGAGTTCTTGGTCAAAGGGTAAATGCGCTTCAAAAGCATTATCGGTGAGCATTCTTTTGCAAAAGCCGTGAATGGTAAATACCGCCGCTTCATCAAAACTCACCAATGCTAATTGTAAGCGTTCACACGCGACGCTTAATGCAACCTCATTCAGTAATGCTTGATAGTCGCCTGCTTGCGAGCGTCCTTCCAATACGGCTAATGCTTCCGCAAGGCGTTGGCGAATCCGGTCGCGTAATTCTGCTGTCGCTGCCTCAGTGTAGGTAACAACCAGAATCCGATCAACTTTCAAACCTTCAACAGCGACTAAACGCAGGTAAAGCCATGAAATTGTCCATGTTTTTCCTGTTCCTGCACTGGCTTCAATCAAATTTGTTCCCTGTAATGGGACGGTTTGGGCATCAAGTTTCTGCATACGTTTTCAGCGATTTGAAAAAAATTTTACCGGAAACTGTCAACCATAAGCCTAGCAGCGCGTTAATGCCAGTAAGTTTTACCGTGTTCACAAACCTTGCCAACTAGGACGATTGGTAAGTTAAGCCCGAAAGTCCCCAAGTCCATCAATAAAAATTAATGATCCCTAGGTTTTGAACCCTCCTTGCGCCGGAGGGTTCTTCATTATCGTTCTAATTACCCCAGTCTTCGCTTGGCGGCATTTTGAGTTTGGGTAATTGCTTGCGGATTTCGTCGATTTTCCAACCCGTTAATTTCGCCAAGTTTTGCGCGGCTTCATCTTGTTGTTTCGGTAAAGTACGGGTTAAATACTCACGCGCCGCCGAACATTTCGCTTCCCCTTGCCACGGATGACGAATGATATAACGTCCTTGGAAGTTTTCCGTATTACCTGTGGTTTGGAACATTAAATCTTCAGGAAATGTTTCACGGTCATAACGCACATGTAAGCGCGTGACATACGCCTCTGATGCGCCACTATTGTCATTATTGGTGTCCGGTTTTACCCAAAACGCGCCTAATTCCTGTAATTCTTGCGTTGACATAGGGTCTGCTGCGCAAGGGTCACACCAATTCATGTTCCAAGCGTATTCTAAAAAGACCACGCCACCTTCTTTTTCTACCTGATTGCGGAACATATCACGGTAAAATTGCGGGAACTGCTTTTGCTCTTTAATGTATTCAGGGATTGTAATATCACTAGGCAATTTAACAGTGCGATAATTAGTGGTTTCTACACGCCCATCACGAGTTAAAGCGTATACGAATAAATCTTGTTTACCATTGGAATTAACCGTGCCTAAACGAATCGGTAGCATAAAACGCTTTTCACGGTAGTTGACTTGAATCGGGCGTAATTGCGTGTAGCCAGTTTTGGAATATTCTTTGAGATTGACTTTGGCAATAAAAAACTTCATGTTTTGTTTTAAATAGCTACCTACCACGGGTTCAGCACCTTTTGGGATTTTATAACCGTTTTCAGTGAGCCATGTGATCAAGCCACTACTTTCCTTGCCCGATAGCACCATAATATCGTATTCGCCGAGTGTGTATTGTGCCTCGATGGTAACGCCGAGTTCTTTCGCACGCGCTTTCATGACAGGAGCTGGCATCGGGGCTGCCATCGGTGCGGCTGCCATGACACGATCTTCCATCATCATGCAGGGGTCTTCGTCGTAATATTCCACCAAACGCGGCGCGGTATAAGCATCTAAATGCTTGATCGTACTGTTATTTACCAATTTAACTTGTTCTTTTTGCACAACAACGGGCACAGGGACAACCATCGCAAATTCTTTAACATCCCCCTTGAAATCACTACCCATTGTGACAATGCTGCGGTCGCCATCACGCGCATAAACCACTTGCGATGATTCATTAAAGAGTCCGGTGTCAGCTTTGGCAACATAAAAGCCGCAAAATGGTAAAGCTGGCACGGGAATTAAACTGGCAATCACTGCCGCTACCATCACGCGTTTGGTCTTAGATACGGTAGTCGCATTCGGGTTGAGTATATTCATACAACTTCCTCTTGTTTTGTTAGGGACTTTGACCACTCAAAGCTAGGGTAATTCAACCAGCGGTTTAGCACAAACACTGTTGGCGACAAAATCAATAACGCATACAAAAACGCATTGGGTAAAAAGGCTCGAAATTGCAACCATGCTGCTAAAAATGCCACGCCTACGCCAAAAATCATTTTACCAATAGGGTGTGCTGGCGTAGTTTTCGGGTCAGATAACATGAAAAAGCTGAACAATAATAACGAACCATTTTGTAATTGGTGTAACGGAATGGCCCACGAATCACCCAGCCACGCGGCTTTTAAGAAAATCAGCCCGCTGTACATCAGTAAAAAACTGACGGTGGTCAATAGGGTGCGCCATCCTACCCATGCGATTAAACCTGTTCCCGCCATGAGTAAAAACCACCACAAAGCATGTCCCCATTGCCCTGGTGCTGCCCATGCGTCGTGCGTAAGTAACAGCACCGCGACAATGCCAAAGTTGGAAGGGTTAAAGATATGACGATCACCCAAACGCAACACAAATTTACTGGCGATACTCAGCACGGCGGCAATGGCTAACCATGTTGCGGTTTGCGCATGTAATAACAATAACACTGACAGGCTGGTGTTTAGGGTGCTCAACCAGACGGGGGGTAACTGTAACAAGCGACAAAAGAAACCTTGCGTGATTAATGCGGCAGTTAATACCGCTGCTACCTGCCACAATGTGACAGGGAAGCCCAGCACCGCCATTCCCCACGTCAACAAACTGGTTTGTACAGCTAATTGGTAATGGCGTGGATCAAAATGCATGGTTAAAACAACCGCCAAGTTTGTGGGCGACTTTGCACTTTAATTTCCGATAAGTATGGGAATAGAAAACCATGTAACACCCAGGCAGCAAAAATACCTAATGATAAACGGTAAATATCACTGAATTGAATATGCAATACATTCCCTAAGGCGTTTAAACTGCTAACGATCAACAGATAAATTGGAATGAAAGCCAAGGTTTCAATCCAGAAATTCACAAAGCCGCCGCCATCGACTTTCAAAACCGAGCCGCATTGTCCACATTGCATGGAAAATTTAGCGCGAAAATGACTAACAGCGTTTGCATGGTTACAAACAGGACAAGATTTTTTGTAAAACATAGCCAACTTCCCCTTAGACGGATGTATAACTTTTTATTTTTAAATAGTTGTTTGAACGTAAACGCTATCGTTTATTGTTGTGATTAACGCTTACATAGGTGAATGGCCCTATCGACAGCCTCACTATGCGCCAAGATGGCATGACGATTACCAACGCCCTATGTGCAAACTATAATCAGATTAATCGCCAGCAGCAACAAGCAATAGCACTATTATTGACCACTCAGGAAGACGATAGTTCCGTAGGGTTATGTCGATTATCCTCTACGCAGTTGTTACCATTTGAACATCAGAGAAATGCAAAAAGAAGGAATACCCATGATGAAATGCCCCGTTTGTAAAACTGTCGACCTTGTGATGTCAGACCGCAATGGCATCGAAATTGATTACTGCCCGCAATGTCGTGGGGTTTGGTTAGACCGTGGCGAACTCGACAAAATCATTGAGCGTGCCGCAGGTTATAACCCCGCACAACACGCAGCGAATACGCACGCTACACACACGCCGCCTCCGCCACAAGGCTCTGGCTTATTTGGTGGTTACAATCAAGCTGCCCCTAGCCATCATGCGCCGCCTCCGCCACCTGCACATCACGCGAATCAACACTATCCGCAACACAATACGCATTCGCAACCCTATTACGACCCGCATCATGGTTCGCATTCACACCACCACAATTCCCATTATGGTCACAAGCACCATAAAAAACGCGAAAGCTTCTGGGATGATTTATTCGACTTCGATTGATTACATAATGTGTGTTAAGCGAATTTTAACCGCGCACGCAACTGCCGTAGGGTTTCTTGCGGCAGGCTGTCGGGCAGTAGAATCAGGGTGTATACCCGTCGCCGTTGCCACCAATGGGGTGTCGCTTTGCTATCTGCTTGTAAATTCAATACGCACAACCACGGGGTAATAAAGCTGCTGTCTAGCAATGTGGCGAAGCAACTGCCGGATGGTGTGTGCACGCGCCATTCATTAACAGCATAAAAAACAGCAGATTCCACGCTATTGGGTAGTACACGCTGAATATGCAGTCGCCAATAATGGAACAGCGAATAAGCAATTAAGGCGCACACGGAGAGTTTTGCCCATGCCGTCCACGCAGGCATTGTCCAGATTACGCCCAGTGCCAGTAGGTGGATAAGGATGAGAAAAATTGCTAGGTAACGCGAAACCTCCGCCTGCAAATGCAAGGGAGGTTGTTGTGAATGTTTCATCCCAGCGTAAAAGCCAGTATCAGCACACTAAACGACGCAGTAAAGCCCGCGCATTTGCCATGCCGACAATCAAATTATCGCGGATTTCATCCATGCTGATTTCTTCATCACATTTACCCGCGCCCCAGTTCGCAATCACGGCACAACTGGCGTAACGCAAACCTAATTCCCGTGCTAACGCCGCTTCTGGCATGGCGGTCATGCCGACTAAATCGCAACCATCACGCTCTAACTTGCGGATTTCGGCAGCCGTTTCCAAGCGTGGTCCTTGTGTGGCGGCATAAGTACCGTGCGGTACGACTTCGATCTCTGCACATTGCGCAGCAGTGATTAAAGCTTGACGCAATTCAGGGCAATACGGCCATGAAAAATCAATGTGGGTGACGTGGGTTAAACCTTCTTCATAGAACGTGTGCGCCCGCCCATAGGTGTAATCAACGATTTGATCGGGAATCACCAAGCGCGTCGGCTGCATGTCGGGGGTAATACCACCAACTGCGGCAATCGCCACCACTTTTTCCACGCCTAAGCTGTGCAACGCCCACATATTAGCGCGGTAATTGATCTTGTGCGGGGGAATGGTATGGGTGTAACCGTGACGTGCGAGGAATGCAATACTTTTACCGCCAATCGTACCGTGGGTAATCGGGCCTGATGGTTCACCATACGGGGTGTGAACCACTTCGCGGTGCGTTACTTCCAGCCCTTCGATTTCGGTCATGCCCGTACCGCCAATCACGGCAAATTCTATTGTCATGTCACATTCCTTTTACTGCATAAATGCCATTGGCATTGCGCCAATATTCTTTGTAATCCATGCCAAAGCCGAACACATAACGATCCGGCAATGGCAAAGCGGGGAAGTCACATTGTATGCCTTCCACGCGGCGGTCGTGAATTTTTTCGGTCAAGGCGGCGACGTAAACGCCAGCGGCATCTTGTGATTCACACCAGCGTACAATCTCGCGCAAGGTGTAACCTTCATCGAGAATATCGTCCACTAACAAAACGTGTCGTCCCTTCAGTGGTACGTCCGGTTTGTGTAGCCATGTAATGCTTTTTTCCCCTGATGTTTTGCCACGGTAACGTGTTGCGTGCAAATAATCTTGTTCTAATGGGAACGCTAAGCGCGGCAACAAATGCCCTGTTACCATCACCCCACCGTTCATGACGCACAACACCAATGGGTTTTTGTCAGCTAAAGCATTCGTAATGGCGGCTGCCATCGCGTCCAATCCCCAAGCAATATCAGCCGCAGAATACAGTAAATCTGCTTCTGCCATGACTTCATTCGCGTGTTCAGCCGTAATGCCCATGAGTTACTCCTTCGTTGCTTGAATGCACTGTTTAATGAGTTCTGGCCCTTGATAAATAAAGCCCGTGTAAACCTGCACCAAACTCGCACCTGCTGCCAATTTAGCTTGAGCCGCTTCACCCGACATGACACCGCCAACACCAATAATGGGGATATTGTTATCCATATCGGCACGGAATTGACGAATCACTTCGGTAGCGTGTTGTGTCAGCGGCATTCCACTCAAACCGCCTTGTTCATCGGCGTAGCGCAAACCCTGCACGGCCGATTTATCCAACGTGGTATTAGTAGCAATGAGAGCATCGATTTGTACGCTTGAAAACACACCTGCCATGTCACGGATCTCTGCCTCGCTCAAATCCGGTGCGACCTTAATGGCAACTGGCACATAACGCCCGTGTTCCTGTGCAAGTTTTGCCTGCTCTTGCCGTAAAGTATTGAGCAGGTTTTTCAGGTCATCCCCATATTGTAGCTTGCGCAGGCCTGGCGTGTTTGGTGAAGAAATATTCACCGTGATGTAGTGCGCGTATGGATAAGCTTTTCGTAAGCCAATCAAATAATCATCCACTGCTTTTTCGACAGGTGTATCAAAATTCTTACCAATATTGATCCCTAAAATCCCTTGATAAGCAGCATTGCAAACATTATCGATCAAATAATCGATGCCATGATTGTTGAAACCCATGCGATTAATAATGGCTTGCGCTTCGGGTAAACGGAACAAACGTGGCTGTGGATTCCCTGGCTGTGGACGCGGTGTGACCGTGCCAATTTCAATAAAACCAAAGCCAAGTGCGGCAAGTGCATCAATGTATTCACCGTTTTTATCCAATCCGGCCGCTAAGCCGATAGGATTCGGGAAATCTAAGCCCATAACCCGCACACTTTTACCCGATAAAGCCTGTGGTTTGCCCAGCAAACCCGTTTTACCCAGTATTTTGAGCGAGTCGAGGGCGAGATGGTGTGATTTTTCGGCAGGAAGAAGAAATAAAAGATCGCGTAGCAGCTTATACACGGAAAAATCCCCGTTTCTAGATAGATTGTCTCATTAAAACGGGGATTATAAGGGTTTAGCGAGCGTTTTCCAGTGCAGCAATGCGCTCTGCTAACGGTGGGTGAGTCATAAACAACTTTTGTAAGCCATCCCCGAATCCACCTGCAATGCCAAAAGCTGCCATTTCACCGGGCAAATCTTGTACCGCATGAGCACCCTGCAAACGTTTTAGAGCATTGATCATTTTCTGGCGACCCGCTAAATCCGCCCCTGCTTTATCCGCATGAAATTCCCGCCAGCGCGAAAACGCCATGACAATCATGGTTGCCAAGAAACCCAACACCATTTGCGCCAACATTTCACCGATAAAAAAGCCGATTCCAGGGCTATTATCTCTGTTATCAGCATTTCTGCGGAAAAAACTATCCAAAGCAATTGCCAAAAAGCGGGCGAAAACCATGACAAAAGTATTCAAAACACCTTGTAACAAGGTCTGTGTCACCATATCGCCGTTAGCAACGTGTCCGATTTCGTGACCCAAAACGGCTTCAACCTCATCCGCTGTCATGCTTTCTAGCAAGCCTTGGCTCACCGCCACCAGTGCGCTATTGCGATTTGCCCCCGTGGCAAAGGCATTAGGGGCAGATGAGTAAAAAATACCGACTTCGGGCATACCAATGCCAGCTCGTTCTGCTTGACGTTGTACGGTTGCAACCAACCAACGTTCCTGAGCGGTTTGCGGGTGTTCGATAACGTGTACCCCCATACTGCTTTTTGCCATGCTTTTGGACATGAGTAAGCTAATAAATGAACCGCCAAAGCCCATCAATAATGCCATGATCATGAAGCCACTCATGCTGCCAGCATTCATTTGAAAGCCAAATAATCTACCTAAAATGTTCATGGTGAGGTAAAGCACTGCCATAACTGCAAGGTTGGTGAGTGCCAGTAGCATGATCCGCATCATATTCCAGTAACCTCTTGATGTATTTATTTATATTCGGTTTCTAAACCCGCCACCATTGTAGTGGCTTGTTGTAGACCCTTGGGTAATTGTAAGCCACGTTTAGCTCGCTCGCCGCGATATTCTGCTAATTCTTCCCATTTAAATGTTTTGGTTTTTTTCCCTGCCGTAATACTGAGCGATTGACCTTGGTTGACAATCGCCGCTTGTAATAAGGTTTCATCCGCAATCCCTAACCCATCTTTTTTCAAGCTCAT
>CAZEQX010000077.1:0-11325 GCA_964514635.1 uncultured Thiothrix sp.
TCATGCGCAGGCGTTCAAACGCTTCTTTCCACAGCCCGCGATACACCATGTCATTCCATTCGGGAATCAGGTTGTGGACGGGGCAACCACTCGCGCCACCGGGTAAATTTTTACCCGTCTGGCAGAAGGGGATACCACATTCCATGCAGCGTCCACCTTGTTGGCGGCTTTCTGCTTCGCGGTCAAAATGCAGGTGAAATTCACGCCAGTCTTTAATGCGTTCCAGCGGTGCACGGTCTGGCGGTAATTCACGTTGATATTCTAGGAATCCGGTTGGTTTACCCATGATTCTACTCCTTAGTTGCCGCCGACACGCGACGCATCGCTATTGTTTGCTGCGAAAGCTGCCATCATGGCTTCTTCACCGGAAAGCCCTTGTGCTTCAAACGAACGGATAGCCGTTAACATGCGTTCGTAATCGCGAGGCATCACTCGTACAAAGTCTTTCAGGCAGTTGTCCCAATCCGACAAAATCATGCTGCCGCGTGTACTGTGAGTGTGCAGTACGTGCTTTTCAATCATGGCTTTGACTTCGGTTTTTTCTATGTCATCGCTTAATGGGCTGTAAGACACCATTTCGGTATTGCCGCTGACTGCCAAAATGCCTGTTGGGTCGTAAACGTAAGCCACACCACCGGACATACCCGCGCCAAAGTTGCGCCCGACTTTGCCCAGCACGACGACGCGCCCACCTGTCATGTATTCACAACCGTGATCGCCTGTGCCTTCGACAACGACTTTCACGCCGGAGTTACGCACGCAGAAACGTTCACCCGCGACACCGCGTACATAGGCTTCGCCATCGCTTGCGCCAAAGAAAGCCACGTTACCGATCAGAATATTATCTTCTGCGGCAAATTGTGCGTCTTTACGCGGGTAAACGATGATTTTACCGCCGGACAAACCTTTGCCGATGTAGTCGTTGGAATCGCCTTCGAGTTCTAAGGTCATGCCTTTGGGGGCAAATGCACCGAAACTTTGACCTGCTGAACCGTTGAATTTCAGGCGAATCGTGTCTTCTGGTAAACCTTCCGCCCCGTATTTACGGGTAACTTCCGAACCAGTAATTGTGCCAGCCACACGGTCAATGTTGCGGATAGCAAATTCAGCCGTTACGGGGGTGGCGTTCTCAATCGCTGCTTGGCAAGCCTTGAGGATTTCACGTTCATCCAAGGATTGCGCAATGCCGTGATCTTGTTCGCGGGTGCAACGGATACCATCGCATTCTTCCAGTTCTGGGCGATAGAGGATTTTACTCATATCGACCATGCTGGCTTTCCAGTGACCTGTTGCTGTGCCTTGACGCAGTTTGTCCACACGCCCAACCATTTCATCAATGGTACGGAAGCCGAGTTTCGCCATGTATTCGCGCAACTCTTCGGCAATGAACATCAGCAAGTTGACGACGTATTGCGGATCACCAGCGTATTTTTTGCGTAATTCAGGGTTTTGCGTCGCAATACCAACCGGGCAGGTATCTTGGTGGCAAACGCGCATCATGACGCAACCTAACGCGACTAATGGCAAAGTGGCAAAGCCGTATTCTTCCGCACCCAACAAAGCAGCAACGGCTACGTCGCGCCCGGTCATTAATTTGCCGTCGGTTTCCAGACGTACACGGCTACGCAGGTTGTTGAGTAACAGCGTTTGGTGAGTTTCTGCTAAGCCCAATTCCCACGGTAAGCCTGCATGTTGCACACTGGTTTTAGGCGAAGCACCCGTACCACCGTCGTAACCGGAGATCAAAATGACATCCGCTTTACCTTTGGCAACACCCGCAGCAATCGTACCAACACCGACTTCGGACACCAGTTTGACGTTAATCCGTGCGCGTTTATTGGCGTTTTTCAGGTCATGAATGAGCTGCGCCAAGTCTTCGATGGAATAAATGTCATGGTGTGGTGGTGGGGAAATCAAACCCACGCCCGGCGTTGTGCCACGAGTTTTGGCAATCCACGGATACACTTTCTTACCCGGTAATTGACCGCCTTCGCCTGGTTTCGCGCCTTGTGCCAGTTTAATCTGGATTTCTTCAGCGTTATTTAGGTAATAACTGGTGACACCAAAACGCCCCGATGCTGCTTGTTTAATCGCGCTGTTACGCCAGTCGCCATTAGCATCGCGGGTATAACGTGCTTGGTCTTCGCCGCCTTCGCCGGAGTTGGATTTACCACCCAAACGGTTCATGGCAATGGCTAAGGCTTCGTGCGCTTCTTTGCTGATAGAGCCGAACGACATCGCACCGGATTTGAAGCGTTTGACAATGCTGGAGGCGGATTCCACTTCGTTTAAGGGAACAGGTTTGTCCGCAAAGTTAAACTCTAATAGGTTACGCAGGTTGAACTTGGTTTCAGCATCTTCATGCATCAAACGGCTGTATTCTTTATACAGCTTGTAGTCCCCTGTACGCACCGCTTTTTGCATGGTGTAAATCGTTGCAGGGTTGTATTGATGCTCTTCTTCCTCATTACGCCATTGGAAAACGCTGCCCGCGCGTAAAGAACGGTGCTCGGCATCGTGATGGTCGTAAGCGGTTTGATGACGAATCAAGCTTTCTTTGGCAATGGTATTGAGGTCAATACCGCCAATGCGTGAAGCTGTACCCGTGAAGTATGTATCCACCACCGCATTGCTAACCCCCAGTGCTTCAAAAATTTGCGCACCGCGATAGGATTGAATGGTGGAAATACCGATTTTTGACATGACCTTGATCACGCCTTTGGTGACGGCTTTGATGTATTTTTGAACTGCGTATTCGTGTTTCAGGTTGGGCAACAAACCTTCACGGATCAAATCTTCCAGCGATTCAAACGCTAAATACGGGTTAATCGCTTGTACGCCATAACCTAACAAGGTACAGAAGTGGTGAACTTCACGCGGTTCGCCAGATTCCAGAATCAAGCTGACGCGCGTGCGCGTACCTTTGCGGATCAAATGGTGATGTAAACCACCAACCGCTAACAGCGAAGGAATGGGCGCATTATCCGCATCAGCTAAATGGTCGGACAAGACGATCAGGTTCGCACCGTCTTCAATCGCTTTATCAGCCGCTTCAAATAAGCGTTCCAGTGCACCTTGTAGACCTACTTCACCTTCAGCCACGCGGAAGGTAATGGGTAAGGTCATGCACTTAAAGCCGTCGCGATCAATGTGTTTCAGCTTCGCCAGTTCGTCGTTGTCCAAAATGGGCGTTTTCAACAGAATTTGTTGGCAACTCGCTGCATTTGGCGCGGTAATGTCGCCTTCTGAACCCAGTGTGGTGTAAGACGAAGTAACAATTTCCTCACGAATCGAGTCGATAGGTGGATTGGTTACTTGCGCGAATAATTGTTTGAAATAATTAAACAGTGGTTGCGCTTGGTTAGAAAGCACAGCAACAGGTGAGTCGATCCCCATTGCGCCGAGCGGTTCCATCCCAGTTAATGCCATTGGCACAAGGATTTTACGCACGTCCTCATAGGTGTAACCGAACATTTTCTGGCGTTGAACCAAGGTTTCGTGTTCAGGTAAGACGCGGTGTGGAATGTCGGGTAAGTCTTTCAGTTCGATCAAGTTGCTTTCCAACCATTCCTGATACGGTTTGGCGGTGGCAATTTGTTGTTTGATTTCTTCGTCCGAAACGATACGACCTTGCGCGGTGTCAACCAATAACATCCGACCCGGTTGCAGGCGTTGTTTGGAAATGACTTTGCTTTGATCCAAGTCGTCCAACACGCCGACTTCGGATGCCAAGATAATCATGTCATCGCTGGTGACGTAGTAACGTGATGGACGTAAACCGTTACGGTCAAGGGTTGCACCCACGACAGTACCATCGGTAAAGCCCATTGCCGCAGGGCCGTCCCACGGTTCCATCAGGCAGCTATGGTATTCGTAGAACGCTTTTTTCTCAGGACTCATGCTTTCGTGGTTTGCCCACGGTTCAGGCACCATCATCATCATGGCATGAGGTAAGGAATACCCAGACAAGTACATAAATTCCAGCGTGTTATCAAACATCGCGGAATCACTACCGTTAGGATTAACGATTGGGAATAATTTGTCCAAATCGGTCTTGAATACGTCGGTTTTAATCACCGCTTGGCGTGTATTCATCCAGTTGACGTTACCACGCACGGTATTGATTTCACCGTTGTGAATCAGGTAACGGTTCGGATGCGCCCGCGCCCAGCTAGGGAACGTATTGGTCGAAAACCGTGAGTGAACCATCGCAATCGCGGTTTCAACTTGTGGGGCATTCAAATCGGGGTAGAACTGACCAACTTGTTCGGTCGTCAACATCCCTTTGAAAACAATGGTACGCGCTGACAAACTAGGGAAATAAATATGCCCGATTCCCCCCGCTTTGACGGCATTTTCCGTGCGTTTGCGGATAATGTACAGCTTGCGTTCAAAATCAATGCCTTCTGCGACATCATCCGATTTCGCTACAAACGCCATGCGAATGGCTGGCATCGCATTACGCGCTGTTTTACCGATAGGGGTTGGATTGACAGGAACATCGCGCCAGCCGAGTAATGTTTGACCTTCTTCTTCGACCATGCGAGCAAAGATAGCCGCACATTCAGCGCGTGCGTCGCTTTCTTGTGGCAAAAACACCATACCCACCGCATAATGGCCAGGTGCAGGCAGTTTAATATTGATTGCCTTGCACTCGGTAGCGAGGAATTTGTGTGGAAGTTGGATTAAAATACCAGCACCATCGCCAGTGTTTTCCTCACAACCACACGCACCACGGTGTTCCATGTGGGTCAGTACTTTTAATGCCTGTTGGACAATCTGATGTGACTTAACACCTTTTAGGTGCGCCACAAAACCCATGCCGCAAGCATCGTGTTCATAGCCAGGGTCGTATAGCCCTTGCGCTGGGGGTAAATCGGTGTATCTCATCGGAATCTCAGGCAACAAAAGGGTTGCTATTATGTTACAAAATACGGAGTCAGGGCTAGACACCTTAGCGCGTTTTTGCGGGTATGGAAAGCACCGCTACGTTTCAGATAGCCTATACTGACCTACTTCAATTATCCCAACCGACACCTATGTGATGATGAATACAGCAGGAAAAATCCCCCGCGAATTCATAGACCAGTTGCTTGCTCGCGTCGACATTGTTGACGTGATAGGTACGCGCGTGCCGTTAAAAAAAGCCGGTCGGGAATACATGGCCTGTTGTCCTTTTCACGGTGAAAAAACGCCATCCTTCACCGTTAGTCCTAGCAAACAGTTCTACCACTGTTTTGGCTGTGGCGTACATGGTTCAGCCATCTCATTTTTGATGGAGTATGAACATCTAGAGTACGTTGAAGCAATTGAGGCCTTAGCGCGAACCATTGGAGTGCAAGTGCCCCGTGAAAGTACAGGGAATGCACCAAAACGTCAAACGCAGGCTGTGCATCGTGACAAAAATTTGCACGAGATATTACAACGAGCCATGCAATGGTATCAAAGTCAACTGATTCAATCTGCTACCGCACAAGCTTACTTGGCGCAGCGTCAGCTAAATACGGAAATGGTTAGCCGTTTTGGCTTAGGATTCGCGCCATCATCGCCTAGTCTTACGCGCCAATTTGTGGCATCGGATCACACGGCATTACTTGCTAGTGGCATGGCGATTCGCAGTGAAGAAGGGCAGGTGTATGATCGTTTTCGGGATCGAATTATGTTCCCGATTCGTAACCGTAGCGGGCAAGTCATTGGGTTTGGCGGGCGCATGATTGGCGATGGCAAGCCGAAATATTTGAACTCGCCCGAAACCGAAATGTTCCACAAAGGTTCAGAGTTGTATGGCCTATTTGAAGCACGCCAACACACGCGCAAACTCGAACGTTTAGTTGTGGTCGAAGGTTACATGGACGTGATTGCCTTAGCGCAACATGACATTACCTATGCCGTTGCAACCTTGGGGACGGCAACAACAGCCGAGCATGTGCGCAAACTGTTTCGCCTTGTACCAGAAATTGTCTTTTGTTTTGACGGCGACCGTGCGGGCAAACAGGCGGCGTGGCGTGCGTTAGAGAATACTTTGCCCGAACTGCAAGATGATAAAAACGTGCGTTTTCTGTTTTTACCGACAGGTGAAGACCCCGATAGTTATGTGCGCAAAATTGGTAAAACAGCCTTTGAAGAAGCCTTAGCCAAGGCTTTGCCGCTGACCAAGTTTTTTATTTTGGGGTTGAATGCACAGTTGGGTTTCCGCGAAAACTATACGTTGAACGTCACCGAAGATCGCACACGGTTTGTTAAAGAAGCTGCTAGTTTATTGGCGAAGATGCCTGACATTCTGCAAAAACGCCAATTAATGCCAGAGCTGATTCGGCTGGGGTATTTAGATAATACGCAAGAGCATATATTTAAAAGTTATAAGCAAGGCAAAGTGCAGGAACGGGCAGATGTTGCCGTTCCAGAGCGTCGTCTTGGTGACTTGGCGATGAAACGCACCCCCATGCGCCATGCAATTGCGTTATTATTGCACTTTCCGCAGTTGGCTGAGCATTGTGGTAATCCAGAGCAATGGGCGCGTTATGATATTGCTGGGGTAGATTTGTTGTTGGCTTTGCTTGAAATCATTGAAGCCGACCCCACTATCCGTACTGCCGCTCTTGTTGAGCATTTCCGTGGTACGCCCCACGCCTCAGCGTTGGCTCGTTTACTCGGTTTGCAAATTGACTACGATGCAGAAAGTGATTTACTGGTGCGAGAGTTTTGTGATTGTTTGGCGCAAATCAAACGCCAAGCACAGCAGCAACGATTGGATCAATTGTTGCAGCGCGAACAAGTTACCGGATTAAATACACAAGAGCGCAACGATTTACTATGCTTATTGTCTGAACTGCACAATTCTGGTGTTTAACGGTAACAATCGGAAGGTTGTATTTCAGAAAAATATGCTATAATCACCGACCTTTTTTCCAGAGAGTTTAGGGCATGAGTCACGAAGAGCAGCAGCAGTCCGGCTTGAAAGAACTGATTGCCAGAGGCAAAGAACAAGGCTATCTGACCTATGCCGAGGTCAACGATCATTTGCCTGATACCATCGTTGACCCGGAACAGATTGAAGATATCGTTGCAATGATCAACGATATGGGCATTACTGTCTATGAACATGCCCCTGATGCCGATTCTTTATTGCTGAATGATGAAGCAGTTCAAGCAGACGATGAAGCCGCCGAAGAAGCTGCCGCTGCCTTGGCCAGCGTTGATAGCGATTTTGGACGAACGACCGACCCCGTGCGCATGTACATGCGCGAAATGGGTACGGTGGAATTGTTGACGCGCGAAGGCGAAATTCAGATCGCGATTCGGATCGAAGAAGGTCTGAATGAAATCTTGCGTGCGTTGGCGCAATACCCTGCGTCGACAGAAGTCCTGCTGGAAAAGGCTGCCTTGATCGACACTGAAGAAATGCGCCTGACCGACATCATCAACGGTTTCACTAACCCTAACGAAGAAATCGCCGCTGCGTTCTTGCCGATGGATGATGAGTTAGGTGATAAGCTCGATGCGGATGACGATGCAGCCGTCGTGGTCGATGAGGACGAAGACGAAGTACCTACAGACCCCGTTGATACAGGCCCTGATCCTGAAGAAGCGCGACTAAAATTCACAGAATTGCGTGAATTGTACGAAGCTTCTAAATCTGCCTCTACCAATAGCAACGAATCCCAATACGCGGTGACACGCGAAGCGGTGGCGGCGAAATTCATGGAGTTTCGTTTAGCTCAGCCGATTATTGATGAGTTGACCACGCAGTTAAATGAAATTGTTGAGCGCATTCGCCATAACGAACGCCATATCATGAAGTTGTGTGTGCAACGTGGTGGTATGTCGCGTCAAGATTTTATCGACAGTTTCCCGCAGAACGAAACCGATTTGGAATGGTTGGTGCGTTATTGCAGTAGCAAGCGTGGTGATCACACCAAACTGTTGGGTTTATTGCCAACGGTGCAAGAAACACAAAAACAATTGTTGGAAATTGAGCGCGAATGCAGCCTAAGCATCCAACAAATCAAAGACATTAACCGCAGCATGTCGGTGGGTGAAGCCAAAGCCCGCCGTGCGAAAAAAGAAATGGTCGAAGCCAACTTGCGTTTGGTGATTTCCATTGCTAAAAAATATACCAATCGCGGTTTGCAATTCTTGGACTTGATCCAAGAAGGCAATATCGGTTTGATGAAAGCGGTGGATAAATTTGAATACCGTCGTGGTTACAAATTCTCAACTTATGCAACGTGGTGGATTCGTCAGGCGATTACACGTTCGATTGCTGACCAAGCACGCACGATCCGTATTCCGGTACACATGATCGAAACCATCAACAAGCTTAACCGCATTTCGCGGAAGTTGTTGCAGGAAAAAGGTCGTGAAGCAACGCCAGAAGAATTAGCCGAAGCGATGGACATGCCGGAAGACAAAATCCGTAAAGTCCTGAAAATTGCTAAAGAGCCGATTTCAATGGAAACGCCAATCGGTGATGATGAAGATTCGCATTTGGGTGATTTCATCGAAGACAGCAACATTATGTCCCCGATTGAAGCAGCGACAACTTCTAGCTTGTCAGAAGTGACGCGGGAAGTGTTATCCAGCCTGACTTCGCGTGAAGCAAAAGTCTTGCGGATGCGTTTCGGGATTGATATGAATACCGACCATACGCTGGAAGAAGTGGGCAAACAGTTCGATGTTACCCGCGAACGGATTCGCCAGATTGAAGCAAAAGCTTTGCGCAAGTTGCGTCATCCGAGCCGTTCAGATATGCTTCGCAGCTTCTTAGAATACGATCCGGGTCAGTTGCCAACCAACTAATCCTGTCCGTTTAGGGCCTATGGCGCAACGGTTAGCGCAGGGGACTCATAATCCCTTGGTTGTAGGTTCGAATCCTACTGGGCCCACCAATATCACAGCGAGACGACTGGTAACGGTGTCTCGCTGTTTTTGTTTATGCCCCAGTAAATTGGTATTAGCGAATGGATAAGCAGCGTTTTGCCTCGCGCATGAATGATATTCAGCCATTTCATGTCATGGCATTACTGGCAGAAGCGCGTCAGCGCGAAGCCGCAGGGCAAGACATAATCCACTTGGAAGTCGGCGAGCCGGATTTTCCTACGCCGCAACCGATTGTCGAAGCGGGGATTCGCGCATTACAGCAAGGGCAAACCAAATATACCGCTGCACGCGGTTTACCAGCGTTGCGCGAAGCGATTGCAGATTACTACGCCAGCCGTTACGGGGTAATGATTGCCCCCGAACGCATTCTGATTACACCCGGTGCGTCGGGGGCATTGCAATTGGTGTTGGGCGCAATGCTGAATCCGGGCGATGAAGTGTTAATGACCGACCCCGGCTACCCGTGCAATCGGCATTTCGTGCGCTTATTTGAAGGCAAAGCGACAGGAATCCCTGTCGATGCGACTACCGCTTACCAATTAACCCCTGAATATTTGGCGCAATATTGGACGCAAGCTACCCGCGCAGTATTGCTTGCCACGCCTGCCAACCCGACCGGAACGGTATTGAGTTTGGCAGAATTACAGGCACTGTATACCGCGACCCATGTGCGGGGTGGGGAATTAATTGTTGACGAAATTTACCAAGGGCTGACTTACGGTGTGCCAGACGTGACCGCACTGTCAATTGATGCGGAAAATATCTGGGTCATCA
The DNA here is from genome assembly GCA_964514635.1 of uncultured Thiothrix sp. GTDB lineage: Bacteria > Pseudomonadota > Gammaproteobacteria > Thiotrichales > Thiotrichaceae > Thiothrix. The sequence continues at coordinate 9,655 of CAZEQX010000077.1, forward strand.
ATAGCTTTTCCAAATACTTCGGCATGACAGGTTGGCGTTTAGGTTGGGTAGTCGCACCCGAATACGCTGTCGAAACCTTGGATCGTCTCGCGCAAAATGTTTTCCTCGCCGCGCCCACGCCAGCGCAATATGCCGCACTTGCCGCTTTTACCCCCGAAGCCTTAGCCATTATGGAAGCCCAACGCCAAGAGCTACAGCAACGCCGCGATTTTCTGCTGCCTGCGTTGCGTGAATTGGGTTTTGATATTCAAGCCGAACCGCAAGGCGCGTTTTACATTTACGCTAATGCCGCGCGTTTCAGCACGGATGCACAAAGTCTGTGCCGCGACATACTCGATAAAACAGGAGTCACCTTCACACCTGGGATTGATTTCGGCAGCCACCAAGCCAATACCCATGTGCGCTTTGCTTACACTTGCAATGTAGCGCGGCTCGAACAAGCCGTGGAGCGGTTACGGGAATATTTGTTTAAATATTGAAATGCCTATTTCGCCAGTTAATTTATTTTTCTAGTTAATTTTAATATTTAGCTGAACCATGCCCCTTATTAAGTGTCATAATATATGAACTTTTACTGTTATTGCCAAATATTTCAACGGTGTCATGCCCTGTTGTGGTGTTAGAAGTGTTTGGTGATTTCGTAAATTTGACTAACGTGAGGATTGTGACCATGAGTAAGAAAAGATTAGTGTTTTCTGTGATGTTGGCAGTGATGCTGGGGGGCGTTGGTGATGTGTTGGCTGGCGATGTGCAGTCGCGGCTCGGTTTTGTGGCGAAAGTACTTCCAGGTGAAGAAGGTACTGCTTCAACAGAAATATGGGAAGGCAAGAAAAAGATCGCAACCGTTCCCTACGCAAGTGCAGTTTCATTTAGTCCAGATGGTCGGGTGTTATTGTTGCACGAAGCAGAAGCTAGTGATGATGCGCGGCACTTTTTGCTGAATGTTGCAGGCGGGGAATACATTAAAAATCAAAAAGATCGCTTAAAGTGGGTTGTTGGCAATCGCTATGTGAGCAAAACGGGTTGGACGAAAGATAGTAAATACGTCATTCTGCACGAAGGGCTGTCTCCTGAAAAGAGTAAGCCTGTTCGTTATACCGTGGCAAAATACATCGCTCCTGCTAAATCGAAACAGCCAAAAGCCACAACAGCAATTACAACGTTGTTTGTTGGTGCTCATAAAGCCCCCTGTACAGGTGTTGCGCCGATGGAATGTCTGATGGCGAAATCCAGTGCTGATCCGAGCGTGCCGTATGAATATTTTTATAGCACAATCGAAGGTTTTGACTGGAAGCCTGGGTTTGAGTACGAACTGTCAATTACAGAGCAAACCCCAAAAAACACGCCTGCCGATGCATCAGCTAAAGTCTATAAGCTGGTTAAAGTTATTAGCAAAAAACCATTTGTTCAGCACTAATAGCTGGGTAAGAGAAGTATTTTGGTTTGTATGAGCCGCACCCACTGCGCCGAAATGCCAGTGGGTGTTTTTCGTATTGCGCCCCAATTTTGTTTGAGCAAGGTGAAGTAATTTTTGGAGCGTTGCTGCCACTCCCACAAATTTAACCTGACTTTTGATGGTGACAGCATGTTGGTTCTTCTCTGCAACGTTGCCAAATATTGCGACCTTTCAACAGTGAGGAAATAATGGATGAATATCAATAAATTTTTATT
>CAZEQX010000078.1:0-11149 GCA_964514635.1 uncultured Thiothrix sp.
TGTTTCAGTGCGTTGTCGCCCTGAAGAAGTTGCGCATTATACAGACCACGTTCAGCTTGGCAACACCTAAATGAAACTTTTTTTAATTTTTTTTAACGCACCTCACGCCAATTAATACCATCTTCTTGATTTGCAAGCTGAATCCAGTTTTGCGTTGTCTGCGCACCATCGCACAATGCTTGATAAGCATAAGCGGGGGTATTGTTTTGCTGGCTCAAATGCATCCCGATAAGGTGTTGCAACTGACTAAGATCAAGCTGCTGTAAGAGATGGCAAGCTTGCTGGTTATCAAAATGCCCAAAACGTCCTGCCACACGCGCCTTTAAGGATGGTGGATATTCCCCGTTAGCTAACATCGGTGCATCGTAATTGCATTCCAACATTAACGCATCCAGCTTCTGCAACATTTGGGTGATCAGAGGGGTGGAACTACCAACATCGGTCAAAATGCCTAAACGATGCTGTCCATCACTGAACACAAATTGACAAGGTTCGCGTGCATCATGCGGGACAGTGAAGGGAGTGAGGTGTAAATCTTGAATGGTGATGGATTGATGGATATTGATGTAATGCATTTGTGCAAAGTTCACATCGCGCATCGCGTGACGCGTACCAACACTTAACCAGACAGGAATTTGATAACGACGCGACAACCGCCCTACCCCACCAGCGTGATCGCCGTGTTCGTGGGTAACAACAATTGCCGTTAAAGATTGGGGGGAACAGCCAAGACGGGCTAAACGACGTTCGGTTTCTGCCAGTGTGAAACCGCAGTCTAATAGAATCCGAGTTTTCCCAGATTCTATTAGTGTGCCATTACCTTTGCTGCCACTGCCTAGGGAAGCAAAGCGTAACATTAACGTTCAAATTCAGCTTTTAGACGCTCTAATAGCACTTTAGTGGTTGCAGGTTTCAGCGGTGCTCCGTTTTCGTCGCCTGCCGTGATCAAACTGCGGTTGCCGGAATCCGTTACTTGGATTTGGTAATGCCCACCAATTTTCAACATGTCACGTTCAGATTTGAAGACACGCGAGAAGAATCCTTGCTGTTCGCTTTCACCCTTGTAGGTTGCAACGTAAACACCTTGTTCGCGTTGCTGTGATTCCAGACTCATGCCCATGCGTCCTAACATGACACCTGTACGAATCCAGACATCATTAGGATTACCACCAACAACCAATGCAGATTGACCACCATCCAATTGTGTCATGGCAACAGGCACAGAAGTGAGGGTGGATTCCGGCACAGCCGTCGCACCTTTGGTTGTTGGATCGCCACCTTGTAAAGCAACCATCAGGCGGTTGAGCATTTCGGCTTCGAGTTCCGGTTTAGCAGGTTTATATTCCCACTTTGTACCCGTTCCGGTGACTTGCTCTTCAGCACGCTCGTGGCTGAGGTAGACATTGGTGACTTGTGCGGATGGTCGTTCTAAGCGAATCGTGAAACGGTCACGGCTACCCGCGTCGAACATGCCTTCAAAAGCTTTGCTGAGCAATTGACGCACACCATCCATTGGAATTTCAGCGCGGTTTTCCGCCCATTCAGTTTCCATAATGCCAACGCGCGGTTCATCGCGTTTAATCGCAACCCCGATAGTGCGCCAGAACTCTTGCAGTTTTGGCCAAACGGCTTCCGCAGGGGCAGCAACTTGTAACCAGCGCACATTGCCACTGCTCATCATCTGCACACCACCTGAAATGGGTAATACCGTCATGCGTCCGGTTTGCGCACTGCCTTTTGCCAAAGCACTAGCACTCACCGCTCCACTGGGGATCGTCGAGTAAGTGGGGTCATAATCCGGTGCTTTTAAGTCCGGTGGTACTTCAAGGGCATTAATGGTTTTGCTGTTTTTGTAGTCGATGCGGTCGCCTACATCAAAGTCAAGCGACGAGCAGGCGGATAACACCAGCACCGAACTAAGAACTAGACCAGTACGCAACAGAAAACGCTTACTCAGGAGGCTCATTATGGATTCCGTTTGTTAGTTAACACTCAATACCTGCTTTACGCATCGCCGCTAAGACTTGCGGTTGCACGGACTCAGACAGCGGTACGAGTGGCAGGCGAATTCCATTGACATCACCATACCCCATTTTGGCCAGTGCCCATTTGACTGGGATAGGGTTCGGTTCAAGGAATAGTACTTTATGCAGGTCTTCCATGGTTGAATTGAGACGCATCGCGGTTTCACGATCACCCGCCAGTGCTGCTGCACAAGCCTGATGCATGGTGCTTGGTGTTACGTTAGCGGTAACTGAAATATTACCTTTGCCACCCAACAGAATCAGTTCCAATGCTGTTGCATCATCACCGCTGTACACGTCGATTCGATCACCACACCGTTGCATGATTTCTTTGGCACGTTCCAAATTGCCTGTTGCTTCCTTGATACCAACAATATTGGATAAACCCGCCAGACGCTCTACAGTTTCTGGCAGCAAATCGCACGCGGTACGCCCAGGAACATTATAGAGGATTTGTGGAATCGCCACCTGTTCCGCAATCATTTTGTAATGACGATACAAACCTTCTTGCGTTGGTTTGTTGTAATACGGCGTTACCAATAAGCAAGCGTCTGCACCATCCTGCATAGCGATTTCGGTCATTTCGATCGCTTCGGCTGTGCTGTTAGAACCTGTCCCTGCAATGACAGGAATCTTACCAGCAACCAGTTCCACTACACGTTTCATGACATGGCGGTGTTCCTGATAGGATAATGTCGCCGACTCACCCGTCGTACCGACTGCCACGATAGCATCCGTGCCATTTTCAAGATGGAAAGCTACCAGAGCTTCCAACGCTGCTTCATCCACTTGCCCCGTTGCTGTCATTGGGGTGATGAGTGCCACCATACTGCCGCGAAACATGCATTCCTCCAAAAAATAATTTGACAGCATACTACTGAGGCGGGTAGTGAAACACAAGTATTACAGGATGATGCCCTTGCTAGGGTTGCAAAAAGAAGCCAAATCAGGAGTAAGATGATGAATCTAACGACAATCGGTCAGTCTGTGGCTGACTTCAGTTTGCCCGCCACGACTGGTCAAACTTTCCGCTTATCGGATTTTCACAACAAAGCGCATGTTGTGCTCTACTTTTACCCTAAAGACAGCACGCCAGGTTGCACCACAGAAGGGCAGGATTTTCGCGATGCGTATGCGGACTTCCAAGCGGCAGGTGCGGTGGTATTCGGCATTTCGCGTGATAGCCTAAAATCCCATGAAAACTTTAAAGCGAAACAAGCCTTTCCGTTTGAATTGCTCAGTGACAGTGACGAAACCATTTGCCAGCTTTTTGATGTCATCAAATTCAAAAATATGTACGGTAAAACGGTACGCGGCATCGAGCGCAGCACGTTTCTTATCGATAAGAACGGCATACTGCAACAAGAATGGCGCAAAGTCTCTGTCAAAGGGCATGTCGCTGCCGTATTAGCTGCTGTACAACAACTAGATTAATCAATTACTTGGAACAATATGACTGCAAACCATCCACAACATACTCACGAAAACCGCTTATTTGTCCTTGATACTAACGTGCTGATGCACGACCCAACCGCGCTGTTCCGTTTTCAGGAACACGATATTTTCTTACCAATGGTGGTTCTCGAAGAACTCGACCGTGGCAAAAAAGGCGTTTCTGAAGTGGCCCGCAACGTGCGCCAAGTGAGTCGTTTTTTGGATGAACTCATGTGCTCTACTTGCGCCGAACACATTCACACAGGGATCGCATTAGCCAATACGCAACTCAGTCTGAATGGCAAAGGTGGCGCATCGGGAAAACTGTTTTTCCAAACCGAAGCCGTAAAACAGGCATTACCACCAAACCTGCCTGGGGATTCGCCGGATAATCATATTCTCGGCGTGGCACTGAGTTTGCGTGATAAATACCCCGAACGTGATGTGATTCTGGTTTCCAAAGACATTAATTTACGCATCAAAGCCACGATCATTGGTTTAAAAGCGGAAGATTATTTCAATGACCAAGTATTGGATGATGCGGACTTATTACCCACGGGCTTCCACGAATTGCCTAGCGACTTCTGGGAAACGCACAGCAAAGAAATGCAGTCGTGGAAAGAACATGGGCATACGTTCTATAAGTTGTCAGGTCCACTTGAAGCGAGTTGGTTGCCGGGGCAATTTTTGAGCCTAAAAGGTGATCAGCCTTTTCACGCGATAGTGCGACAGAAAACCATTAGTCATGTGGTTATTGAAACGGCTCGCGATTTTACCGAGCCGCGTCATGCGGTGTGGGGAATCAATGCGCGGAATCGTGAACAGAATTTCGCGCTCAATCTGCTGATGGATCCTGATATTGATTTAGTCACTTTACTAGGTGCGGCGGGGACGGGGAAAACCTTACTCACCTTAGCCGCTGCTTTGGCGCAAACCTTGGATGAGCAGCTTTACAAAGAAATCATCATGACCCGCGTCACTGTGCCTGTGGGCGAAGATATTGGCTTCCTACCAGGCACGGAGGAAGAAAAAATGACCCCGTGGATGGGGGCTTTAATGGACAATTTGGAAGTTCTCACGCAACCTGCCAGCGGTAGTAAGTGGGGACGTTCTGCCACCGATGAGTTCTTAATGAGCAAAATTAAGATTAAATCGTTGAACTTTATGCGTGGACGTACCTTCCTCAACCGCTTTGTGATTATCGACGAAGCGCAAAATCTCACCCCCAAACAAATGAAAACGCTGATTACACGCGCAGGTCCTGGGACAAAGATCGTGTGTTTGGGCAATATTGCGCAGATAGATACACCTTATCTGACAGAAACTTCATCTGGTCTAACCTATGTCGTCGATCACTTCAAAGCTTGGGAACATGCAGGTCATGTCACGCTGCAACGTGGCGAACGTTCACGCTTGGCGGATTATGCTTCGGATCATCTCTAACCATTGATTAGGACAAGGACTTTAGCTAGGTATGCACGAACTTATTAGCAGTTTTATCGAATGGATATTAGCAACCGTGGAAGCGTGGGGGTATTGGGGTATTTTCCTTGCGATGGCAATGGAATCGACCGTATTACCCGTGCCTAGCGAATTGGTGGTCATCCCAGCGGGTATGCTGGCGTATCAGGGGAAACTCAACCTGCTACTGGTGATTTTATCCTCTACGTTTGGCAGCCTCGCGGGGGCAACCTTCAACTACTTTTTTGCCTTATGGGTTGGACGACCATTCTTGGAAAAATACGGCAAATACTTCTTTGTCCGCCCCGCGTTATTGCAAAAAACCGATACGTTTTTCACTAAACATGGGGCGATTTCCACCTTCACGGGGCGTTTGATCCCTGGTATTCGCCACTTGATTTCCCTACCTGCGGGGCTGGTGCGCATGAATTTCGCCTCATTCGCCTTTTACACCACGTTAGGCGCGGGTCTTTGGTCGGTGGTTTTGGCATTGTTTGGTTATTTCATCGGCGGCAGCCAAGGTGTCATCGAAGAAAACAAAACCCTGATTATTGTTGGCACGTTGGGTTTTGTGGCCTTGGTATTAGCAGGCTATTACTTTTGGCAGAAACGCCACGCTGCTTGAATATCAACCCACTTGCAATTCGTGGATCAAAAAATCAATCATCGCTCGCGTCTTTTCGGGTAGGAATTGACGCGACGGGTAAACCGCATACACAGTCACTGGGCGTGCGGTGTAATCCGGCAGAATGGGCACGAGCGTGCCATTCAGTAAGGCGGTTTTTACTTCAAAATCGGGCAAACACACAATCCCTAAGCCTGCTATCGCCGCATCCCGCAAGACTTCACCATTGTTCGCACAGAATTGCCCGCGTACTTGCACGCGCCGTTCCGCCCCCGATTGATCATAAAAAAGCCATCCTTCACGCAAACTGACATTGGTATACGTCAGGCAGTTGTGATGATTCAATGATTCAGGTGTTTGTGGTGTGCCGTATTGAGCCAAATACGCAGGTGCTGCAACAGGTTGCAGGTAGACCTGTTCCAGTTTACGCGCAATCAAACGGGAATCTTCCAACGAACCAATGCGAATCACCACGTCGTATTCACCACTTGCCGCGTCAGTGTAAGCATCGTCCAAATGCGCAATCAGGTGAATATCAGGGTGTTGCTGCAAAAAGCGGATCAGTAACTTTGCTAAGCGTTCTTTGCCGTAAGTCATGGGCATATTAATGCGTAATGTACCGCTGAGTTTGCCCTGCATGGCGAGCAATTGCTGATCCACTCGTGCTACTTCGTCGAGAATTTCACGGCAATGTTGGTAGTAATATTGCCCTGCTTCGGTGAGAGCTAATTGGCGGGTATTGCGTGTTAATAGGCGCGTGCCTAAATCCGTTTCCAGTAGTTTCAGGCGTTTACTAACGGCGGCGACCGTGAGTTCTAGCTTGTCCGCCGCTGCGGTAATGCTTCCCGCGTCGACCACGGTTACAAAGTTGTGCATGTATTCCAAACGGCTCATTCTTAACACTCAGTTTATATTTATTTCGATTTTAGTATCTTTATCAACATAACATCAAACCTTATTATTCTAGTCAAGTTAAGCAGTACAGCAGTTAAGAGGTACTCAACATGGAATACATTAGCGCGGCTTCACGCGGCACATTTACCAATGAATGGCTGGATAGTCGCCATAGCTTTTCGTTTGGCGAATATTACAACCCGCACCGCATGGGCTTTTCGACCTTGCGGGTGATTAATGAAGATTGGGTAGCAGCCAATGGCGGTTTCCCCATGCACGGGCATCGTGACATGGAAATCGTTACCTACGTTATGGAAGGTGCATTATCGCACAAAGATAGTTTGGGTAATGGCAGCGCGATTCGCGTTGGGGATATTCAACGCATGAGCGCGGGGCGTGGGATTCTGCATTCGGAGTTTAATCATTCAGCCGATGAAACGGTTCACTTGCTGCAAATTTGGTTATTACCCGCTGCAACAGGGGTCAAACCGAGCTACGCACAGGCGTATTTCCCACCGTCCGAACGGCACGGCAAGTTACAGTTATTGGTATCTGCCGATGGGCGTAATGGTTCTTTAACCATGAATACTGACGCGAATGTGTACGCCAGTATTTTAACGGATAACGCCACGACAAGTTACAACGTGCCAAATGGACGCGCGACTTACCTTCACCTCGCTCGTGGCAGCTTGCAAGTCAGCAGTGCGGCGGAACAACACACATTACAAGCAGGTGATGCTTTAGCTTTGCGCGAAAACGTCACACTGACGTTGAGTAGTGCGGAATCGGGTGAGTTTCTGCTGTTCGATTTGCCATAAGGAGTCAGCAATGGCACTGAAAAACACGCACCAAAGCTACGGCTGGGTATCACGTCTGCTGCATTGGGTGATGGCGGTTGCCTTTATCAGCATGTATGGCGTGGGTAGTTACATGGTGGATTTGACCTATTACGACCCGTTGTATCACACCCTACCCGACTGGCATAAATCCGTGGGTATTGTGTTAGTCGGGCTGTTCATGGTGCGCCTCATTTGGACGTACAGCCAACCGCGCCCCCAACCCGTTACCAGCCCTGCACCCGCTTACACGCACACTTTAGCGAAACTGGGGCATTTGGCACTGTACGGTTTGCTTGCGGTGATTTTCAGTAGTGGTTATTTGATTTCTACCGCCGAAGGCCACGGTATCTGGGTATTTGATTGGGTTGAAATTCCCGCCATTTTGGCAGAAAGCAAAGCACGCGGCGAATTAGCAGGCGATGTACACGAAATCGTAGCAGGCGTGTTTATGGTGCTGGTCGGTATTCATGCCGTCGCTGCATTGGTTCACCACTTTTACTGGAAGGACGCAACCCTAACCCGCATGTTAGGTAAAGCACCTTCTAACCATCCTCATGAACAATAATTTAGCTATTGCATTGGAGACTAGAGCTATGAAAAATGTTATCGCCACCTCATTACTGGCATTAGGTTTGTTCGCAGGAACAGCGGCACACGCGGACGATTACACCATTGATACCAAAGGGATGCACGCTTTCATCCAATTTCGTATCAAGCATTTAGGCTATAGCTGGTTGTACGGTCGTTTTGACAAATTCGCGGGCGATTTCAGTTATGACGACAAAAAGCCGGAAGATGCGAAAGTCGCTGTCACCGTTGATACCCGTAGCGTTAGCACCAACCATGCAGAACGCGACAAACACATCAGCAGCAAAGATTTCTTGGATGTTGCAACATTCCCAGAAGCAAAGTTCGTCAGCACCAAATACGTTCCAGAAGGTAAAGGCAAAGGCAAGCTGGAAGGCGAATTAACGCTGCACGGTGTCACCAAACCATTAACCGTTGAAGTCACTGAGATTGGCGAAGGTAAAGACCCGTGGGGTGGCTACCGTCACGGCTTTACGGGCAGCGCGACATTCGCACTGGCTGATTATGGCATCACCTATGACCTTGGCCCTGCTTCCAAAGAACTGGAACTGATTTTATCCATCGAAGGCGTGAAAAAATAATTCACCACTTTGGCAGGGAAATAACCCCAGTGGCGGCTTCGAGACTGCCACGGGGTTGAGTTCGGTTAAAAATCACGCCCAAAATTGAAATACAAGGTATTGTCTTCGCCTTCGGTTTTGCGCACACCCGCATAAGCCGGACCTAAAGGCGTTTCAGCACCCACAAATACCGCTGTGGAATAACGCAAATCCCCCACATTCATCTCACTAGCCCGTTGCCACGCCTGACCTAAACCCACCGATGCACCAACGTGAACTTTCGCCACTTGTGGTATGGAAGCCATTTGGCGCATGTAAGTTACCGCACCATCCGCGACGTAATTACCGACACGCTGCTGATTATCCAAAAAAGCCACCCGCCCGTTTTGCACCGTATTGGCGGTGTATTCGATCTGGCTTTGATCTTCATCATTCGCCACCGCACGCCCACTGACAATCACCCGATGTTTATCAGTCAAGCTCACTACCCGCTCGCCTTCCACTTCCAAACGGGTGAAGTCGTTATCGCTACCCAATAAAGCAAACCCACGCGAAATGGCTGCTTTAAAACGTCCGCCTTGCGTGGGGAAATTCACCGAATCCAAGGTATCCGCCGCGTATTGCAGTTTCAGCCCGCTTTCGGTCACGGTTTGATCCGCCAATTCCGCTGGAATCACCCCCGACTTCAGTTTCGGGCGAATGTGCTGATAAAACATACCCGCTCGCACTTCCCCCGACGTTCCCAATTCGCGCCCAACATCGACCTGCGCCCCTGCCTCGCGGGTACGCAATTCCGCCACCTGCGTATTGTCTTGCCAAACACCTGCGTCACGTTCCTGATACCACACACGCGGCTCAACGAAATTCGCTTCTTGCCCCTGCATGGGGTGATGCAATTCGGCTTGGGCTAGTAAACGTTCCCCGATAATGCCTTGCGCCCGTAATTCCGTACCTTGCTTGGTTAAACCCTTGCGCACATATTTCACGCCCGCTTGGTATTGCGTATCGCCGTTAAAATCATCACTCAATGAAAAACCAAACTTCACGCGCTGATCACCTTCTACCGACTGATGCGCCATTACTTTCAGCGCGTAATCATTCCCCGTCAATGGCGTGAGGTGATAATCCACCAACTCAAAATAGCCCAAACTGTAAATACGATCCAAACCCGCTTGCAATTTGTGCTCATCCAACACTTCACCAGAACGAATCCCCAACTTTCGCAAAATCAGGTTATCGCTTAACGACGAACCGTTTTCTAACTCCACCCGCGCAATCCGCATCATCCCTTGCGCTGGCGTAATAGCCTTCGCCACAGGACGAATGCTTGTGCCCAATTCCCGCGCCAAACGCTGCAAAGCGGCTTGCTGCAACTTCGCGCCTTTTTCACCTAACGGAATGGTTTCTTTCACCCGCGCAAAATCCAAACTGCCAATGTCACCAATTTGCGGGTAAATCAAAATATCGCGGGGGGTTAAACTCGCCAATTGCGCCTCGCTACTCTTGCGCATTAACAATTCCATCGACTGCAAACTAATATCCAATGCCGAATTTAACGGGCGGTTCGTACTCGGCGGAATGCTGGAAACGATCACAATATCCGCCCCCATTTGCCGCGCCACATCCACAGGCAAATTGTTCGACACCAAACCATCCACCAACAAACGATTATCAACCGTCACGGGCGCGAACAAACCCGGAATCGACATACTCGCCCGCACCGCCGTTGCCAAACTGCCCTGCTTCAACACCACGGTTTCACCCGTGCGAATATCCGTCGCCACCGCCCGAAACGGAATCGGCAAACGGTCAAAATCGCTAATACCTTCCACGGGGGCGAGCAAACGCCGCAATTCAAACATCAAACGCTGCCCATCAACAAAACCGCTGGGTAATTTCACCCCATCTTTTGCCACGCCCACACTCGCTGAGCTGAAAAAATCCGCACTTTGCTGCTTCTGCTGATACGACTTCAACGCATGGTCAGGGTCATCACTAAACAACTTCGCCCAATCCAACTGATTTGCCACGCGCTCGATTTCAGCAACAGGCATCCCCGAAGCGTACAAACTCCCCACAATCGCACCCATGCTATTGCCCGCCACCACATCCACCGGAATGTGATTCGCCTCCAATACCTTCAAAACCCCAACGTGCGACACACCCGCCGCGCCACCACCACCCAAGACCAAACCGATTTTCGGGCGAGCATGAGCATGAGCCGCGCAAGTACACAGCCACAGCATCAGTAAGAAAGAGAGGAATGTTTTCATGATAACTGCTACATATTGCCGATTATTTGGCAGAGCAGTTTAGCATAGCAGTTTAGCATAGCAAGCCACAAGGCAATGCGATTGTGACGGCGCGACGTTCCCACCATCGCGTACACCCTACCTTGACATCCAGAATCAATAACGATAAAGATCGGCTGAAATGAACGAGCAACGCATCCGGTTGATCTCCTTTGAGAATCAGCACGGGGGCATCTAGTGCGTGGCGCAATGCCACGGATGGATTTTTTTCAACTCACGCACGTCAGTGGCATACATAGCGTATTCCTCCGATGTATTCCACTCATCGTAGTCCACGCCCTAATGATATGCAACACGGTGAAATGCTGAATTCCCCCCATCCCCGACCCTTCCCCCGCAGGTGGGCATAGGTATCTACACAAGTTCCGGCTTCGCCGTTCCCCCCATCCCCAGCCCTTCCCCCGCAAGGGGT
>CAZEQX010000079.1:0-11112 GCA_964514635.1 uncultured Thiothrix sp.
CCCATGCCAGAACGCCACGGCAAACGCCTTCGTCGTCCATGATCAGGTCAGTTGCAAAGTGTTCAATGTAGAACTCGGCATTGTGACGCAGGGATTGTTGATACAGCGTGTGCAAAATCGCGTGACCAGTACGGTCAGCCGCTGCACAAGTACGGTGTGCAATGCCTTTACCAAATTCAGTGGTCATACCGCCGAAAGGACGTTGATAGATACGGCCTTCTTCAGTACGCGAAAACGGTACACCTTGGTGTTCCAGTTCGATAACCGCTGGAATTGCTTCACGACACATGTACTCGATAGCATCTTGGTCGCCCAGCCAGTCAGAACCTTTAACGGTGTCATACATGTGCCACTGCCATTTATCCGGGCCCATGTTGCCCAATGCAGCAGACATACCACCTTGCGCCGCAACCGTGTGGCTACGGGTAGGGAAAACTTTCGTGATACACGCAGTGGATAAGCCTTGTACAGCCATGCCGAATGTGGCACGCAGACCAGCACCACCTGCACCTACTACTACTACGTCATAGGTATGATATTCAATTTTATAGTCGGACATTTCGATTTCTAGCCTCTATGAATCGGATCAGCCTGCAAATGCAACGCGCAGTACAGAAACAACACTGACAGTACCCAACAGCGCAAGCACCAGTTTCACGCCAATCAATGCAGCGAATTTAACCGCTTCATTGTGAACGTAGTCTTCGATAATCACTTGCAAGCCTAATGCAGCGTGATAGAAAGAAGTGAAAACAAACAGTGCAAACATCGCTGTGGTGAATGGTTTACTTAACCATGCTTGGACAGCTTCGTAATCTTGACCGCTCATAGAAGCGACAGAGAAAACCACCCACAGGGTCAGAGGAACGAGGGCAATCGCAGTAACGCGCTGCATCCACCAGTGGTGAACCCCGTCTTTTGCAGAACCCAGACCACGGGCTTTCTTAATCGGTGCTAACAAACTCATGTGTGTTCCTTAAAGTCGATGGAATGGGCTTAGGCAACCAGCCACAGCAGAACAGTCAGTACAAATGACGCGCCAACAACGACTTTACCTGTCAGGAAAGTGGTTGGAATGTCATAACCGAAACCTACGTCCCACATTAAGTGGCGGATACCATTACACAGGTGATAGAACAGTGCCCATGACCAGCCAAACAGTACCAATGAACCTAAGAAAGAACCCAGAACCGCACTGGAACTTTCAAACGCTTCCGGGCCACCTGCCACGGATGCCAACCACCACGTCACTAACAACGTGCCAACACCTAACGCAGCACCCGTACCCCGATGCAAAACGGATAGGAGGGCTGGCAGTGGCAGTTTATACACTTGCAGGTGTGGAGATAGAGGTCGCTTGCTCTTCATAATGGTTCCCGTTCTATGTGTTCAATTCCTCTTTGGGCATGGACTCAATACACTGCCGCGCATAATCACGAGAAGCTCGGATATGGTGGCGCATTAGTGTTTCAGCCATTTCCCCATCGCGTCGTTCAATCGCTGAAACGATCAGGGCATGTTCCTGATAAGCTTGCTCGCTACGGTCGAAACCAGATTTCAGACGGAAACGGTAAAACCGTACCAGATCATACAAATCTTGGCACAACATACGAACTAGACGCTGGTTTTTGCTGCCGTGGATAATACAAGAATGGAAATCCAAATCCACGTCTTGTTGTGGGCAAGCTTGCTCATCGGTGATTTGTTCACCATGACGCTCAAGCAGTTTGCGCAACCGCCCCAGCTCTTCGGAGTTCATGTTTTCAGCCGCTAAACGTGCGGCTAATCCTTCCATAGCTTCACGAATTTGGTAAATATCCATCATCTGTTCGGTGGAAAAACCGATGATCCGCGCACCAATGTTGGGCTTGCGTGTTACCAAATTGCAATTTTCTAACTTACTAATAGCTTCTCGTAATGAACCGCGACTTACGCCGTATATTCCCGCGAGTTCGGGTTCACTTATCTTTTTCCCAGCAGGGATTTCACCTGCCAGAATGGCGCGTCGCAGATCAAGAAATAGCTTGTCTGCAATCGTCACCGGCTCCTGCATATGGCAGGCCGAAAGAAACCCCATGGTGCAACCTCATAACTGTCGACATCTTGTACGTTGTGTTGACAATAATACCGATAAGCACCGTTTTTTCAAGTAAAACATCCTGACATTGTTGACACTTTAGGGCTATAATGCCGCGCAAAATAAAACAGAGTCACAGGGTTCGGCTTGGCAAACAAAACACATTTGCACTGTTGCATAGCAGGTTTGTCGACAATGCACTAGATTGCTGCGTCGCGTCAAGTCGAGCGTTATTGATTTGATATTTACCCATCAACGTAGGTTTGAAATATGCATAAAGGAGAAGGGCAGGTTGTGGCCTATAATGCTGACACACAACTAGACGGGAATAGCATCATATATCTGGAGGAAATGTATGAGAGCTATCTGGAAAACCCAGCTTCTGTTCCTGACACTTGGCGCGATTATTTCGATACGCTGCCACAAGTAACAGGTCAAGAATCCCGCCACACCCCTGTTAAAGATTTCTTCCGTGCTTATGCCGCAAAGCCTCAGGCTTATGCTGTACAATCCGTCAATGACACCAGCAATCTGGAACAAGAACGTAAGCAAGTTAAAGTTCTGCAATTAATCAATGCTTACCGTTTCCAAGGTCACTTCCACGCGAAAACCAACCCGCTCGACGAGAATACACCTGCGTTTGTTAAAGAACTGACGCTGGAATACCATTCCCTGAGCGAAGCCGATTTGAACACTACGTTCAACACAGGTTCTTTGGTCGCGCCTGACCAAATGACGCTGCGTGACATTATTAAACAATTGGAGCAAACCTATTGTGGTCATATTGGCGTGCAATACATGCACACCACTAGCACTGAACAAAAACGTTGGATTCAACAACGTTTGGAAAGCGTGCGTTCCACACCTAAATACAGCAAAGAAGAGAAAAGCGAAATTCTCGACTTACTGACGGCTGCCGAAGGTTTAGAGCGTTACTTGCACACCAATTACGTCGGTCAAAAACGTTTCTCATTGGAAGGTGGCGAAAGCTTAATCCCAATGCTGCACACTTTGATCCAACACGCGGGCGAAGTCGGCACACAAGAAATCGTTCTTGGTATGGCGCACCGTGGTCGTTTGAACGTGCTGGTCAATGTACTGGGTAAATCCCCTGCTATGTTGTTCGGTGAGTTTGAAGGCAAGTACAAGGATGACGGTCGTACAGGTGACGTGAAATACCACATGGGTTATGCATCGGACCTGCAAACCAAAGGTGGCCCAGTTCACGTTGCAATGGCGTTCAACCCATCGCATTTGGAAATCGTCGGTGCAGTGGTTGAAGGTGCGGTACGCGCTCGTCAAGACCGCTGGACTGAAAATGCTGATGACAAAATCGTTCCTGTGGTTCTGCACGGTGACGCAGCTTTCGCTGGTCAAGGTGTGAACATGGAAATGATGCAAATGGCGGATACTCGCGGTTATCGCACGGGTGGTACGATCCATATCGTTATCAACAACCAAGTGGGCTTTACCACCAGTGCGGCAGCGGATGCGCGTTCCACTTACTACTGTACTGACATTGCCAAAATGGTTGACTCCCCCGTCTTCCACGTCAATGGCGATGACCCTGAAGCTGTCGTATTGGTAACAAAAATTGCGATGGATTACCGCAATACGTTCAACAAAGACGTGGTAATTGACCTCGTTTGCTACCGTCGTCACGGTCACAACGAAGCGGATGAGCCTTCCGCAACCCAACCTGTCATGTACCGCAAAATCCGCGCAATGGCGACTACCCGTGAGCGTTACGCGAAACAGTTGGTGGCAGAAACTGTACTGACTGCGGAACAAGCGCAAGAAATGGTACAACGCACGCGCCAACAGTTGACAGAAGGTTCGCCAACTGTGCCGAACTTGATGGAAAAAGGCGAAGCACAAGTGGCGAATCCGGTTAACTGGACGCGCTTCCACAGTGGCACATGGGATATGCCAGTGGATACCACCATTTCGGCTGAAACCGTCAAAACTTTGGGCGACAAGCTGACAGTTTACCCAGAAGGTTTCAAACTGAACTCGCGTGTTGCACGTATCGTTGCTGACCGTAAGAAAATGGCGGCTGGCGAGCAAGCAATGGACTGGGGTTTCTGCGAAAACTTAGCCTATGCCACGCTGATCGAAGCGGGCTACCCTGTGCGTTTGTCGGGCGAAGACTGCGGTCGTGGTACGTTCTTCCACCGTCATGCTGTGTTCCATGAGCAAGACACAGGTTCTACCTATGTCGCATTGCAACACCTGTCACCTGATCAAAAACCATTCGTGGTAATTGATTCACTGTTGTCAGAAGAGGCGGTATTAGGCTTTGAATACGGCTATGCCACCACTGAAGCGGATACTCTAACCATTTGGGAAGCGCAATTCGGTGACTTCGCTAACTGTGCGCAAGTGGTGATCGACCAGTTCATCAGTTCAGGTGAGCAAAAATGGGGTCGTTTGTGCGGTCTGGTTATGTTGTTGCCACACGGTTTTGAAGGTCAAGGTCCTGAGCACTCTTCTGCCCGTTTGGAACGTTATTTGCAACTGTGTGCACAAAACAACATGCAAGTTTGCGTACCCAGCACACCAGCGCAAGCCTTCCACATGTTGCGTCGCCAAATGTTGCGTGACTGCCGTATGCCTTTGATCGTGATGACACCCAAAAGCTTGCTGCGTCATCCATTAGCGGTTAATAGCGTCGAAGATTTGACTGAACGTGGTTTCCAAAACGTGATCGATGAAATCGACGCGATTGACCCACAAAAAGTCACCCGTTTGGTCATGTGTAGCGGTAAGGTTTACTACGATTTGTTAGAAAAACGCCGTGCAGCAGGTCTGGAAGACGTTGCCATTGTGCGTGTTGAACAATTGTATCCGTTCCCAGAAGTCGACATGAATGCCATTTTAGACCGTTACCCGAACGTTGAAGTCAATGTTTGGTGTCAAGAAGAGCCGCTGAACCAAGGCGCGTGGTTGAGCATTCAACCATCACTGCGTCAAGTGTTGGGCAATGTTGCGCGTTTGGATGTGGTAAGCCGTCCGGCTTCTGCGTCGCCAGCGGTGGGTAGCCCGAAAGTTCACGCTAAACAGCAGGAAGAACTGGTGTTAGGTGCTTTGGGTCTTTCCAAGTAATTGAAAAAGAGTGAATAGGACGTTATGCCATTACTAAAACATTATCACGAAGCTGTTGCCGATGGGCTGATTAAAAAAGACCCGGCACAACTGGAGGCGATAAGTGTTTTGCAGGACGTGTGGGATGGCCTCATGCAGCCACGCCCCATTGTTCAGCCAAAGAAAAAGTTCTTCGGATTCTTCGGTGGAAACGAAGAAGTAACTATCGAACCTGTGCGCGGTGTCTATTTATGGGGCGGCGTAGGGCGCGGTAAAACGTGGGTAATGGATACGTTCTATTCACGCATTCCGCTGACCGAAAAGCGGCGTATGCACTACCATCACTTCATGTTCTTCATTCATGAAGAGCTGAAGAAGCTGGCGATGCACCGTAACCCGCTGGATGCGCTTGTCAAAAAATTGGCAGAAGATGTGCGTCTGTTCTGCGTGGATGAGTTCCACGTCATGGACATTGTGGATGCGATGTTATTGCACGGTCTGTTAGATGCCATGTTCAAGCATGGCATCACTTTAGTGACCACTTCCAACCGCGTACCTGATGATTTATACCTCAATGGGTTGCAGCGTGAGCGTTTCTTGCCCGCGATTGCGTTACTAAAACAGTATACGCATGTGGTGGAATTGGATAATCGCATGGATTATCGCATGTTGAAAAAAGCTAATGAGGATAGTTTCTTAGAAGATGAAGGGGCAATCCGCATTGAGCAGGAATTAAATAAACGTTTTGCCGAACTAGCGACAGGCAAAATCGAAATCGGTAAAGACATTACCGTGCAAGGCCGTGTATTACCTACACACCAGATTGCGGATAATATCGTGTGGTTTGATTTTAAAACCCTGTGCGAGACAGCACGATCTACCCGCGACTATATCGAATTAGCCTTGCGTTTTGATTACATTATGATGTCAGGGTTACATGAATTAACCACTGAACATGAAGAGGCCGCACGTCGATTCCTAAACTTGATCGATGAGTTATACGACCGCCATGTGCAGTTTATTTTCCCGACAGAGTTTAAACTAACGGATTTATACAAAGGCGATAAGCTGAAGTTTGAATTTCAACGTGCTATGAGTCGTTTAAACGAAATGCGTAGTACGGAATACCAGCAAGGGCGTATTGCCAAGGCTGGTTAAGTTTTCCAAGTGGTTTTTTGAGTTTGCCCCATCGCCTACAAGTGATGGGGCTTTTTTTTGTGCCGCTTAGTCGACTTTCAGCGCTTGTTCGAGGGTTTCCCGAATAATGCGTTGCTGTTTGGTATCTGTAATGCGTTCGCCACCGCGAGTAGTGACATAGAAAATATCTTGTGCCTGTTCACCCAAGGTATTAATTCGCGCATTATGAACCCGAATGCCCAAGCCATCCATTGCTTCACCTAAGCGTGAGAGTAACCCTGGCATATCACCCGCATTCACTTCTAACAGTGTTAAACCTTTTTCAACGTATTGGCTGAAAGAAATCCGAGTTGCTACATTGAAGTTGCGCAAAATACGCGGTTTATGGTGAACAGGGCGTAAAGGTTTCTCCCGCTCTAAGTTAATGCGCACAGTTTCTGCAATATACTGTAATTCTTCTGGGTCGGTAATAACCTGATTATTTGAACCTAAAATGTGTAGCGTGTATAGGTCATAACTATCGGTTGTTGAAACAATTCGTGCCTGCACAACGTTTAAATTAAGTTGTTCCATCGAGGCTAATACGCGCGTGAATAGATCATCACGGTCTTGCGTATAAACAAAAATGACATTGCTACTGCCCGATAATGTGCGCCGGATTTGAATAATGGTCGGGTTTTCACTGCTTTGACGCAGAATGTAACGTGTGTGCCAAATAACGGATTCAACCGAATGTTGTAAATGGTAGTCGTTGCCAAATTGATCCCACAAATGTACGCAGTCGCGTTCATTAAAGCCTTCTTGGACCAATTGTTCCAAAGCTGCTTGGCGTTTTTCTTCAATCAATAGGTTGCTTTCACGCGAAATATCCGTGCGATTACGCAAGAAATTACGGGTTGAATGATACAGTTCGTGCAATAAAGCTTGTCGCCAACCATTCCATAACTTACCGTTAGTGCCGCGAATATCCGCTATTGTTAGCAGAAATAAACAATCCAGACGACTTTGTGAGGCAACCTGTTCGGCAAATTTCTGAATAACGGCGGGGTCACTAATGTCTTTGCGCTGTGCTGTCATGCTCATTAGTAAGTGATTGCGTACCAGCCAACGCACTAATGATGCATCATGCAAATTTAGGCCGTGTTCACGACAGAAAACAAAGGCATCTTCCGCACCTAATTCAGAATGGTCGCCATTTCGACCTTTAGCAATGTCATGAAACAAGCCCGCGAGATACAATAATTCGGGATTGCGTAAAGTGCGGAATACTTCTGAGCAAAATGGCAGTTCTTGTGCGCCAATTTCCGTGCTGTAACGCCGCAAATTGCGTAATACGAATAGGGTATGTTCATCCACAGTGTACATGTGGAATAAATCGTATTGCATACGCCCGACAATATTCGCAAATGCCGGAATATAAGCTGCCAAAATGCCATAGCGGTTCATTAAGCGCATGACAAAGGTAATGCCTTTCGGCTGACGCAAAATCTGGATGAATAATTGTCGATGTCGCGACTGTTGGCGGAAACCATTATCAATACGATGCAAATTGTGACGAATCAAACGAATGGTATCTGGTGTTAATCCTGTAACCCCTGGTGTCATTTGCAAGAGTAAAAATATTTCTAGCAGTGCGGTTGGGTATAATACAAAAACATCGGGTGAATTAACCGAGATTAAACTACCACGCTTTTGATACCATTCTCCTAGCATTTCGGGTAATGGTGATTGTGGTGTTAATATCCGCTCACGGAAAATACCCATCAGCATTTCACTGAGGCGTTCTAATTCCGTAATGGTACGGTAATAACGCTGCATGAATGTTTCGATATTTTCATTATTGGTGTCATTGGTGTATCCGAACAAATGCGCCAATGTGCGTTGGTGGTCGAATAGCAAACGATCTTCTTTACGACGTGCCAATTCATGCAGGGCAAAGCGAATACGCCATAAAAACTCTCGACTAGCGCGTAACGTTTCGTACTCATCGTATTCGAGCAAGCGTTTTTCATAAAGTTCTTGCAATGAAAACATGCCATACTCACGCAATGTTACCCAGCCAATGGTGTGAATATCGCGTAAACCGCCGCGCCCTTCTTTTAAATTGGGTTCGACGCGGTGTGAAGTATCACCGAATTTCACATAACGTTTTTGCTGTTCGTCTAATTTGGCTAATAAAAACGTGCGACTGTCCCACATACGGTCTGGGGCAATCGCTTCTTGCATGTCAAGAAATAGGTTTTCATTACCGCTAAGATAACGTGATTCAATTAAATTGGTGATAACGGTTAAATCTTGGCGGGCTTCTTCTACGCACTCTTCGAGCGTGCGAACGCTATGCCCGACATCTAAACCAATGTCCCACAACAAGGTGATAAAAGCTGATAAGCGCTCGCTGCATTCGGTATCTGGTTGATCTTGTAGCAGAATCATCAAGTCAACATCAGAAGCAGGATGCAGTTCGCGTCTACCATAGCCGCCAACGGCGACTAATGCGGCGAATTTCTTTTGTTTTGCCCCATACGCACGCCACAAGTGGCGTAATAATTCATCAATAAATTCCGCGTGATTAAACAAAAGCTCGCGAATATCTGTACCCGCGCGGAAAGCTTCACCTAGCGATTTGCGTGCATCGCGTACCGCCTGCGCATAATCGGGGGTGCGCACGATTTCGCGGCTAATCAATTTATCGTAGATGTCGAGGAGGGGATTGGTGCGAATCATAAGCTAGAACGCCAATCTGCTTCTTCTTGACGCAGAGTTAGGATTTCAAAGCCGTCTTCTGTCACCAAAATGGTGTGTTCGTACTGTGCTGATAATGAATGATCTTTGGTAACAACTGTCCATTTATCGGGCAATTGTTTGATATGGCGTTTACCAAGATTAATCATAGGTTCAATGGTGAATGTCATGTTCGGCTGTAATACCACACGGTCGCTGTCTTTGGTGTAGTAATGCAGAATTTGAGGGTCTTCGTGGAAGTTTTTGCCAATACCATGCCCACAGTACTCTTCCACGACAGAACAACGTTGGCTATGTGCATAATTTTGAATGATTTTACCAATATCGCCTAAGGTATTGCCTGGTTTAACTTGTGAGATACCAAGGTATAGACAATGCTGCGTTACATCACACAAACGCTTACCTGCAATGCTAGGTTGTCCGATGTGGAACATTTTGCTAGTGTCGCCGTGGTAGCCATCTTTGATGATGGTAATGTCCAAGTTGATAATATCCCCTTTTTTCAGCACTTTATCGCTGGGAATGCCGTGACAAATCACATGATTCACCGAAGTGCAGATGGATTTGGGGAAGCCGCGATAGTTCAAGGGTGCTGGGATGGCTTTTTGCACATTAACGATGTAATCATGACAAATCCGATCCAGCTCATTGGTGGTGATGCCCGCTTGTACATAGGGTGCAATCATTTCCAGTACTTCTGCCGCGAGTCTGCCTGCGACGCGCATTTTTTCGATTTCTTCTGGGGTTTTAATGTTAATTTTTAGCTGATCTGCTGTCTTTGCCATTTGCCGTTGATTCCCGGTAGCACTTAAAAGCGTTTCATGGTATAAAGCCGCCGCGCTGAGCGCAAATTGTTTTACAGATTGTTTTTTAATTCACACATACGTCGACACATCTCGCAGGGTGCTGGAAAATTATCCGGTTGCGACGATGGGATGTATGGAGGCATAACCCACAGGAGACTGACAATGCCTAAAGTTACTATGCGCCAAATGTTAGAAGCTGGCGTTCACTTCGGTCACCAAACTCGTTACTGGAATCCTAAAATGGGTCAGTACATCTTTGGTGAGCGTAACAAAATTCACATTATCAACTTGGAACAAACCCTGCCAATGTTCAACGATGCGATGAACTTCGTTGGTAAATTGGCTTCCAAAGGCGGTAAAGTTCTGTTCGTTGGTACAAAACGTTCCGCGCGTGAAGCTGTGCGCGAAGCGGCTATCTCTTGCAAAATGCCATTCGTCAACCATCGTTGGTTGGGTGGTATGTTGACTAACTTCAAAACCGTTAAACAATCCATTCGCCGCTTGAAAGAGCTGGAAAAAATGGCAGAAGACGGTACTTTCCACAAACTGGGTAAAAAAGAAGTCCTGATGCTGGAACGTGAGCGCGAAAAATTAGAGCGCAGCCTCGGCGGTATCAAAGACATGAAAGGCTTACCTGATGCGATCTTCGTCATCGACGTAGGTTACGAGAAAATCGCAGTTCAAGAAGCGAACAAACTGGGCATTCCAGTTATCGGTGTTGTCGATACCAACAACTCATTGCAAGGCATTGATTATGTTATCCCTGGTAACGATGACGCGATTCGTGCAATCCAATTATACGTTTCTGCTACTTCCGATGCGGTCAACGAAGGTCACGTTGCAGCGGCAGTCGTACCACCAGACTTCGCTGAAGAAGTTACCGAAGAAGCGGTTGTTGAAGCAGAGCAAACTACTGACGCAGGCGAGTAAGCCGCGTCACGCAGCGTAGAATTTAAGGAGTTACTTTACATGGCAATTACTGCTGGAATGGTAAAAGAACTGCGCGAACGTACTGGCGCAGGCATGATGGAATGTAAGAAAGCTCTCGCTGAAACCAATGGTGACATGGAAGCAGCGATTGACTTAATGCGTAAATCCGGTGCTGCCAAAGCAGACAAAAAAGCGGGTCGTGTTGCAGCCGAAGGCCGTATCATCATCGCGTTGTCTGATGATGCCAAGCAAGCGGCTATCGTTGAAATCAACAGCGAAACGGACTTCGTTGCGAACGACAGCAACTTTGTTGAGTTCGCCAATGCGGTAGGTGCA
>CAZEQX010000080.1:0-11096 GCA_964514635.1 uncultured Thiothrix sp.
GTAAAAATCCAGACGCTTAAATTTTTTTCAAGTTAAACTAATTGCTATTGGTTTGGTCATAGACGGTAGTTGGTTATGCCAACTTGAGAACAATCTAAGCGAGGACGACAAAATGAAGCAGTTTTCATGGTTAAGTGCATTATTAATGGGTGCGGTATTGAGTGCTTGTGCGCCTGCTCCACAGCCGAATGGTCCGAATCCGCCAACGGCAAACAAACCCAGTGGCAATGTGATGATGTGTACCGAAGAGGCGAAATTGTGTCCTGATGGCAAAACCTATGTGTCACGCAATGGGGCGAAAGGTTGTGCATTTGATGACTGTCCGACCCATGCGCCAGTGACTAACACGCCTGACCCGCACATTTTACCGCCTCCTAATGCGGTCGGCGGTGGCAATGGCAATATGGCTATGTGTACGATGGAAGCGAAATTGTGTCCTGATGGCAAAACCTATGTGTCACGCAATAGCGCGAAGGGTTGCGCATTTGATGCGTGCCCTGGTAATTAAGCATTGCAGTATATTTAAATGTAAATGCCCTGTTGCATCATCAGCAGGGCATTTAATGCGCTGGCAGCCAATACGCCGCCGCCGCGCGTGCCTTTTACCATAATGCATTCAAAACCGAACTCTTCGCGGTGTTCCCACAGGGTTCTTTTGGCAGTTTCTGCATTAATAAAACCGCGTGCCGCAGCAATAACTAGCGCGGGGCGGGGTGCGCCTTCTTTTAATAATTCTAGTAGACGGAATAAAGCCGTGCCGGATTGCCCAATCAGAATGATACTGTCGCGCATAAAGGGTTTCCAATAGTCAACAGCAGTCATCGCGCGGGTTTGTTTGGCAGCTTTGGCGTGAGAGATCACCGCTGCCCGATTTAAAAAACCGAAGGGTTCTTGATACAGAAGCTTATTATCCAACGCCGCAGTTACTAGCATTTCATCGTAAAGAATATTACTTTGCTTTTTAATGGCTTTACGCGCGACTTCTAACGCATTGGGGCTGAACTGAATGTATTGTGCTAAATCTGGATCACCCCACGCTTGAATGAGGTGAATCACCACCTGTTGTTGGTCGGGTGTGAAAGCACTTAAATCCACTTGTTCACGGATTTTAACATAACTTTGGGTATGAATCCGGTCTGGGTCGCGCACATATTGCATCATGGTTTTAACACACTCGCCAACGGGCTGTTGTCAGGGATTAATTCGCGTACATCTGTGTAGGGGATTAATAATTCGGTGCTGCCTAATGCGTAAGGCGCAACTTCATAAGGATTAAAAATAAAAGCTAATCCTTTGGCGGTCACACCAAAATTGGTATTGAGTTTGAATTGATTGTTCTCAAACCAAAAGCCTTCGTCCGTTAAATTAGCATTAGGGGCTAATTCGCGTGCGGCTCGGAAATATTTCTCCCCTAGTGGATTGAGTTTTTCCGCGTAATTGGCATTTAACAAATTCGCTAGGGTCAGTTGTTTGCCTGTGCGCGTGTCCAATACAAAAAAACGCTGCCCACTGAATGGGTGTGCGCCGCCTGTATAACCATTTTCACTGAGTAAGAGGGTAATGAATTGCGCCGTGCCGTAAACCACTTCCACGCTGCGTTCTAATTCCCAAGTGCCCGTGGTATCAGGATCAGCTTGGAAATCATGAATGAACATGGTGGCTAGTTCATCCAATGTTTTGGGCTGCTTTTCGTTTTCATCGCTGTATTCTATGAGCTGCTCCTGAATAAAGCGATTAATGGTTTCTGCCACTTGAGGATTATCGGTGGAAGTGACTTTGGGATAGCTCATGGTGACGCTGGCACAGTGAGCATTATCGGGTGTGGTATCCGCTTTATCGGGGCAGCGCGTGCCGCCAAACCGTTGGAATGCGACTTTTTCATAATTGAGATTGGCAATTGTGCCATTATCCGCAATGACCGAGCCGTCCGATTGGCACGCGCTCAATGCCATGCTCATTGCCAGCAATAGGTAACGCCAGTTTTTCACGGGGATAACCTCTCAATTTCCCACCCCGCAGAACTGCGGCGGTATTCAAAACGATCATGCAAACGGTTCGGGCGACCCTGCCAAAATTCGATGGTTTCCGGCACGATGCGATACCCACCCCAAAAGTCTGGTAGGGGAATTTCCCCCGCACTGTATTTGCGTTTCATTTCATCCAATTTGAGTTCGAGCAAGGTGCGAGAAGTAATCATCGAACTTTGTGCAGAAACCCACGCCCCTAATTGGCTACCGCGCGGGCGGGATAAAAAGTAGCGTAATGATTCGGCGGTGGAAACCTTTTCGGCGCGTCCGGTGATTTCTACTTGCCGTTCGAGTTCTTTCCAAAACAATAATAGGGCAACATTGGGGTTTTCGCCGATGTCACGCGCTTTCTGGCTGTGGTAATTGGTAAAAAACACAAAGCCGCGTTCGTCATAGGATTTAAGCAAAACGGTGCGTAAGGTGGGTTTGCCGTTGGCTGCAACGGTGGCGACCTGCATGGCATTGGCTTCTAACACTTGTGCATTGAGTGCTTGAGTAAACCACTGATTGAACTGTTGAAAAGGGTCTGGATTCAGCGTCGAGCGGCTCAAGCCAGCTTGGGTATATTCACGTCGAAGTTCACCAATATCCATGCAACACTCCAAAAGGTTTTGACGTGTATTTTACCTCAAAATAAAAAAGCCAGACCAAAAAAAACAGGTCTGGCTAAAAAGACACAAAGGAAGGGCTAAGACCTTTGTGTCAGAGTGGAGCCCGCATTGAGCTCCAGGGGCTAACATTCGGTTTTTAGCAACGAACCATTATTGCAATCCGTAGTGTTCGGCGATGTACATTAATTCTGCCGTTGACGGTTGCGTCATGGGTTCGGTGCGCAATTCAGTTGTCATGTAAGGGTCACTAGGCTGCGATGGTATTTCCATACCATAGGCGGTATAAGCTCTAGCTTGCCATTCGTTGTACATGGGGTTGTTTTGTATACTGCTGCAACCGCTAAGATTGCTAATGACTAATGCTACACACAGTACCCAACCAGAAACGCAATTTATTTTTGTTTTCATAGCGTTATTCGTTCTGTTTGCCAAGTGGCGTTGTGGTTATTATCCTGACAAAAAACGTTATGAAAGTGCAGTGTTAATAGGATAAATGGTAGCTATAGGTGATGTTCGGATTAAAAAGATAGATGAAGGGTGATTTTTGCGCTAATTATTCGGCACTTCGTGTTGTGAAATAGCCCAATCTAAATGCTCCTGTAGCAAGGGATTATCCGTATTCGCGCGTTTTTTTCGCAATAATGCCAAGCTCGTCGCATTACGCGGCGCGTTACCCACGGCAATGGCTAGGTTGCGTACCCAACGTTCGTAGCCAATGCGCCGGATCGGTGAGCCTTCCAAACGGCGTAAGAATTGCGTTTCATCCCATTGTAATAGGTCGTGTAGACGTGCGTGATCCAAGCCATTGCGGGCGGAAAAGTCGGCTTCGGGGGAGGTTTGCGCAAAGCGATTCCACGGGCAAATCAGTTGGCAGTCATCACAGCCGTAAATGCGATTGCCAATTAGCGGACGTAAGGCGACAGGGATACTTCCTGCGTATTCGATGGTGAGGTAGGAAATGCAACGTCGCGCGTCCAATAAGTACGGGGCGATAATCGCTTGGGTGGGGCAAACGTCGAGACACGCTTGGCAACGTCCGCAATGTTCGTCCACTGCTCCTGTTTCGCCTTGCCATGTGGCTAGGGGAATATCGGTGTAAATTTCCCCCAGAAAAAACCACGAACCCGCTTCACGGTGCAGAATGTTGGTGTGTTTGCCCATCCAACCCAAGCCCGCTTTCACTGCAATGGGTTTTTCCAGCACGGGTGCGCTGTCGGTAAATACGCGATACCCAAACGTCCCTACTACGCTTTGCAAGGCTTGGGCAAATTTTTCCAAGCGGTTGCGAATCAGCTTGTGGTAATCCCGCCCTAATGCATAGCGCGAAACGTAGGCGCGTTCGGGGTGGTTGAGGATCATGAGCGCGTCGGCGGTGTCAGGTGGGAAATAATCCATGCGCACGCTGATAATGCTGAGTGTGTTGGGTACGAGTTCCGCCGGATGGCTGCGTTTTGTGCCGTGGCGTGCCATCCAATCCATGTCGCCGTGATAACCTTGAGCTAACCAATCCACTAAGCGGGTTTCGGCTGGGTCAAGGTCGATAGAGCTGATTCCCACTGCATTAAATCCGAAATCTCTCCCCATCTGGGTGATTTTATGAGTAAGCTCTAGGGGTGTATTTGGCAAGGAACGACTTCTCATGACGGCAGTAGCAAATCGGGTGTATTCAGCCGCACAAGTGCGCGAGCTGGATCGTATCGCTATCCAAACCTACGGTATTGCAGGTTACACACTCATGTGTCGTGCAGGACAAGCGGTATTCGACAGTATCCGAGAATCGTGGCGTGATGCCAAGTCCCTGTGTGTTTTGTGCGGTGGCGGCAATAATGGCGGCGACGGTTATGTGATTGCGCGGTTGGCTTTACAGGCGGGGTGGGAAGTTCACGCACTGAGCTTTAGTGATGTGGCGCAGTTACAAGGTGATGCGTTACGCGCTTATCAGGATTTTGTGCAAGCAGGCGGGGGCGTTCACGCTTTTAACGACCATTTGCCCACAGCGGATGTGATGGTTGACGCGCTCTTAGGCACGGGTTTAGACCGCGCGGTGGAAGGGGTGTATGCAACGGGGGTCGCTCTGCTGAATCAACAAACTGCACCCGTGGTCGCGGTGGATATTCCTTCGGGGTTGCACGCGGATGTTGGACAGCCCTGCGGGTGCGCGGTGGAAGCGGCTTTAACGGTCACTTTCATTGGTTGGAAAACGGGTTTACTGACGGGGAAGGCACGGGATTATTGTGGGCGTTTGTATTTGGCGCGGTTGGCTGTGCCAGAGGAGGTTTACACCCATGTTCCCACGGTATATTCCTTGTTGGGAGAACATACCCTGCGTGAATCGTTGCCAGCGCGTCCGCGTTCGGCGCACAAGGGGCATTGTGGGCACGCTTTGCTGATTGGTGGCGCACCTGGTATGAGTGGTGCGGTGCGTTTGGCGGGGGAAGCGGCATTGCGCGTGGGGAGTGGTTTGGTGACAGTGGCAACGCATCCCGAACACGCGCCAGTGTTGAATTTATTACGCCCCGAACTCATGGTGAATGCGGTGGAATCCCCTGTGCATTTACGCCCGTTATTGCAGAAAATGTCCGCTATTGGCATTGGTACAGGTATGGGGCAAACCGCATGGGCGCGTGGTTTATTGATGATGGTACAAACCGCTACGCAGCCGAAAGTCTTGGATGCCGATGCGCTGAATTTATTGTCACAAAGCTTATTGCAAGACGAAAACTGGATTCTTACCCCACACCCCGGCGAAGCTGCTCGTTTACTCGGTTGTGAAGTATGGGCGGTGGAACAAGATCGCATGAGTGCTGTGCAACGTTTGCAACGCCAATACGGTGGAGTTGTGGTGTTAAAAGGTGCGGGAACACTGGTGGCCTCAGCAGTGGGTGTGGCGTTTTGCCCAGCAGGTAATGCGGGTATGGCTTCCGGTGGAATGGGTGATGTTTTAACAGGGATTATTACCGGATTGTTGGCACAAGGTTTACACTTGCAAGCTGCTGCGGAAGTCGGTGTGTGGATTCATGCCCATGCGGGGGATTTAGCAGCCCAACACGGCGAACGCGGTTTATTAGCCAGTGATTTAATCGCGTGTATCCGTCAAGCCATGCACAATTAAGGCAAATTAAGGTTAAAGTATGGGTAATTATGACAATACCGCATGGCAAACCATCGCGGATGAGGCGGCAATGTTGGCATTGGGGGCGCAGTTAGCTCGCCAATTTGCGCAAGGTGGGCTGATTACCCTGCATGGTGATTTGGGAGCTGGCAAAACCACGTTGGTGCGTGGCATTTTGCGGGAACTGGGGCATCAAGGTACGGTCAAAAGTCCTACTTACACCTTGGTTGAGCCGTATCATTTGCAAGGGTTGGATGTGTTCCATTTTGATTTGTACCGTTTGGCTGATCCCGATGAGCTGGAATACATGGGGATACGCGACTATTTGCGTCCTGATGCGTTATGCTTGGTGGAATGGCCGGAAAAAGCGGGTGGGTTGTTACCGCAGGCCAATTTACGCATAGATATTGCCCATGCCAATAATGGGCGTAACGTCTTGTTACAGCAGGGGTAAATAGGGGGCTAGAGTTACCAATCGGTGGCTTTGCGCACTTTATTAAAAAAGCACTTGAAAAGCGTTGGTGCAGGTTTAATACTTGCCCAACGAAGTGGTGTTCCCGTTGGTTGTATCTAGTCGCAGTGCGTCAGTATTGCCGAGCCGAACTATTGCCGAGATTTAAAGCATGAATAGTAATAAGCTGAGCCGCCGAGGCTTTATCATTAAATTAGGTGCATTAGCTGGGACGATGACCACAGGGCTGGGTATGCCCATGTTGTTGGCAGCTCGGCCTAGTAATTTGATTGGGGCAAAATTATCAGGGGGAGCTGAACGGGTGACATTCGCCTTGCGTTTGGATGAACCTGTCAAATACAAAGTGTTCACCCTAGATGCACCGAATCGTGTGGTGATTGACCTATTAAATACGCACATTGACAGTGTGCTATCAACCAGTGCGCAAGCTCCTGTGACTGCGGTGCGTTATGCCACGCGCGAAGGCGGTTTGGTGCGTGTGGTATTGGAACTGTCGGAAGCCGTTAGCGTCAGCAGCGCGTTGCAAGCCGATGGCAGCCAAAACGTGCTGAATCTGGTACTTACTCCGACAGGAGCTGGAAAAGCCGACAATCGTAATGAACCGCGCCCAGAGAAAAAGCCCGAAAAGAAACCCGAACCGAATAACACTAAGCCGGAAAAATCACGCAAAGCAGAACCCGCTGAGCCTGCGACCACGCAGCCGCGCAAAGATAAATTCATTGTCATGATTGACCCAGGGCACGGCGGGAAAGACCCCGGCGCGATTGGACGCAACGGGACACGCGAAAAAGACGTGGTTTTAGAAGTCGCGCGTAAACTCAGAACCCGCTTAAATCGGGAACAGGGTATTAAAGCCATTTTAACCCGTGATAGTGACACGTTTATACCATTGCCAGAACGCATTAATATTGCGCATCGTAATAAGGCCGACTTGTTTATTTCGATTCATGCCGATGCCAGCCCTAACTCACTGGTTAATGGCTCAACGGTTTATATTCTTTCTGAAAATGGTGCATCCAGTGAGGCAGCGCGTTTATTAGCAGAAAGCGAAAACTCTTACGATGTGAAATTCGGTGGCGTTAGCATTAATGATACAAGCAATCGTCTGGCGACGGTATTGCTGGATTTAAGCCAAAATGCCATGACGGAACACAGTTTAGGCGTGGCAAAAGCGGTCTTAAGTGAATTAAGTAAAGTAAATAATCCATTGCGTAATAAAGTAGAAAGCGCGGGATTTGTGGTATTGAAATCGCCAGATATTCCTTCCATGCTAGTAGAAACCGCATTTTTGAGTAATCCAGCGGAAGAAAAACGCCTGCGCACAGCAGAATACCAACACAAATTGGCAAACGCCATGTTTAAAGGTATTAAGCGTTATCAAGTGGCTTATTTAGAAGGCCGCCGCAACGCTTAAGCGGGTTGCGGTGCTGGCTGAAATTCAGGGCGATATGGGGAATGTTGCATTATCGTCTGCATGTATTGTGCCACACCTTGTTGTTCCAACTGTGTGTGGCGCACAATGGTTTTGTAAAAAACATCTTGGGCTAACCAGTGACTAGAGCGCGTTAAAGTCGGAATAAAACCACGCGGGACTTTATGCTCGCCTTGCGCACCGGGTTCAAATACTTGCAAACCATGTTCAATACAATAGTCAATGCCCTGATAATAACATGCCTCAAAATGCAGGCTATCAATGTATTCTGTACAACCCCAGTGTCGCCCATAAAGCCTTGTATCACTACGCAACATAAATGAACCCGCAATGCATTCGCCAGCGGCATTATCTGCCATGATTAACACGATCTGCTCCGGCAATGCCTGTGCAATGGCTTGGAAAAAGCCTTGATTTAGCGTCGGCATTCCCCATTTCTTTTCAAACGTGTGTTGATAAAAGAAAGCAAAGCATTCCCAATCCTTTGCTGTAGCAGTATAACCATCTAAACGCCGCAGTGTAATACCTGCATCTTGAACTTTACGCCGTTCTTGTTTAATGTTTTTACGCTTTTTCGGATTTAAAGTTGCTAAGAAATCATCGAATGCCTGATAAGGTCGATTATACCAATGAAATTGGCAATCATGACGTTCAATAAAGTTTTGGGCGTGTAAAAAATCCTGTTGCACTGCTAATGGAAATAACCAATGCACACTACTGGCATTTAAACGCTGTGCCAAATGCAAAGCCGCTTGGATTAATACAGGGTAATATTCTTGTTCCCTGCCGACGGTTGTCAATAACCGCTGCCCACTCACAGGTGAATAGGGAATGCTCGACACCAATTTCGGAAAATACGAAAGCCCATAACGTTGATAAGCATCTGCCCACGCATGATCAAACACAAACTCACCATACGAATTGTACTTTTCGTATAACGGCATTGCTGCGTGCAGATTGCCCGCCTGATCAAACACCACCAAATGGCGTGGCAACCACCCGAAACGTTCGCCCACGCAACCATGCTGCTCCAATGCCTGCAAAAACTCGTGGCGCAAGAATGGGTTATTATCCTGTACCAACGCATTCCACTGCGTTGCAGGCACATCAGCGATTTGGGTTAAAATTTCAATTTGCATGGTGTGCATTGTGAAAGATACTGTCAACAATCGCAAATACCACCTACGCAATACCTGTTTTTTTCAGGAAAGATGCGCAATGCTGAACAAGCGAGTCAGGTTATGCTACGCTAACGACTAGAGGTAAAGCAATGATGGGCCAAAGTCATTCAATTCAAAAAGATTGCGAGTTAATATTTGTGTGGCGCGTTGAACTACGGCGTATCACGCAGCCGCTTTAATGCGGTAGGTGACAAAATTAAAATCTGTGCTTTGTCTTCGGTAATCACGCCTTGTTCTTTCATTTTACCTAATACCCGCGAAAAAGTTTCTGGTTGTAATCCCAAACGCGAGGCAATCATGGCTTTGGTGGCGGGT
The DNA here is from genome assembly GCA_964514635.1 of uncultured Thiothrix sp. GTDB lineage: Bacteria > Pseudomonadota > Gammaproteobacteria > Thiotrichales > Thiotrichaceae > Thiothrix. The sequence goes on from CAZEQX010000080.1 coordinate 9,151, forward strand.
AATTGAATCGGCTGGTCGAAATCTTGTTCGTCCAAAAATGCCAGTAAATAACCCGCGACTTTTTGTTGTGCTGTCGATAAGCTTAAGGTGTGAATATCATTGAGGAATTTGTGTACACGCATACTCAGGCTTGCCAACATTTTAAAGGCCAAACCTTGTTGTTGTTGTAATTGCGTGCGAAATACATCGGATGGAATCGCTAATAATTCAGTGTTTTCAATCGCGGTGGCAAATACCGGAAAGGGTTTATCCATAATCGCTACCGCTTCGGCAAAGGTTTCACCCACACGAATGATTTCAATGATTTTTTCTTTACCATCAGGCGTGAGACGGTACAAACGCATACTGCCGCTCAATACCAAAAAGAACGCATAAGACGCATCCCCCGCGCGGAACAATAATGAACCCGCTTTCAAACTTTGTAAGCGCGTGCTGGCAGCGAGTGGCGCAAGGTCAGTATCACTTAAACTATTGAAAATAGCGGCGCGGCGTAATTGATTGTGCATGATTATCTCGGTTTGCATTCCTATTGTTTGACGGTTGAAAGTGAGCAAAACTTCTCATCCTTATTATGGGTGTTACCCCGCCATCATTGCCAGCGGTATTGCCCATAGCGGCACGCCGTTGGTTTCGCCAAACGGTAATGCATGATCTCCGGCATAAAAGACGATACCTTGTAAAACTTTCCCTGCATTTTGGTTAATGAAGTGATTAATGTGACGAAAGTCTTGCGGGGTAACGGTGTGAGCAGCTTTGATTTCGATAGGAATTAGGCTTTTGCCATTATCTAAAATGAAGTCGATTTCTTTGCCGTCTTGAGTGCGATAAAAACTTAAATCAACAGATTGGGTAGCGAAGGTATTGGCTTTGATGAGTTCGCTGAGTACGAAAGTTTCGTAAATCGCGCCGCGTTGTGGGGATTGCGCGAGGTCTTTGGTGCTGGTGATTTTGAGTAAATGGCAGAGTATGCCCGTATCGAGCATAAAGATTTTTGGCATTTTAACGAGGCGTTTGGTTTCATTATTAAACCAAGGTTTAAGTAATGCGATTTGGTAAGTGTTTTTGAGAATGCCAAGGTAGTTATCCAGCGTTTTATTGTCAATTTGACAGTCTTTGGCTAAATCGGATTTATTCAGTAAATTGGCACTGCGTAAAGCAATCAGTAAATACAAACGCATAAAGCTGTCGAGATTGCGGATATTGCCAACATCGTGTAAATCGCGTTCGATATAGGTACGAATGTACGAACTAAACCACAATAAGCGGGTTTTAGCGTTGTCGATGGTTTGTAGTTCAGGGAAGCCACCTTTTATTAAATGTGGGGCAATGTCTTTTATTGATGTAGTGGCGGGAAATGCTGTGCCTGCAAATAAATGATCAATGAGGTTAAAGTCATTGCTATAAATCTCGCTGAGGTTAAATCCGTAAAGGTCAATAATGCCAATACGCCCTGCGAGTGAATCCGATATATCCCGAAAGCCTTGTAAACTGCTCGAACCCGTTAAAACAAAACGTCCAGCAGTGCGGTCTTGGTCGATTTGTTCTTTAATGGCGACGAATAATTCCGGCACGCGCTGGATTTCGTCAATGACCACGGGTTTAGGCAAACTGAGGATAAAGCCTTTGGGGTCGGCTTTGGCACTTTGATAAGTGGCAATATCATCCAAGGTTACATAATGCTCAATACCAAGCTGTAACGCGAGGGTGGATTTGCCGACTTGCCGCGCTCCGGTAATCAGCAATGATGGGAAATGTGTCAAATACGCTTGCACATCGGTGAGAATATGGCGGTTTAGCATGGCTATTCCTGTAAATTCTGGGAGTATATTCCGTCAATTTACAGGAATAGCGTGCGCGTTTCTAGCGATTACCGCATTCGTCCCCTTTTCGCCGCTTGATTCAGGTCAAGGCGTACCGACCTGTCATTACCGTAAGTTAGCCGACTT
>CAZEQX010000081.1:0-11089 GCA_964514635.1 uncultured Thiothrix sp.
CCTACACGACGCTCTTCCGATCTATCATCCATCCCAACCCCCTGACATTCTTTATGACTGAATGTGACATTTTTTTCCGCAATGCGTGAATAATAAACTCAATAACATTACTTTCAACCTCATTACCCCATGAATACAGTTGTTCTTCCAATTCGTGTTTGGAAAATAGCTTACCTGGCTTTGAAAATAACACATTCAATAATACAAACTCTTTGGGTGTAAGCTGAATCAACTTATTATCATATACAACCGTTTTAGCTAAAGTGTCCAATTGCATTACCCCATTATCCAATACATGCTGCATTTGATTATGTTGTCTCCGACGTTGAATAGCACGAATACGCACTAACAACTCATTCATATCAAAAGGTTTTACCAGATAATCGTCTGCCCCCAAATCAAAACCTTTAATTTTTGATTCGATTCCACTCATGGCCGAAATGATCAACAATCCCGGCAAGATAGGTAAACTTCTAAAATGATTAATACAACTAAAACCATCTTTTTTAGGCAAGCACAAATCCAATAAAATCATAAAATATTCATGGGTTTGAGTTGCTAGTATTGCCTGTTCACCATTTTTAACCCAATCTACTGCGTACTTCTCATGTTCTAACGCAATCATGATAGCATCCGCAATCATAAAATCATCTTCCACCAATAAAATACGCATTTATATCCTCGAACTAAGTACAACTTAACTATTTAAATGGTTTTTTGTTTAAGAAACAACCTAGCATCAAAAGTATGCGTATTATACAGACTGTAAAAGTATGATCTAGTATTTTACTCAACTTTAAACATTAACAAAAATTAAAAATCCCACATATCTTTTACAATATGTGGGACTACTCTCTCTAGCGGATTAGATTTTGATTAGTCGAACATCGCAAAACGCCACTGTTCTAGTTTTTTTCGAGCGGCAAATGGATGTTGAGAAAACTTCATGTGGCTGGATAAACCTGAAATTGCCAGTGTTCCACCAGTACTTGCATAATCTGTTCTGAACTCCTCCAGTGCAGACATAACAGAATGGTCGATCAAGCGCGTTTCGGAAAGATCCACTAAGATATTCCCCCCCTTAGGAATAGCCTGTAACACATCCAACAATTGCAGGTAATTACTAAACACTAAAGAAGATTTAACTATTACCTGATAAGACTGTTGCGCTGTATTTTCCACTGTAATAGCCGCTTTAAATAAAGATTTAATAGAAGCACCATGCAACATGTGAATAAACAACTTCACCACAATGCCTGCGCCAATACCCATTAGTAAATCTTCAGCTAAAGTTACCACAATTGTCACAACAAAAATCAACAACTGTTCCTTACCTGTTTTTAACATGGTTAAGAACTCATGTGGATGGGCTAGTTTGATACCGACTGTAATTAACATGGCAGCTAAAGCACTATTGGGAATCAACTCCAATGCTTGTACTGCAAAAACTGCAAATAAAAATATTAATAATCCATGTATAATATTAGACCATTGCGATGTAGCTCCCTGATTTACATTAGCAGTGCTACGCGCCACCTCAGAGATCATGGGTAAACCACCTAAACAGCCAGCTACAACATTTCCAATACCAATAGCAACTAAATCTTTATTAGGGTTTGATTTATTTTTCTTAGGGTCAATAATATCAATAGCTTTTACTGTTAATAATGATTCCAATGATCCAACCAGTGCAAACATAACAACGTATTTTACAAAGTCTAACCATGAAACATCCGTTGAAAAGGCAACCTGTATACCCAGTTGATCTAGTAATGAGCCAATGTGTACCAATGTGTAACTAGGAGAAGAGCCATGCAGATTCAGTAACAATGATGCAGGGATTGCCCATACCAACACCATGAGGGGAGCAGGAATTTTCTTTGCCCAACTGAATTTAAGTTTTGGCCAAAACATCATAATGATTAGACTCATAAAGCCAATACTCGCAGCCAATGGATCAAGGTGTCTTATGAAGTTTGGTACATCCAGAAATAAATCAAATGGTTTACCTGCTACTAAATGTGGATCAACATTCAGTAACACAGGGATTTGTTTAGCAATAATGGTTAAACCAATGGCTGCTAACATACCGTGGACGGCAGATAAGGGGAAAAAACTCACTAACCGCCCAAAATTCAATAACCCAAAACCTATTTGTACAAGACCTGCGATAACAATAGCCCCTAATGCCAAATGCCATCCCTGTTCGCCACCACCAAAAGCATTAACAGCACCTGCAACAATAACAATTAATCCTGCCGCAGGGCCTTTAATGGTTAGTTTAGCTCCACTTAAAACACCACCTAGTATACCACCAATAATAGCTGTTAATAATCCCATAATAGGTGGAAACTCAGATGCTTTTGCAATGCCAAGGCTTAATGGTAATGCAAATAAAAAGACCACAAACCCTGCAAATATATCTGGCATCGTGGGTAAGTACTGCCGAATATTAGGTGACGATGTTCCCAATCCATCTTGAATTGGGGGAGTATGCTTACTGTCTTTCATAGTGATCCTCAATATTTTTAAAAAGTAATAGTCATTATGATGTATAGCGTGGTACGGCATAACCCAGCTTTTCACTAGGTCCTAAAAAAACGTAAGAGAATAAACGAATTGCTGCAATAGCATTAATAAACAATGTCAATGCCAATAACAACATAAAGAAATACTTACCGAATCCCAATGAATAAATAATATCCTCCATGCCAATAAAGATAGGACTAACAGGAAACCCGTACAAACTTAAGCAACACACTAGGAAAAAATGTGTAAACTTAGGGTGATGCAATACATGACCACAATATTCATTGAGAACAACCTTACTTTCCTCCTGTGCTAACTTATTCAAGATGTAATAACCTGTCGCACCGACTACAAAAATAGAGATCAATTCTAAATCGATAAATGACCAGTCATTAATCAACAAGAAATTCACACCTAACATTGCAAACAACTGAGACTTAACTAAAGACATCCATGTTTTTATCGGCTTATCTTGACTCACATAAGCCATTAAGCTCAGAACCAATGCTGAAGTAATCAGTAGAAATGATAATATTTGCTGAAACATAATCAACATAGGTGCTGCATTTGCGGCGTTAGGCAACACCAAATGTAGCAATACAAATAAACAAAACAGTCCCATTAATAAAGTTTGTATTTGACTTTTCTTTATAATTTGAAATTTTTCACCCAGCATTTGCAATGGATTCCACCAATACTTATCCATCATGGCTTCAATGCCGAACTCTTGTAGTGACCATGCAAACCATTTCTTCTTATAATTCGACATGGTTTTTTCACTATCAGGCAAGGTATTGTTTAAAAACTTTTGTTCTTTGATTAAGTAAGTTACAACTGAAGGAGAAGATAATAGCTGATAAGCACGCAAACAAGCATTACTAACCAAATGCAGTAGAATAAAAGCAACTGGCAAACCCAAACCTAACTCAAACCACATTAAACCAATTTGACTAATAGCAGCGTAAGCAATTTGTGATTTCACATTCGCTTGTGAGATAGACATTTGATAACACATTGCTGCTGTTATCAGACCAAATGTGATCAATAATGCATGTATCTGCCAATAACCAAACCATAAGCTTTCCGTGCGCAACAATAGATAAATCCCCATATGCACTGATAAAGCACCGTAAAATATAGCACTAGAGGGTGTCGGCCCTTCTAATGCACGAGGTAGCCATGTCGAGAATGGGAAAATACCCGATTTAGCCGCAGCGGCTAATAATAAGAAAGCACTAGCAACAGTCAACTCACCTACATGCGCATGAGCATGTTGAGAGAACCAAAGGTGAGCTTGATCAAAACTCAATTCAACATTGGTAGCATGATAAAAACACCACATAGCGAGTATTAGCCCTAAATCACCGATGCGATAAATGGAAAATACTTTTAATGCGTTATTAACTGGTAGAAAACGATCCCGATAAAATGTAATTAGCAAATAAGAGGCAAGCCCTAATAATTCCCAACCGATTAATAATGTTGAAAAGTTATTTGCCAATAAAGTCCAATGCAGAGCCAAGTAAAAAAGTGCTAATGCATTAAAAAATCGCTTAAACCCCTCTTCTTTATGCAGATAAACTCGACTAAAGTTGATGACTAAAAACATCAAAACATTAGTCAGCCATAATAGAGCTTCACTCAGACCATCCATCATAAAACTTAAATGGATGCTATTGAATAGCTCTACATTTTCTTGTAAAAGATCAGCACGACCTTCTCCGCCAAAGTGTAAGGCAATACCTAAACCAAACAATAAAAAAGCATTGACAAAAACAGAGGATTGGATTTGTCTAACAATAGATGATTCATTTTTATTGGTGATTAGTAAACTTATGGCAAAGCCAAGCAATGCCACTATTATTAATAACACAGTATTTATCATTATGCAGCGACCTCAAATAATTGGTTTTGTTGTATTGAAATAGGTAAATTATCAGACTTACTAATCACACTTTCCCAATGAGACATAATTGACACATTGGTTTTAGCAGGTAGAAATTGTTCCAACTTACCTTGATACCAGCGATAATACAGTCCAGTTTGTGGATGTAATATAACTAAATGTATCCATTCATTTTTAAACCACAACCATGTATTTGGATTAGCTTTAATACTATTCAATACTACATCAGGATAATGCTCCACAATCATCATTAGACGAATAGGGTCATGCAATTCAATCATTTGACTGGGTAAACCCGTTCGCAAATCACCACTTGCACCATTGGTTACAGCAAATAGTCCTACCACATTATGCGAAAGCTTGCTACCCGCACCTAACTTGTGATTATCTACTTTGGAAAAGTAATACTCCAAATTAATGCCGCCACAAACAGGAGTTGCCGCATTAATGATTTTTTGCAGACGTTCGCCTGTTTCATCCAAACGATAATCGTAAGAATTTAAAAATGCCCGACGATCTAAAAACACACCTTTAGTTAATTCACGTCGTCCGATAACACATAGCGCATTCGTAGCGTGATTCAACTCTGGTCGTGGCTCAAACAATGACATGGAACGCTTAACCATTGCCTTATGAACTCGTGACGCATCTTGTGTTGTATCAACTAAATCCAAACGTCTGGATCGTTCTTGGGCATTTAATGTTAGTGCGGTTTGTATTTTATAACTGAATTGCTGGTGATAATGCTGTATGGAAATAGGCAACTCACGAATATCGTAAAATGCTATTTCATCGCGTGTTGTATCGTGTAATGCACTAACAAAATAAGTTTCATCAGGTATCGTAATGCCCAAAGCTGACAGTTCTTTCCGAACATCAGGACTATTCGCCATGTAAGCAAAAGCCCGCGCATTAACAGAACCCGCACGTCCAGAACAAGCACCACAATCATAAGCTGAATAATGCGGGTTATTGATAGAACTCGCACCATGCCCAACAATGTAAACAATCTTAGCAAAGTTTTTCGTCAACCCAATATTCATTAATAACTCATGAACAATGGCGACCATTTCATGCTTTTCAAAGCCCTGCTTTAAGTTATGCTCATACTGTGTATATTCAATCCCCAACTCACTTTCATCATGCATGTGATGAAAAGAATGGGACATGGAGGTTTCCACACTAGGGTGCAATACTTGTTGTACTAATCGCCAAGCAGCTAATAATCCCAATGGAATAGTTTGCAGCCAATCTGCATAAACCGTGGATGAAAAGCGCGTAAGCAGTAAGTCTTTTTTAAACCCTTTACTTTTTTCTTGTTTTGAGTTCGTTTCAACAATAACATGTTGTGGTTGAATAGGTCCTGGACACACTTTATCAAGGTGAAGTGCGGCGTGAGACTTGTAATAAATAGCCACATTAAAAAATCCAGGTGTACCAAATGTTTCTGCATTTGGGATCACGGTTTCCACATGACGGCGAATAGAACATTCTCGATCATCAATACAGAAAATAGCTTGAATAGCTGCTTCTTGCGGTTTTCTTTGCTGTTGAATCTTATGAATTTGCTGCTTAGTACTAATAGCTGCTAAGACTTGCTCATAAAACCCCCATTCAAATGCATATTGCCATATCTCCAGAACGTCATCTAATTCTGTTTTTTCAACCTTACCCCATAAAGGCTGTGCTGGAGTAAACGTTATTGACGTTGCAATAGAGGGCCAGTCTTCACCATAATGCAAACACAGGTAATCGATTTCTAATAAACATTCAAAAACCAATAATTCGGTCAAGTTAATAGAACGGGGTTTGACTAAGGTATGAGGTTGCGTTGCAACCGTATTGACCATGCCAGACCAACCAGGATGGGCAAACTGTTGATCAAAGATGTATTGTTCAATAAGTTTTTCATCCCCTACTAAGCGTAACAAAAGCTTTTCAAGGTTTATTTCAGTGTTTGCTAAACAATCATTCACAAACTGGCTGTGGAAAATGGTAATAGCCTTATTGTTTTGTAATTGACATAATGTTTCAAAAAAACTCAGGTTGTCATTACACCATTCATGATGTGCAATACCTTGATCTAAAAAACTCCCCAACCAACGAAATAAAATGGGGTGCGTATAAGTATCTAGTTCACAATCTAAGGCTTTAAACCATTGTTTTCTTAAGAAACCAACTCGCGGCTCTACAATTTGATCATAATGATGACGAGTACAGCGCTCTAACCAACAATCTAAAGCAGCTTTTCCTTTTAAGGTAATTATCGCTTGTTCTAAATAGGCATATTCAATTTTATGTTGCTGGAACATTTCCCGAAACTGTTCCAAACTCAGGCGCGTGTTATAGCCAAATATCTTTCGGGCGCGAATAAGGGCATCATCAAAATGCTCATCTGCAAAAGCATGAAGTGTATTGTGATGTACAAAGTCCTTTAAGGGAGCTTGACTCGGCAAATAGTGCGCCAGTTGATGCAAACAAGCATCAATTGCGCAATTGGATTTAATGACTATTGAGCTTTCCATTGGTGTTCTGTCTATAAGTAAAATTATCTTTTGTGCGGTGCAGTGTAGCAAACGCATACTTAGACAAAACTTAGGAAAAGCTCAAAAAACAACTAGAAGAGACACCATCTCTGAACAACAGTCCAGAGATTTAAATCATTTAATTCAATCAGATAGCATCTTACTGTTAATTATTTCACAGTAACTTTGATGCTGTATTTTCCCTTCCACGGATCAGCTTTCAGGCATTCCACCACGCGAATGGTGTAATCACCTGCCAATGTGGGTTCGATTTTGCGGCGGTTATGGCAATCGGCAGCCAAATCGCCCGCGTCTTCACCTTGTGGGTCAGTGAGGTAAATGCTGGTGTAATGCGCATTTTGGTTGGTCTGCTCAACCGTTAGGGTTTGCCCTTTATTCACTGCAATAACATAGACTTGCTCACTATCAAAATTGTTTAATGTGCCGCTAACGGTTGCACTAACCGCCCCCTTGGCAAATTTGATGCGCGTTGACTTGCTGGCTTTTGGAGCGGTTTTATCCCATGCACAAACTTTAGCTTGTTTACCTACCCAGCACGCGCCGTCACGTTTGAAATCTTCGCCCAGTGATTCTTGCGCGTGGGATGCTTGGGATTTGCCATTCCAAGACACGCCTGCCACGCCTTTCTCGAACACATTCAAATAGACGAAATACTTGTCACCAAACAGGCGGAAAGAACCATCTGCATCCGCATCGTAGACACATGTGCCTTTGAGGTAAGTTTTGCTACCGACTGTCAGCGAGCAATCGACCTCGCGCCCTTGCGCATCTTTACGCCAGTCTTGAGCGTGCGCAACATTAATCTGCCCGCACAACGTTGCGGTCAATAAAGTAGCCACAGACATTAACTTCATTTTCATAGAATCTCCCACCACAACGCCTTAATAAAAAGCCCGCTTTAAACTTCACCTTTAGTCGCCTGCAATCAGCGTTGTCATTTGCCAACGTCCCTCAACTTTGGCAAAGAATGCGCGGTAATCGACAGGACTGCGGGTGAAATAACGGGAAACATAACCTTTTTTACCGTTTGGCAACTTAATCGCAACCCACTGATCGTTGCCATGATCTTTGCTATCCAACGGCACAATCTCATAACTTAGGGTTTGTAACACGTCACTGCTTTGGTTAGGTGCTTTGCGCACATTGACTTTGCTACCAACAATTGCCACGTTTTCAAAGCCATCGCCCGCTGCATCTGGCCAGTTGGAAGACACATACGGCGCATTAAAACTGCCATCTTGTTGGAAACTTCCCCCAAATGCTAAGACTGCACCCAGTGTTTCCCACAACTTGCTGTTAGGTTTATCAATCGCCCATGTCTTTTTGAAATTCTCAATACCGTTATCGTCGCCATAACTGATGTGGATATTTTTACTGACGACAGCTAAGACAGCGGCTTTATCACGTTTTGCCACAGCAACCTGTAATTGGGCACGAAACGTAAAAAAATCGGGTTGTTTTGCCGCATCATCCACGGGTAGAAAAGAAACTGCATGACTCACAACGGGCAAGGTCAGCAGCACACTTAAAGCACTCGTCATTAAACGAAAACGCAGTTTCATAAACGCTCCCTCACGATCACCTATTGTTACCTGCAAAATCTGTGCGTAGGTTGAGCACACACTTCACAACCTACTTACCCTTCAATGATAGAGAGTTTGAATGCTTAAGGAACTGTACAGTTGTACAGTATTTTGTGCTATTTAATGCTCGGTCTTATCCAACAAGCCCTAACTTAATCGCTTGCGCAGCAGCTTCCACACGGGTCGAAACCCCCAATTTCAGTAAAATCGCACTAACGTGGTAACGTGCCGTCGGCTGGGAAATGTACAACTGACTCGCAATTTCCGTATTGCTGAACCCCTGCACCAATAACGCGAGCACTTTACGCTGTTGCGCACTCAACTTGTGTGCTGCCGCAGCCGCAACGGGTTTAACTTCCGCTAACGTGGCGGTAATAGCAGGTGATAACACCATTTCCCCTGCATGAACCGCACGAATCGCCTGTGCTAATTCTTCGGCGGAAATGCTTTTTAAAATAAAACCATTCGCGTTGGCTTGTAGCATTTGCATGACTAAAGCCTTGTCATGAAAGGTGCTCAGGGCAATAACTTTGGTCTGTGGGTAATACTCCCGAATCGCCTGCGTTGCAGCAACCCCACCCATGCCTTGCATTTGTATATCCATCAATACAATGTCGGGCAACAACTGTTGGCACAAAGCGAGTGCTTCTTCGCCCCCGTCGGCTTCTGCAATCACCACAATGTCAGATAAAAACGAAATAATGTGCCGGATGCCTTTACGCACCACGGTATGGTCGTCCACCACCAGCACTCGAATATTATTATATCGCATACACATTCCCCTCGCGTCAGTGCAGTGTTCAGCATAGCCTATACGATTATTATGTCAAAAGAGGAACGCGCCAAAACAGGCTGTTTTTCCAAAGCGATTAAAACCACGCAAGTCGCACAATTATTGTTATACAAAAACTGATATTTTTAATTAACCATGCTAAAACTATTCTGGACACCGCTGGCGATTAATTTCTTTATCGAATTATTGATGGTTGCCCTTTTAACAGGGTATTTTGCGGTGCGCTCGGTAAACGCATTACGCACGCGAGTAAATAGTAAAATACCGCTATTTTTGCTGCTGACTTTTGGTGCAGCAAGCGGCGGGACACTGCTGCAATTCCTTGCGATTGCCCTACACCCTGATGATGTGGATTACGCTCTGCCCTTTGTCAATGTGTTTGGTGTAGTGGCAATGCTCGGTTTTTTACTGTTCGCCTTGTATTTTCAACGCCAAATACCCATGCAACGTTGGGCAAAAGTTAGTATTTTCCTTGGCATTTGCTTGCTCGTTGCTACGGAAAGCGTGGTCGCCATTCAACGTATCCTACTGTTAAAACAGGGCGTAGTGGAATACCGTGATTATTGGTTGAGCATTCCCTACACCGTGGGGTTTTTCGCCGTACATGGCATCTTATTGGTGCGTCTGGTTAATGCCCTCTCGCAAACACAACACCTACCGACGCGGCAATGTATGACTACTGCCTTTCGCGTGATTGTCCTGCCATCAGTACCATTAAGCACACAAGCAGCAGCATTACGAGCCTTCTTTTATGTGACATTGCTACCTGCCGCGACTGGGCTTGTGTTATTGGCACGCGGCTGGGGGTGGCTGGATTGGCGTATTGCAGAATTAATGAATTGCTGGCTCATCTTGTTCACTTATGTTGGTTTCACGCTGGTTTACATTAACCACACGCCTGAATATTCCTCCTTTCAGTTTAAATTGGTTGGCATTACCTTAGCAGCGGTGCTTTCGATTTTGTCCGGTATTTCATGGATAGTGAGTTCGGCTTATGTGGAGGCTTACGATAATAAACAACGGCTGGTGGCACATACCGCCGTGCGCTTTGCGCCGAATCCGCAAGGGGGTTACACATTCCAGCCAACGGTTTACCGTTTTCAGCAGGATATTGGGCAAAAACAAGCTGTTGATACAGCGTTATCCCTGCCATTTGATTTCCCCTATTACGGCAAAACCTATCGGCAATTGTTTCCAAACTTGGCTGGCATGGTGGGGCTAGAAAGCGTACCGCGTTGGCGCGATGTGCTGCATCGGTTCGGCTCACAGCCCACGCTTTTTCCATTAGCAATTGAACTGCGTGAACCATCGGGTGAAGCCGCATCACGTAGCGGGTTATTCTATCGTGCTACGGTCGATGTTGCGGTTATTACTTGGCGGCAACTGGTGTCACAGTTTGCAACCGATGCGTATTACACTTTCCAATTGTGCCTGTACCCAAATGGGGTGATTGAAATGGTCTACGCGGATTTGCCGGAAACTTACCCCACCAATCTGGATTACCCCACTGCCACACCGATGCTGATGGGCATTGTTCCGGCAGTGGATGGGCGTGAAATCGCCACAGTACGCTTCAACAGTCAACAGCCATTTAACGCCGCACCGTTACAAGGCTTAATGGAATACCCGTATATGGATTTTCGGGTCTATTTGAATCGCATTTACCAACCGATAGCCATTTTTATTCTGTGTGCCTGTTTCGCCATTTTGCTGATTTTCCCACGCTTTTTTC
>CAZEQX010000082.1:0-11084 GCA_964514635.1 uncultured Thiothrix sp.
GCACATGGTTGAATACATCCAAACGGATATTTGGGCGCGTTTCCAACGTATGCGCGGTAATGAATGTTACTATGTCTGTGCTGATGATACGCATGGCACACCCATTATGTTACGAGCGCAACAAGAAGGCATTACACCTGAAACCTTAATCGCGCGTATAGGGCAAGAGCACCAACGGGATTTTGCTGGCTTTAATATTAGTTTCGATAACTACTACAGCACGCATTCAGAAGAAAACCGCTACTTCGCGGAGTTCATCTACAAAGCTGCGCGGGCGAATGGTCATATCGAACAACGTACCATCAGACAAGCCTACGACGAACAGGCACAAATGTTCCTGCCAGATCGTTTTATTAAAGGCGAATGTCCGCGTTGTGGAGCTGCCGACCAATACGGTGATAATTGTGAGGTCTGCGGCGCGACTTATTCACCAACAGATTTAAAAAACGCTGTCTCTGCGATTTCGGGTGCTGCCCCTGTCGAAAAAGAAACCGAACACTATTTCTTTAAATTAGGGCATTTTGAAAGCTTCTTGCGCGACTTTTTACAAAGTGGTGCGGTACAAAAAGAAATCGCCAATAAACAAATGGAGTGGTTTGAATCCGACCAAGGTTTAAGTGATTGGGACGTTTCACGCGATGCACCCTACTGGGGCTTCAAAATCCCTGATACAGATGACAAATATTTCTACGTTTGGCTGGATGCACCTATTGGCTACTTAGCCAGCTTCAAAAACCTGTGTGAGCGCACGGGCTTGGATTTTGACAGTTTCTGGCGGGCGGATTCACAACAAGAAGTTTACCACTTCATTGGTAAAGACATTGCGTACTTCCATACCCTATTCTGGCCAGCTCTGTTGCACGGTGCAGGTTTCCGCACCCCCACCGCAGTGAATTGCCACGGCTTTTTGACCGTTAATGGTGCAAAAATGTCCAAGTCACGCGGCACATTCATCCAAGCCGCCAGTTATTTGAAACATTTGAACCCTGAATGGTTACGTTATTACTTCGCCAGCAAGCTGAGTAATGGCGTGGATGATATTGACCTCAACCTAGAGGACTTTGTTGCACGGGTCAACAGCGACTTGGTTGGTAAGGTCGTTAATATTGCGTCGCGTTGTGCAGGCTTTATCAATAAACGCTTTGCAAACCAATTAGCCAGCACATTACCAGACATGGCACTCTATCAGGAGTTCGTGGATGCAGCAGAACGCATCGCCGAAGCCTATGAAACACGGCGCTACAACCTCGCGATGCGTGAAATCATGGCGTTGGCAGACAAAGCTAATCAATACGTTGATGAACAAAAACCGTGGGTATTAGCCAAAGACCCCGAACGCAGCGCAGAAGTTCAAGCCGTTTGTACACAAGGCATCCATTTATTCCGTGCGATTGTCACCTACCTCAAGCCTGTTTTACCACAGCTTGCAGCAGATGCAGAACATTTCCTCAACGCGGGTGAATTGCACTGGAACAGCATCAATACAACATTAGTCGGTCATGAAATCACCACTTTTAAAGCACTCATGACGCGCGTCGATAACACCATGATTGAAGCCATGTTAGAAGATAACAAACAAGCCACCCCGACACCGAGCGTCGCAGAAGTCGCTAACCTTAGCAGTGCACTGGTGGATGACCCGATCAGCCCCACCATCGACTACGATGATTTTGCCAAAATCGATTTACGGGTTGCCAAAATCATTAAAGCCGAAGCGGTCAAAGGTGCTGACAAACTGGTGCAGCTCACGCTCGACTTAGGGGGTGAAACCCGTAACGTGTTTGCTGGCATAAAATCTGCTTACGATCCTGCCGATTTAGAAGGACGTTTGACTGTCATGGTTGCGAACCTAGCACCACGCAAAATGCGTTTCGGCATTTCTGAAGGCATGGTGTTAGCCGCAGGTCCTGGCGGAAAGGATTTATTTATCCTCACCCCAGACAGTGGAGCACAAGCCGGAATGCGTGTGAAATAACTAAGGTAAAACCATGCTTGGGAATTTTTTCAAACCAAAGTGGCAGCATAAAGACGCGAATGTGCGCATTCAAGCCATCACGTCATTAGCAGGTGACAGCGTTGAGCTAATTAAACTAGCACAAACCGACCCTGACTCTGGTGTGAGAATGGAGGCGGTAATACGCTTAACCCATTTGCCCACCTTGATACAACTGGGACACACGTCAGGCTCAATCGGCGAAAGGGCGCGTCAACGTGTTATCGGGTTAGCCGCCACCGAACACCGTCACGACCACCAATTGGCGGACGTATTTGCTTGGCTGCAAAGTAACCCCGCACTATTGCGCAGCATTGCGCGTGACACCATGCGTCACATTGCGTTGCGCCGACATGCACTGGAAATCGTCAACGACCCCGAACTACTGTTTGACATCGCGCTCAATGACGCTTCCAAAGAAGTGCAGTTCCTAGCCGCAAGCCGTTTACAGAGTGTCGAGCAACTCAAAACACTCGATGCTAAACACGGCAAAACCAATAAACGCTTGCGCCAGTTCGTTAAAGAACAGTTAGAGCTAGAGCAACGGCAACAACAACAACTGCAACAAATCAACCAATTACTGGCTGAAACGAACACGTTAGGGCAAATGGGCAGTTGGGGGCAGGAAAAAACCCGCTCGCGGGTGTTAGAGCAACGTTGGAAAGCCTTACTGCCTTCTACAACAGCGGATCAACAGCAACAGTTCGTGCAAACGCTTGCCGATTTCCGCCAACGTTTAACAGCTTATGAAACCGAACAAGCCCAAGCAGCGGCATTGAAAGCACAGCGCGAAGCCGAAGCAGCGGCAAAACGTGCCGAAGCCCAGCGTTTAGCCGAACAAGCCCAAGCCGAAGCGCAAGCTCGCCAAGAAAAAGAGCAACAGGCACAAGCCGAAGAACGCCGCAAGCGCAAAGAACAACAAGCGCAACAAACACAACGTTTACAAATCCTGCGTGATGGCTTGCAAACGCTAGAACAACAGTTAGAAAACGAACAATACAGCGAAGCTATCGAACAGCATCGTCTTTTCATACAACAGTTAAAAGACAGTAACGATGTTCCCGCTGCGGACATGGCGTATTTTAATCGCCGCATCCAAATGTTGACCCCATACATCCGCGAATTGCAAGACTGGCGACGTTGGGGGACAGATCAAGTACGCAAACAACTGATTGAAACCGCCGAAAATTTACGCGAAGACGACAATATCGACCCCGCAACCCGTGCGAAACGGGTGCAATCCTTGCGTACTGAATGGCGCAAACTGTCACACCTAGAGCCAAGTCAACAACACACACTCTGGAAAACGTTTGACAGTACGGTTAGTGCTGCTTATGAACCCAGCAAACAGCATTTCATTGAACAAGCACAACAACGCCAAGCCAATCTCGCCGCCCGCCACGAAATTTGCGCCGCATTAGAACATTTACACGCCAGTACCGACTGGCAGAACGCAACATGGCGCGAAGTACAAGTGCAAACCAACCAACTGCGCAAACAGTGGAAAGACGCGGGTACAGTCAGCCACAAAGATTGGGAAACTGTCAACCAACGCTTTAATACAGCAATGGACGCACTAGAGGCACAATTCAAAGCCGAACGAGCGCGTAACTGGCAAGCGCGTGAACAGTTGGTGGAACAAGCCCAAGCATTGTTAGACGAACCCAACACCGAACACGCTATCGAACAGGTTAAAGCTTTGCAGGGTTCATGGAAAATTACCCTAGCATCACGCCACTCCGACGAACAACAACTGTGGAAGCGTTTCCGCGAGCCGATTGATGCCTTGTTTGCGCGAGCGCGTGACGAACGCCAACAAAAACGCGATGCACAACACGCTCAACAAGCGGAAAATGTGCGTTTAGAAGCCGAAAAACGTCAAAAAGAACGCGAACGCCGTCAACAGGAACTCGCTGAATTAGCAGCATTGGCAACACAATCAGATACCAACAAACAACTTGACGCGGATGAAGTGACACAAGCACAGCACCAAACTCAAGGTGAATTGCTGTGTATGCAGATGGAAATTCTATTGGATTTAGAAACGCCAGCGGCATTCCAAAAAGCGCGGATGGAATACCAGATTGCGCAAATGCGCGATGCCATGTGCAGCCCGAAAACGCAAACCCCACCGCAAACACAAGCATTGGAATTGCTGAAACAGTGGTACACGTTGGGTTCAATGAGTCCAGACGCATTCGCCAGCCAGACTGCACGCATCGATGCAATCCGGCAGGCCATGCAATGATGGCAACTAGCTTTCGCTATTAAAGCACGCCATCAAATCCTGCAACAGCTTGGTGACTTCACCCGTCATCAAGCTGAACTCGATGTCTAGTTTCTCTAGTTGTGATTGCGGGTCAGCCTCTTGTAAGGTATCAGCCAACACATCTAAAAAGCGCACACGCCGAATTTGCAGCTCGTCCGTCAAGACAAAACTGATTTTCTCATCCCAAACCAGCCCTAACTTTGACACCATTTTGCCAGAAGCCAGATTGGTTTGAACTTCATCGGTCATGAGTTCGTGGCGTTTGAACACTGCAACGCTTTTTTCATCGCCTTGGCTACGCAGTTCGCACTCTTCACCCAAGGCAAACGGACGCGGCAATTTCCCTTCAGCTAACCAATGGGTCAAAACATTACTTGGGGTAACGGTCGTTTTTGGTGGGGTCACGGGTAAACTACCCAAGGTCACACGCAATAATTTGGTCAGACGTTCCGCTTGATTTGGCGAGGAAGTATTAATCACCATCCAACCATTACTGACATCTAACCACGCATCCAATTTGCGGGTACGGGTAAAGGCTTGTGGCAGTAGTTCAAATTCGATTTGCTCACGCAGGTCTTTCTTTTCGCGGGAACTGACCTTGCGGCTTTCCTTTAATTGCAATTCTGCCACCCGTTCGTCCAATTCTTCACGAATCACCGACGAAGGCAACAAACGCTCTTGATGCGCCATCGTCAGGAGCAGATAGCCATTAGCGGCGTGAACGTACTGGTCACTTTCGCGTCCCAATGGTGAAACCCAACCGCTGGCTTCGCGTTGTTCTTTATTGCAGCCGAGGAAAGGTTTTTGCCCCAATGCGTCATGCAGTTCGTCAGGCGTTGTCTTGAAATCCTGCCCTAAACGCAACAGATACAGATTTTTAAACCACATAGCATGGCCTTTGTTAGTAACAAGAGCGCGGATTATGCCGCGCCTTTTGCCACGAAACCAGTAGCACCACCCGAATCATTTAAACAAACGGCAACACACCAAAGTTTTTCCACTGGCTATTTTGCCCTAACCAACGTTGGGCGATGGTGCTATAAACTTGTCGAAAATCAATTTCATAGGGAATATTTCCATCATGATCAAGCTGCGACAGATTGGGTAAATCACCATAAACCCCGCCGCGCACTCGCCCCCCCATAACTAATTGTACCGAAGCTGCACCATGATCCGTACCCCGCCCGTGATTTTCCTGCACACGTCGCCCAAATTCAGAATACGTTACCAACAACACATCGTTCCAGCGTCCGCCACGTTGCATGGCTTGTGCGAAAGAGTTCAAGCCTGCGGCTAATTGGTGTAACAAATTACTCTGCACATTCACTTGGTTGGTGTGAGTATCAAAACCGTCCAGCGTCACCATATAGACCGTCGCATCAACACCACTGAGAATCATGCTGGCAACGGATTCCAGATCACGCCCGATCTCGCTAGTAGAAAAATTCACCCCCAAGGCAGAAGGACGCTGCAAACGCGCTGATAGTTGCGCCCCCGCATCATAAAGCTGATGTTGCACATTGGTCAGATGGCGCAAGGCAGGGGTGATATTGGTTGGCGCAATGTCACTGAGTAAATCCACTTGGTTTAAAAACGTTTGTGGGCTTTGCATAGCAACAGCGTTGCAGTCTTTCCCTGCTAATGGCCCCATGCTATCGCCGATTACAATGCCGTGCAGCCCTGCTTTACATTGCGGCACAACACTCCCCAACCACCCTATTTCGGTGTATTCGCCAGCCGCTGCCCCTGTTTCCCAAATGTCTACCGAACGAAAATGCGAGAGGTCATTGTGCGGATAACCAACCCCACGAATCCATGCTAATTGCCCTGCTTCCCAATACGGCCTTAACACCTGTAGGTAAGGATTCATTCCCTGCCCGCCGCCAATGTCCAGTACTTGATGCTTAGGCACAGCAATAGTGGGACGATAATCGCGATACTGCTGATAGCTACTGTCGCTAAAAGGAATCAAGGTATTCAAACCATCATTCCCTCCGGCTAATTTCACCAGCACCAAGATACGCTGTTGCGAACGCGCTCGACCAGCGGTAGGTGTTCTGACCGTCGGCGTGACAATTTCATCCAGCGCATTAGGGTCAGCAATAGCACGGGTGGATAAGGTCGTACCGACCGTAGCACCAAACCACGGTAAAACGGCTGTTAATCTCAAGAATTCTCGACGATTCATTGATCATTTATTCCAGAAGCAAACGCTAATCGCGGGTTAGCGTTTTGGTCTTAAGCGACTTGGAAAGCTGGGTCTAACAACAATGCACGCACCAAACGTTTCGCCCCCGGTGTGGTAGGCAACGGTTGTAATGGTGTCACAGGTAATAACCATTCTACTAATTCTGCATCTGTTGCAGTCGGTAAACGCAGCCCACCTGCACTGTCTTGCTCGTTCAAATTACCCCGCGATAATTTAGTCAGAAAAGACGTGCGTACTAACAAAGTTTGCGTACTAATCCAATGCTCGCCACCAGCCCAACCTTTCACGTTAGGCGGGTCGAACAATTCCTGCCCTAATAATCGGCACAAATTCAGCAATTCTGCGGTCGGCGGTCGAGGATAAGGCAAGGTTCGCAATGTTCCCACCACAATCTCCACAGGCGACTTGACCAACGCGCCACGATTAGCGGGCGACCAAAAGGCTTCGCTTGTCAATACTGCCCGCATCAACGCCTTGATGTCATACCCCGACTGACGGAAAGCTTGCGCCCACGCTTGAGTATAAGTTGGATTCGGATGCGAACTGCTAACAAACGCCCCCCACACTTTCTCAGCGATGTGCTCAGCCGTGCGCGGGTGTTTTAACAACATGTCCACAATATCCCCACCTGTAAAACAGCCTGTCTTACCCAGACACGTCATTTTATCGGTATCGTGCAATTCTTTGCGTTCGATAAAACGCCCAGTTTGATCATCGACTCCATAACCCGTCAAGGCACGCGCCACTGTTTTCACATCGGATTCGGAATAATGTCCGCGCCCCAAGGTAAATAGCTCCAATAATTCACGAGCAAGGTTTTCATTCGGCCGATCTTTTACATTTTGATAACAGTCCAAATAAACCAACATTGCAGGGTCTTTAATCACCTCGTGCAATAACGAATTAAAATTTCCCAATGCGTGAGTTCGCAACATCAGGTTTTGCTTATAGAGCAAACTCGGCTGTAATGTTTTTTGAATAGAGGAGGTAAAATGGTTGTGCCAGAACAACGTCATGCGCTCGGTAAAAGGCGCATTAGTTGTCAGCATTTGTTCTAACCACCACGCCTGTAAGCGTTTGCCCTCCTCTTGCGCAATGTTCCAAGCGGTATTGCGATTTTTAGGGTCGGCCAAACGCATGGGTTCGAGCCGAAACCACGGAGTCATGGCTGGTGGTGAACGCAATGCCGCGCGTGGTGGATTCAACACCATCTCAACGGCTTCCGCACGCGAACGCCCCTCTAAACGTTTAATCGCACCCCATTCCGCACCCAGCCCAGTACGGACAACGAGATGGCGAGCTTCCCCAAAAGTTAGAGCACTCATAGCCTTTAACTACGCTAAATAATACTGATCATAACGTAATTAGAACCCGATTACTGTCGAAAGTTCAACCAAGTTAGAAACTTATTTGGACTAACGGCGCAATATGATCCTGCCAAACGAAAACAAAGAGCCGATAAACGATAATGCGGTGGAAACTAAGCTAATTAATAATTCTGTACTTTTACGCAAAATACGCACCGACCCGATAGCGGCTTTTCCTAAATATTTTAATATCCCTTTAGTTTGTGATCCGTATTTAACGGTTAGTTTTTCAAGACGAACTAAATCATCGGCATTATCCACAAATTTCAACAAATGCAGCGTATCACCAATAGAACTGGCTTTACGAATATTATTCACCTGTTCTGCGGTTTGTTGCAGGGATTTAACCGCTTGGGGATGATACGCTTTGCTGGCAGCTTTACCAACCCCATCGAAACTGGTATCAGCACGCGCTGCTGTCATAAAGGCTTTGTAATCAAAAACATCTGAACCTTGCTTCAGCAAGTGCGCTTGGAACGAGGGTGACAAGGCATCACTACGCGCGGCGAGCTTGGTGGTTGAAACGCCACTTTTTGCGGGGCTGGCTGTACCCGCGCTGGCTAATGTTGCCGCTGTCAACCCCACGCCAACCCCTGCGAGTGTCACGACTAATTCATTGACGGGTTTACCTTCTGCATAAAGCTGGTATTGCTCCCACAAATCACGCACGTCACCCACTACGGTAAAATCCGACGTAACCGCCCCCGCCACACCTGCACCACTTTGCGCCTGCCCTTGAATAAAACCTGTCGTGAAATCGTTTACCGAACGACGTGCAACATTCAGCGGTGCTTCCAAACGCTGTAAATCGGCGGCAAATTCCGCAGAATCAATCGCATAACCGAACGTTTGCGCCAATTGCAGGTACATCCGTGCATCGCTGGGGTTATCTTGCGCAATGGCTTCGCGAATCGAAGCGCGAACATCATCCGCTTGTACCTGATGTAGCATCATTTTCGCAATATTAGGGTCAACCTCATCGTATTGCCAGTAATGCAACAAAGCCTTAACACTGCCAGCCAAAGCCAGCAGCGACACAATCGTAATGGAGACATTGAATAACTTCTTCATGCAAACAAGTGTAGCCCATGCAAATCCGATGCGGCATTATTGGTGAAAAGTGCGTCCCTTACCAGTGATCACTTTTCAAAAATCTGTCCTCATCACCACGAATATCGACAATTTATCGGGATTATGTAGCAATTAATCGGATTTCAAAGCTATGATGTTGTGACTGACAGCAGCCACCACCTGACATACTAATGATAACAAACACATGGAGTTGAGCTGACATGAGTATTTGTCAATCCATACCAGTGTCCAGCATAAAAAGTTACAATAACCACCGTCGCGCTGAAGAACTCCTACGCCAGCGTGAGGCTCTGTTACAGGCTGTCGCCACCGCCGTGAACGCGCTGCTTTCCGAACCGAACATTGACGATGCCGTGCAACAAGCACTAGAAGCGGTCGGTATCGCCACAGGACAAGATCGCGTGTACCTGTTTGAATACCATGTCGAGCCAACCACTGGCGAAAATCTCATGAGCCAACGTTACGAATGGGTGAGGGAAAATATCAGTGTACAAATCGACAACCCCGACTTGCAAAACTTATCGTTTGATGAACTCTTTCCCCGCTGGTTTGACTTACTTTCCCAAGATAAGGCCGTCTCTGGTCTGGTCGCCAATTTTCCAGAAGGCGAACGTTCCATTTTAGAACCACAAGACATCGTGTCACTCATGGTTGTCCCTGTCAAAGTTGGGGGGCAGTTTTGGGGCTTTATTGGGTTTGACAATTGCCACTTGGATTACAAATGGGGGGCTGAAGACCAAGCCATTCTTACCTCGATGGCGGCATCATTGGGCACGGCGATCATGCGCCACCGTTCTGATGCGACATTGCGTGAAACTAACCTGAAACTAGAACAAGCTACCGCGCATTCCCTCGCAATGGCTGCCAAAGCGGAAGAAGCCAGCAAAGCCAAAAGCTTGTTTCTAGCCAATATGAGTCACGAAATTCGCACCCCCATGAATGCCATTATTGGCATGACCCATCTGGCTTTAGCGACAGAACTCAACCCACGCCAACACGATTATGTAGCACAAATCCAAAATGCAGCCCAATCATTGCTGCGCATTATTAACGACATTCTCGACTTTTCCAAAATTGAAGCAGGCAAACTTGAGCTGGAATCCACCCCCTTTCGCCTTGAAGATGTTGTCACCAATACCCTCGCCTTGCTGCGTCAACAAGCCACGAACAAAGGGCTGGAACTACGCTTAACCATCAACAGCCCATCGTTACATGGCGAACAAGGCACACTACTGGGCGACCCACTGCGTTTGGAACAAATCCTGATTAACCTATTAACCAACGGTGTCAAATTCACCGACAAGGGTTATGTTGCACTCAGCATCAATGAATTAAACCGCACGGACACCCACACGACTTTGCAATTTTGCGTAGAAGACAGTGGTATCGGCCTCAAGCCTGAAACGCTGGATAATTTATTTAAGGAATTTTCCCAAGCTGACGGTTCGACCACCCGTCGTCACGGTGGCACAGGGTTGGGGCTTAGCATTGTGAAACGCTTGCTGGATTTAATGGGTGGAGAAATTCGTGTTTCCAGTATTCCCGATCAAGGCTCACGCTTTACGTTTACCCTCACCTTAGAACACCCACAACCACAACCATCCCCTTGCCCTGAACCACATTCGTTAGCAGCACAAGCGATACAAACGTTGGAAGGTCGGCGCATTCTGGTTGTGGAAGACAATCCCATCAACCAGTTAATCGCTTCGGAAATCCTCACCCAATTCGGTGCAAACGTCGACTGTGCCGACAACGGACAAGAAGGCGTGGACATGATCAACGCCACCACCGAACAGCATTACGACGCGGTATTAATGGATATTCAAATGCCCGTCATGGACGGCTACGAAGCCGCTCGCACACTCCGCGCTAATCCACGCCACGCCCATTTACACATCGTAGCCCTCACCGCCAACGTCATGGCAGAAGAACGCGAACACTGCATGGCAGTCGGCATGAATGCGCACGTCGCCAAACCCTTCCAACCCGAAGCGTTATTGCACACACTACTACCACTGATGCGCACATAGCCGAAAAAACGCCCTGCATTGCGGGGCTTCTGTGATTTCCCGCATAATGCCCGCCTGATTGACCCCGTTAGGAGATTCGCTTGCCCACGCTGAATTGGATAGGCAAACAAGCCGTTGCATCGCA
>CAZEQX010000083.1:0-11075 GCA_964514635.1 uncultured Thiothrix sp.
TGACCCGATTGCTCACGGTATTTTTAGCGATTTTCAACGCACCCAATAATGGCACACCATTGTGTAATAATGTCCCTAAACTACGCGAAAACCGTGCCATCTCGATTTTACCGACTAAGCCACCCACCAACGGCCAGCGCAACATACTGCGGTCCAAACCTGTACGCGCCTTTTCATTGGTCAAAACGTATTGCACCGTCAATAGAATCAATAAAAAACCACCCAATACCGCCCACCAATAGTTTTTTAATGTATCGGCTGTTGCCATCACAATGCGCGTAATCGTGGGCAACTCGCCCCCCATGTCCGAGAACATTTGCGCGAATTGCGGCACAACAAAGGTCAATAACGCGATAATCGACACCACTGCCACGAACGCGAGAATAGCGGGATAAATCAGCGCGGAAATCACTGTCCCACGCAATTCTTTAGCACGGGTCATGTAATCCACCAACCGCGCCAAGGCATCATCAATCGAACCACCCGCCTCGCCAGCGCGTACCATATTGATGTAAAAACGTGAAAACTTGCCGCTTTCTTCCAGCGCATCAGCAAAACGTTTACCGCTGCGCACTTGGGTTTGAATACCCTGCACCAAGGTTTGCACCGCTGGTTTGTCGCTGATTTCGAGCAAAATCCCCAAAGCACGATCCAACGGCAAACCCGCGCGTAACATGGTCGACATTTGTTGCGTCAAAGCCATGATGTCTTCAGCTTTGATCTTTTGCGCACCAAACAGCCGACGTGGTTTTTTTGCTGTCGCTTCAGTTGCTGTGTTGCCAGCGCGTCCGGCCTGAATTTTGACGGGGATTAAACCTTGCGCGTGCAAACTTTCCAGCACTTGCGCTTCGGAAGCGGCTTCGAGCACGCCTTCTTTTGCTGCACCCGTTGGTGTGATGGCTTTGTAACTAAACGTTGGCATTCGGGGTTTCCTCCGCCACACGCAAGACTTCTTCTAACGTGGTTACACCGCGCAACGCTTTCATCAAACCGTCTTCATACATGGTACGCATCCCCGCGCGACGGGCTTGGTTTTGCAACACGCCCGCATCTTCGCGTTTTAAGACCAAGCGGCGAATGTCATCATCCATAACCAGCACTTCATGAATCGCGCTACGTCCTTTGTAACCCGTGTTACCACAAGCTTGGCAACCTTTAGCGTGCCACAAACGTAACTCGCCTTCCGGCTGGTATTGACGCAAGCCTAGTTCTTGTTCAATTTCGGGTAAAACACGGTGCGATTCACGGCATTGTGGACACAAACGTCGCACCAGACGTTGCGCCAAAATCCCATTCACCGTTGAAGTAATCAAGTAATCTTCAATCCCCATGTCTAACAAACGGGTAATGCCGCTCGCTGCATCATTCGTATGTAACGTGGACAGCACCAAGTGACCCGTCAACGCGGACTGAATCGCAATTCGCGCCGTTTCCACGTCACGCATTTCCCCGATCATGATAATGTCTGGGTCTTGACGCACAATCGAACGCAAAGCATCCGCAAAGGTTAAACCGATTTTCGGGTTGGCTTGGATTTGGTTAATGCCTTCCAGCTCGTATTCCACAGGGTCTTCGACGGTGAGAATTTTGTTTTCTGGTGTGTTTAATTGCGTCAGTGCAGCATACAAGGTAGTGGTTTTCCCCGAACCCGTTGGACCTGTGACCAAAATAACCCCATGTGGCGCATCCAGTTCTTTTTGAATACGCTGGAGGTTATCATCGGAAAAACCTAAGGTTTTCAAGTCCAGCTTGACACTGTTTTTATCGAGCAAACGCATGACCACACTTTCGCCATGCATGGTGGGCACAGTGGATACCCGCATGTCGATTTCTTTGCCCTGCGCCCGCATTTGAATACGTCCGTCTTGCGGCAAACGGCGTTCGGCAATGTTCAAACGCGCCATGAGTTTAATACGGGAGATAATCGCGGCGGTTAATTGTGTTGGTGGCGATTCCATTTCGTGAATCACACCGTCAATGCGGTAACGCACCTTCAAATGCGTTTCAAACGGCTCAATGTGAATATCCGAAGCCCGCATCACCATTGCATTGGTCATGATTTGATTAACGATGCGAATCACGGGCGCACCGCTTGCCATGTCTTTTAGGTGTTCAATGTCGTCGAGGTTTTCATTCGTACCTGTGATCTCAAATTCGTCTTCCGCACTTTTGGCTTTATCGGCTTCTGTGCCGTACATGCGTTCAATGTGTGTGCGAATTTCACTGGGAATGCCCAACAAAGGTTCAATGCGTTTAGTTGTCGCCATGCCTAACGCTTGGCGGGCAAAATTATCCTGCGGATTCGACATTGCCACGACAACCTGTTGTTCGTCCACCCTAAGCGGTACAAGTTCAGCCGTGCGCATGTAATTGACGGGGATACCGTGATCTTCCAACGGCAAGGCTGGATAATCTGTGCTCACAGCTAAACGCACACCCAAATGGCGTGACAATACAAAAGCCACTTCTTGTTCGGTGAGCATACCGAGTCGAACTAAAACACTGCCCAATGGTTGACGTATCTCAGCCTGTGCGCGTAACGCACGTTCAAGATCAGCGGGTTTGAGTTTTCCGAGTTTTACCAGCTTTTCGCCAAACATCGCAGCCGGAGCATGGGATGTCGCAACCTGCATGAGTACTTTTTCATTATTATTAATTAAGCGCAGTGTGTCGTTAGCGTGATGCTGACACTGCAACCCTTTGAGTACAAGGCGATGCGGAATGTTAGCCCTACCACCTGAACTTTTGTTGCAGTCTTATTGATCAGCACAAAACATGCAAGCAATTTCCCCCCGAACGGTCAGGTTTGGATTCCAGACGTAACTGTTTCAAACCCTATGCAACGACACGACACCACCCCACGCCACAAAAATTTATTGGCATCACCACCGTTCCTGAGCGAGAATGCAAACGGGGCTGGAAAAGTGAATCTGTTTAAAAAAAATTATGACCTTTTCCCGAACTACCTGAAACTTTCTAGGTCGAATCCAATACCAGCTTAGAAGAAAACTGGCAAAAGCCAAAATAATTTAATAGAAACATCATGTTATTTTTAAGGAGCTATCAGATGAAAAGCTTTATCTATTCCGTTGCTGCTATCACCGTTGCTGCTGCATTGACTGGCTGTAGTGCGCCGATGAGCAATGCACAAGCAGGTTCTATGGCGGGTGCAGTGTTAGGGGGTGTTGCAGGCAATCAATTCGGTAAGGGTGACGGTAAAACCGCAGCCACTATCGCAGGCACAATGGCAGGTAGCTATATCGGTGGTCAAATGGGCGCGAATGCGGATAATTACAACCGACAACCTACTTACAATAACAACTACTATCGTCCATACTAAACTGATCATCATGACCGACAAGCCATGTAAGCTGTTGGTCTGATCAGCTCATCTGAAACAGCAAGCTGCTAGGGTCGGCAGCTTGCTGTTTTACCCACTGTGTTTTGGCTTTCGTCGCCATCTCAATGATGAAAAGGAGTTCCACTATGCTATTTGCAAAATCTCACGCCCTTACCGCAACGTTGTTTCTGTCTGCTGCCATGCTCAGCGCGTGTGCGAGCAATGCCCCATTAACAAATTCGCAAACAGGCGCAATGGTTGGCGCGGTAGTTGGCGGTATTGCGGGCAATCAATTCGGTGAAGGTGAAGGCAAAACCGCCGCTACCATCGCAGGCACAATGCTCGGCAGTTATTTAGGTGGGCAATGGGGAGCGCAATTTGACGCGCGTGACCAACAATACCTGAATCAAGCCGTCGCCACTGGTCGCCCAACCACATGGCAAAATCCTAACACTGGCAATAATTACAACGTCACGTCTGGTCAAACTTATCAGGCAAATAACACCGTTTGCCGACCTGTCACCGTCGCTGGTGTTGTTGATGGTCGCCAACAAAATATTCAAATGAAAGCTTGTAAAACCGCCAATGGTACTTGGCAAGCCGTCAACTGATCAGGCTTTACCACTGATCCCACATTAGTCCCGTGTTTTTGCACGGGATTAATGTATTACAATCCACGCTCGATTACTGATTAAAAGAGCATGGTATGGACATTGTGTATGTACGCGACCTCAAGTTAGATGCCCGCATTGGCATTTACGAATGGGAGAAGCGTATCCGCCAAAAAATCCGCATTGACCTTGAGATGGGCTGGAACAACCAGCATCCCGCCGCGACAGGCAGAATCGAAGATTGCCTCAACTACATGACCGCCAGCTTACGCATACAAGCGTTGGTGGAACAACAACATTTTGCTTTAGTGGAAACACTAGCCGAAACCATCGCACACACGCTCATGCACGAGTTTGCTATTCCGTGGTTGCGTGTTACGGTTGGCAAACTCGGTGCGGTACGCAATGCTAGTGAGGTCGGTGTGCGCATCGAACGGGGTTCGGCAAATTAAACACACGTTGCCAAAGTGATGAGAAAACATCACTTTGCGCACCGACCAGACAACCCACGTTACACGAATTTCTGTTTCAGTTGTTCGATGAATTTATCCAACTTTTTATCCAAACCACCACCTTTACGCGCTTTAATCCGTTTGAAGGGTGAACGAGTGTCCAGCACTTCCGTAAACGTAATGCGTGTACCACCAGGAACACCGCTTAAACGTGCATGACGAGTACCTTGCCCTGCATTGTTCACCATTTCCAACAATAGCTCTTGGTTAGGTTTTTCTTTCACCTTCCGCACGGTGATCGGTGAGCCTTTTTCAGGATGTTCCACCCAACGTAAACCGTGATCATCGTCCAACATTTGTACACTTTTTAGCTCTGAACGCCAGTAAGCTTGTGCGGGAAGGTTGCTTAACGCTTCCCAAACGTCCGCTAATGGTGCTTTGATCAACTCAACGCGCGTCACTTGTTGACGAGCCGATAAGGCAAACCCGACCAACATCCATAACAGTACCACACAGGTAACAACGCCTAATGCAATCCAAATGATGAAACCGTCCATTTCCAATCCTGCTAGTGATTAATTCAATTAGTTGCAATTATAGCAAACGCAAAAAGCCCGGCTTAGAACCGGGCTTTTAAAGAATCGCGGGAAACCAAAGACTTACTTAATTTTAGCTTCCTTGAACATAACATGTTTACGGACAACTGGATCATATTTGCTGAATTCCAATTTGTCTGGCGTAGTACGTTTGTTCTTGGTTGTGGTATAGAAGTAACCAGTTCCAGCAGTAGAAACCAGTTTAATTTTATCGCGACCACCTTTCTTAGCCATTGTCTGATACTCCCGTCAATTAGACTTTTGCGCCACGAGCACGAATATCAGCAAGGACGGAATCAATCCCAACCTTGTCGATGATACGCATACCTTTTGTAGAAACACGCAGGCTGACCCAGCGTTCTTCACTTTCTACCCAGAAACGTTTCGCGTGCAGGTTCGGCAGGAAACGACGTTTGGTTTTGTTGTTAGCGTGCGATACGTTATTTCCGGTGATCGGACGCTTACCTGTTACTTGGCATACACGAGACATCTGGATACTCCAAATCTGCGATTCTTAAATCTCTAAAGGCGCGGAAGGATACCAGACCCCTCCCCAACACGCAACCCACTTTTCACTTTTTACACCAGCAAAGTACGGGATACGCCCATTTCCCCCAAGAATTGGGGTAAGTCGGGCAATGTCGGGATTTTCGCCTGTAACTGTTGATGAAATTGCCATGCCAAAACAGGCGCAAGCTCATTACTAGGGGTGTGAATAAAGACGCGCGGACGCATTCCCGCTGTGATCCAACGTGCTGTCTGCGCCACCCATCGCGCTAACCACGGTGGATTATCTGCCAAAATCGGATGCCCGATGTAACGCAAGACAGGCTGCTGTGCCGTGGTATCAAGCTGCACAGGCAAGCGCGGTTTTCGCGCTTGAGCCTCACGGGTGGCTTCATCCAATGGCGGGGCGGCGTGAACCGGACGGCTTTCAAAAATAATACGATCCGCCCGTTGGGTGCGTAATAGGGCATTCAAAGCCTCTCGCGCTGGGGGATGCGTAAAGAATGCGGGATGCCGGACTTCCACAGCGTAGGTGTAATCCGTTGGTAACGTTTTCAAGAAATCGGCGAGTAAGGGTAAAGCATCGGGTGAAAAACTCGCGGGCAATTGAACCATTACCCCGTTCATTCGCGCCCCCAATGGGGCAAGCCGTTGCAGAAATTCCGTGGTTTCTTTACCAACGTGCAGCAATTGGTGTTGATGTGTAATGCTTTTCGGTAGTTTAAAGCTAAAGCGGAATGTGTCTGGCGTTGCGACTAACCAACGTTTGACCATTTCCGCCGACGGTACTGCGTAAAAGGTAGTGTTGCCTTCCACCGCATTGAACACTTGCGCGTATTGGGCGAGAAACTCCGCAGGTTTGGCGTTCTGCCGAAATAATGAGCCTTTCCACGGGGCATTTGCCCATAATGGCAATCCAAGGTAGTACGGTAATGATTCCATGCGTGTCACCTACAACATCGGTGCTAAAATACGAGCCATGCTTTCCAATAGTTTCTCACGTTTACTGAGACGACGGCGTTTCGCTAAGGTCACTTCAACGGCATTCGCGCACAATGCAAGAAAACCTTCTTCCAACTGCTTGGCAACTTTCGCACCATAAAAAAACACATTACCTTCAAAATTCAGGCGAAAACTGCGTTGATCCATGTTAGCAGACCCTAACGTGGCAAACGTGCCATCAATCGTCACTGCCTTAGCGTGTGGCATCGCGCTATGCAATTCAAATACCCTTACCCCGACATCCAGCAAATCGTCAATAAACGAACGCCCTGCATACAATACCAAACGATGATCCGAACGCCCTGGCAATAACAGGCGTACATCAACCCCACGCAAGGCGGCGGTTTGCAGAGCCATCATGATCGGGCGGTCAGGGACAAAATACGGGGTTTCAATCCAAATGCGTTGCGTGGCGAGATTCATCGCCGCAAACAATACCGTATGGATGGCTTGCCAACGCTCATCCACCGGACCACTTGCCAGAAACTGCGCACAAATATCGCCCTGCGCGGCAATCACTGGGAAATACAAATCGCCCAAGGCTTTTCTGACCAAATTCTCGCGTGTGGCGTGATACCAGTCCTGACAAAACACTTCTTGTAAAGCGTGTGTCACCGCGCCGCGTAAACAAGCGTGCAAATCCTGCCACGGTTCACCACGTCCGGCGTAAACATCCCCGACATTCATCCCCCCTGTGAATGATAACCACCCATCGACAATAACAAGTTTACGGTGATTGCGATTGTTCAAATTCAAACGGCGGCTGAGCAAATGCACGGGCATGAAACGCGCCACTTTGCCACCTGCGGCTAGTAACGGTGCAAAAAATAATGCATCGGCAGTGCGTGAACCCACATCATCCACCAATAAACGTACCGTCACCCCGCGTTGAGCGGCGGTAATCAGGGCATCACGCAAGCGTGTCCCCGTGTAATCGTTTTCCCAAATGTAGTAAATCAGGTGAATGTGTTTGGTTGCCTGTGTAAAAGCCTGTTCGATGGCATCAAAAACCTGCTCACCGTTGCGCATAATCACCACATCATTCCCCGACAATGGTCCGACATCATCTAAACGTGTCACGAGTGTCAACAGCGATGGCGAAACTTCGTTTAATTGCTGTTCAGTGGCTAAACGATCCTGCAAGCGTTCCAGCGCGGGGGCGAGTTTGGCTTCGATCTTGCGACGTTTGCGCCGCCGCAAATACAATGGAGTCATGCCAAACAACCAAAAGGCTAGTAAACCTAGAAATGGAATCAGCACAATGACCATAATCCATGCTAAGGTTGCGCCAGAATCGCGGCGTTGTAGCACAATCGTCGGCAATAACAAGGCAATTATCATGACATCCAGCAACAATATGCCAGTATTCTGCCAACTCGATAAGTAATTCGACATATAATCAGAAGATGATGTTTGCAGACATTGTGTTAAAATTCCCCTTCAAGTTGTACGGCTAATATCAATAAAAAATGACGATTAACGAGGAGAGACGTTATGACTATCAGCAAAGCTGTCCAGCATGGTACGCTGGTTTATGTCTATGATGAAGAGGGCAGACAAGTTACGTCCATTTCCGCCCCCGGACGTTGGCCTAGCGACGGCCTGAAAAGTTACACCCCGCACTGCATTCACATCCAAAAAGGCACATTACTCTACACCTATGATGTAAAGGGTCGACAGATTGGCTTTCCCAAGCGCGTAATCCCGACAGAGACGGCATTATCCGCCTAATACCCAGCAGGGGTTTGAAACAGGAACGAGCAATCGCGTATTGCTTGTTCCCATCATGACAAGGTTAAGCGGCACGCTGTTCAGGCACTTTCCATAATAAGAACGCCCCCGCCCCAAATAAAATCAGCACCGCCAATAACCCCAAACGGGGTGAACCCGTTAAAACCCCAACCCAACCAACCAATAATGGCCCTAATACCGAGGCAAATTTACCCAGCATATTGTAAAAGCCGAAAAACTCTGCCGCCTGATCACTCGGAATCAAACTAGCAAAAAGGGAACGGCTTAATGCTTGCACCCCGCCTTGTACCAACCCCACAGACAATGCCAGCGCGTAGAACCCATTCACGGTTTGCATTTGCGATGCCCCAACCGTAATCAGCACATACCCTGCCAAGCCCAACAAAATCCCGCGTTTTGCTCCCCAACGATTGCCTAACCAACCGAACACCAATGCCGCAGGAAATGCGACAAACTGCGTAATCAATAACGCTTGAATCAAATTGCTAGAATCAAAACCCAACGCTTTACCGTAATCCACAGACATGAAAATCACGGTATCCACGCCATCGATGTACAACCAATAAGCCAGCAGAAATAGACCAACCGTGCGCAGGCGGCGAATGTGTTGGAACGTTCCCCACAACTGCCCAAACGCCTGCCGAATCAAAGCGGTTAAAGGCGGACGCGCTTTATCCCCGATACCGCGCTCTTGCACCCATAACAACAATGGCAAACTGAATACAACCCACCACAAAGCCGTGATACCAAACGCCCATTGCACCGCGCTTGTCACCGATTCCAAACCAAACCATTGTGGCTTAAGCGTCAGCATTACACACAAAGTAAATAACACGCCGCCGCCCAAATACCCCATCGAATAGCCGAAAGCCGAAGCGCGGTTGAAATCTTTTTCCTGTGCCACATCCACCAGCAATGAGTCGTAGAAAATATTCCCCCCCAAAAAACCAATCACCGCCACAATAAACGCGGTCATTGCCCATTGCCATTGCCCCATGTCAAAGCTGGTCATGAACAACGTAGCACTCGCCCCCAACAACATAAACGCCCCTAGTAAGGTCTTTTTCAAACCGCCTTGGTCAGCAATCGTACCCAACAATGGCGCGAGGCACATAATCAACAAACTGGCTATGGAGTTGGCTGTGCCTAAATGCAGGGTGATTTCTTCTGATGGCAAACCTTTTGCCCAAAATTCACGGAAAAAAATCGGGAAAAACGCCACCATTACCGTGGTAACAAAGGCAGAATTAGCCCAGTCGTAAAATGCCCACGCCCAAAGTTGGCGGTTGCGATAAGATGTAGAATGGCTGGACATACGCCCCCTTCATGATTGTCATTAAACTGCCATTATCATAAGCCAAAATGCCCACCTTCTCGCACACCATTCATGACCGGAGGATGAAATGTCAAACCCGCCACCTGATTTCAACCACGCACCAGCGCACCCGACGTTTTGGCAAGCCTTTTGGTATTGGCTCAAACTCGGCTTCATTAGCTTTGGCGGTCCGGCGGGGCAAATCGCCATGATGCACCAAGAATTGGTAGAAAAACGCCGCTGGATTTCCGAAGAACGTTTTTTACACGCTCTGAATTACTGCATGGTATTACCCGGTCCTGAAGCACAACAACTCGCCGTGTACATCGGTTGGTTATTGCATCGCACCGCAGGCGGTATTGTCGCCGGAACGCTGTTTTTCCTGCCTGCCCTGTTCATTCTGTCGGCCTTGACTTACATTTATCTCGCCTTTGGGGATGTCACGCTAGTCAAAGGCATTTTTAATGGCATTAAACCTGCGGTAGTTGCGATTGTGGTCTTTGCGGCGTGGCGCATTGGTTCACGAGCGTTAAAACACCCACTGTTATGGGGCTTTGCAGCGGCTTCGTTCGTAGCGATTTTTGCCTTGCACATTCCCTTTCCGCTGATTGTATTACTCGCAGGCATTGCCGGATTCTTCGGCGGCAAATACGCCCCGCACGTTTTCCAAAGCGGTGGCGGACACGGCGCATCTGGCAAAACTTACGGCAAAGCCTTGATCGACCATGATACGGTTTTGCCCCACACGGCATTTTGCTTATCGCGCTTACTAAGCTTGGTAGTGATTTTTAGCGGCATTTGGTTGGTGACGATTGCCCTGTTACCCAGCGGCACATTGCGCGACATGGGGCTATTTTTCAGCAAAGCAGCGATGGTCACGTTTGGCGGCGCGTATGCAGTCTTACCCTACATCTACCAAGGTGGTGTGGAACATTACGGCTGGCTTACTGCCACACAAATGATGGACGGACTCGCACTCGGTGAAACCACCCCCGGTCCATTGGTCATGGTCACGGCGTTCATTGGTTATGTCGGCGGCTGGACAAAAGCCCTATTCGGTGCGGAATCCTTAGCCCTAGCCGGATTTGCAGGCGCAAGTGTCGCAACGTTTTACACATTTTTGCCATCGTTTTTCTTCATTTTGGCAGGTGCGCCATTGATTGAATCCACCCACAATGATTTGAAATTCACCGCGCCACTAACAGGCATTACCGCCGCTGTCGTCGGGGTGATTGTCAATCTCGCGGTATTCTTTGGCATACACGTTTTGTTTCCACACAGTTTAAGCGGCACGTTTGAATGGTTTTATGCACTAATGTCTATCGCGGCTTTCATTGCGCTATGGAAATACAAATTGGATATTTTGTGGGTATTGGCTGCCAGTGCATTAGTTGGTGTGATCTACACCTTCCTGATTTTGGCTTAATGCTTGCGCCAACTGCCCCAATCGGCACAAGGCGCGTTCCACGGCGGTTGTCCACGGTTGCGCACAACTTAAGC
>CAZEQX010000084.1:0-10964 GCA_964514635.1 uncultured Thiothrix sp.
GTGGGCAGGTGGTGATACCTCTCGTCGTGTGTTGCGCGGCGGCTCGTGGTCCGACGTTCCTCGCGGGTTGCGTTCTGCTTCCCGTTACGACCTCACGCCAGACGACCGTTGCATCGATATTGGGTTTCGTTTAGTTGTTTCGCCCCCATGAACTGAGCACTGAACCACTGGTCGCTGGTTACACTGTCACTCCCTCGCCCCCAGAGGGGGAGAGGGGTGGGGTGAGGGGGTTAAGGGGTGCAGGGGCAAAGCCCCTGCCGCCGCGATTTCAGGCTACGCAGGAGCGTTCTAGCACTTGTAGCAGTTCTTGAACGTTAAATGGCTTGCTGATGAAGTCATCCATACCGACGGCGAGGCATTTTTCGCGGTCGCTGTGCATGGCATTGGCGGTAAGTGCGATAATGGGGGTGCGTGGTAGGCTGGCGTGTTGTTCGTGGCGACGAATGTGCAATGTTGCTTCTAAACCGTCCATCACGGGCATTTGCATGTCCATTAATACCACATCGGGGCGTTGTTCGGACCAACCGGAAACCGCCTCGTGTCCGTTTTCAGCCGTGATAACTTGGTGTCCGGCTTTATTGAGTAAACGCACAGCTAAGAGGCGATTCACTCGATTATCTTCCGCTAATAAGATGTTTAGTGGGCGTTTATGGCTGTGTAACGCGGCTCTTGGCGATGGTGCTACCGGAATCGTTTGCGTTGCGCAGGGGGCTGTAGCGGGGGTGGCAATCCGGTACACGACATGGAAATGGAATACGCTGCCTTGTCCGAGTTGGCTTTTGACTTGCAGTTTGCCGCCCATCATTTGGATCAGTTGTGAAGAAATCGTCAAACCCAACCCCGTTCCGCCATAGCGACGGGCAATCGAACTGTCCGCTTGTTGGAAGGGCTGGAAAATACTGGCTTGTTTGGCAACCGGAATGCCTATGCCTGTGTCGCGTACCGAAAAACATACGCTGGCTGTGTCTGGGTGGTGTTCTGGCTCTTGACGACGAACAGTGATGTGAATATCGCCCGTTTCGGTGAATTTAATGGCATTGCCTACCAGATTAATCAGTACTTGGCGCAAACGCCCAGCGTCGCCTTCCAAAAAGCGTGGCACATTGGGTTCGATATGCCAGTCTAAGGTCAACGTTTTTTCCGTAGCGCGTAGTTTGAGCGGTGTGAGGGTTTCTTGAAGCAAGGTTTGTAAGCAAAACGGTGCATTACTGAGGCTGAGTGTTCCGGTTTCAATGCGTGAAAAGTCGAGAATTTCGTTAATGATGTCGAGCAAGGCGGTGGATGAGGATTTGATCATCTCCAAATAACCGCGCTGTGAGGTGGAAGGTTCACTGTAGAGCATTAAGTCGGTTAGGCCGATTACGCCATTCATGGGGGTGCGAATTTCGTGGCTGATCATGGCCAAAAATTCGCTTTTGGCTTGGCTGGCTTTTTCAGCCGTTTCCTTGGCTTGCAGGGCTTCTTTCCGCGCTTCTTCTAAATAGGCATGTTGTAAGCAAGCCAAACACGCGGTTTCCAAACGTTTTAGCACTAATCCGAGGGCTAGTAGGTGGGATTCGGGTAAGGGTGGGTCACGCAGCAGTACCAATAGCCCCGTTTTACCCAATGGTAGGAAATGGTAGTGCATATCGCTTTCGGCGACGATTTCCCCAGGTTTTTTGACTTGCCAATCCTGTTTGGCAATGCGTTGTAAATGTGCAGCAAGAATGGGCTGGCTAATGTTTAATGGGGCATTGAGACTCGGATAACTGTAACACGGCTGCATGGGGTGTGCGGTTTCACGCTGGTGTAGCCAAATGTAACCACTGCGACAGTTTAGCAACTTCAAGGCGGGTGGCAGGAATTTGCGCAGCATGGTGCGTAACTCCAAATCCTGCCCAATGAGTAATGCCAATGCGTATTGCATGGAAACAAGTTCCAAGGTTGGTGTCATGCGCCATATTCCTCCGTTGGGGTGAAGACACTCAACACAATGGTTTTATTCAGAAATTCTAAGCAAGTGTTGCCCGTATCCGCAATCTCGCCTAATGATAATACGCCTAGCAGTGGGGTTGCTGCGGGTAAGCTGGAATGGATATGGTCGATTTCTGCCATGAAGCCGCTTTCTAAAAACAGCGTGCGGCTAATGCAGTCGAACAATAATGCAAAACTGCCGTTGGCTAAGGGGGGATTAAGTGGGGCAACGGCTTGGGCGGCGCATTGTTGCGCGGCATGGATCAAATCTCGCGGTTCGCCTTTGAGAATGTAAATAATGTGGTTGGCGGGTACTTCCCCGACACACACAAGGGCGTTGTCTTGTTGAAACAACGGGTCACGCACGACGACATCGCCTTTGAGTCGTTCCAAACCAAAAGGGTAAGCCTTCGCTAAATCGAAAAAATTGTCGGCATCGAAGCGTTTACCACAGTCTTGTTCAACCACTTCGCGGTACACCTCAAACGCAGGGCGGTAATCCAAGGTGGTAATCACGTTTTCATAAGCACCTGTGACGAAGAATGGTCCGGCAAACTTGTGCCAGCCGTGTTTAATGCCAATACTGACAGGTAAATGCAATAGCGTGATTTGGGCGCAGTCACCCACTAATCCCTGATTGCTAAATAAACAAGGCTTTTGTTGAAAACTGAGAGAGCCTGCTCCGCCACCCAAGTATTTACAGCTATCGCCGAGGGCTTCGTATAAGCCATCTAGCAATGAAGATAAGCGGGTGCTTAAACCATCAACCAATGTCAGTAAGGTTGTGCCACTGGGCACATGCGAAATCAGGTCTTGTGTTTGGGCAAAGTAATCCGCATCAGGGTCAGAAAGCCGTTGCACATAATGCACTTCAACAGGCATGGGTAAACCGCATACCAAGCTTCCTAGCGCGAGGCGTTGTTCTCCTGCAATGATTTCGGGGAAAATACCGCCAAATACGGGGATCGGCAAATCGCGCAACCGTTCATCAAGGTGTTGCGGAGTAAAGCCATTATCATCACAAGCCAGCACGAGCACACTTCGCGCTCCGGCTGCTATGACGGTGGCGATGTGTTGAAAAAGCGAATCGCAAGAACCGTCTGGATCGACCAAAATAAGAGGTGCAGTAATCGGATGCATCATAACCGCTGCCTATTGTCATTATTGTAAGAGCGAACGCTTACATTCTATACAAATAACTGACTTTGCAACAAGTTCAGGCGGCGAACGGTAGTTTTTTTACTGAACATGATTAGCAAAGATTAATATAAAAAAACTTGTCTGAGTGTGTGGGCTAGGTGTAACTTACACACGCTATCGTATTTATTTTTGAATAATCAAAATGATAGCATGGCTTGTTATGAGTGTTTGCAGGCACAGCACCGAAGATTAGACTACTATTGGCTTAAGAAAGCCCTTTAAAACTAAGAATGTCGAAGCATTATCTAATGATTGCATGGAGAGTATCCCTAATGAAAACAGCATGGCTTGTAACGGTATTGTGTGCCACGTCGTTATTAACGGCTTGCGGTGGCGACAAACCTAGCGATGCGCCTCAATCCGACCCCAAAGTCGAAATGGTTAAAACCACAGAAGCCCCCGCCGCTCCCGTCGAACAAACGGCTGTCGAACCATTGCCAGCGGCCTTAGCGGGAACATGGCAGTCCGAAGATCAATCCTTTGTGGTCAAAATCCAAGGTAGCGATTGGCTGGAAAGTAGCGAAGGCACGCCAATGCCCGCCCAAACCGTCGAATACCAATCTAACTGTGCGTATGGCGAAAAAAACCAGCCTTGTTTGTTGGTAAAAGGGGAATTTGATGCCATTTTCTACGCTATTGTGCAGTTAGATGCCAATAACCTCGTGCTGAAAATGATCGACGGCGACATGCCGCAACAAGTTTTCAAACGTGTGCCGTAAGCTACAATTTGCGTAACTCTTTGCGCAGAATTTTGCCTACGTTGCTTTTCGGTAAATGCTCCAAGAATGCAATTTGTTTGGGGCATTTATAAGCGGAAAGCTGCTGATGACAAAAAGCGCGTAGGGCTTCTTCCGTTAGACTGTCGTCTTTTTTCACTACGAAGGCTTTCACCGTTTCGCCGGAATGTTCGTCTTTCACCCCGATCACCCCAACTTCTAGCACTTGCGGGTGGCTGGCAATCACTTCTTCCACTTCATTCGGGTACACATTGAAGCCGGAAACCAATACCATGTCTTTGAGGCGATCCACAATTTTGACAAAGCCTTGCGCATTGATCAGGGCAATATCGCCCGTGCGTAACCAACCATCGGTGGTTAGCACTTTGGCGGTTTCGTCGGGACGTTGCCAGTAACCTTGCATGACTTGCGGCCCGCGCACCCACAACTCGCCCGTTTCGTCCACGCCTAATGCATTGCCATCTAAATCCCGAATCGAGACTTCGGTGGAAGAAATCGGTAAACCAATCATGCCATTATGGGCTTTCAGGTCGATAGGGTTAATGCACACCGCAGGCGATGTTTCGGTTAAGCCATAAGCTTCGATTAGGGTAACGCCTGTTAGGGCTTGCCAGCGTTCGGCAACGGTTTTTTGCACCGCCATACCGCCACCGAGCGCGATTTTCAAATACGAAAAGTCGACTTTACTGATTTCCGCATGATTGAGCATGGCGTTATAAAGCGTGTTGACCCCCGTAATGAAGGTAAACGGCTCGTGAATGAGGGTGTGAATGAAATCATCCAAATCACGCGGGTTGGTAATCAGCACGTTTTTCGCGCCTAATTCAAACGCAAACAGTGCATTCGCGGTCAGGGCGAAAACGTGGTATAGCGGGAGTGCGGTAATGAAAATTTCCTTGCCTTCGCGCAAATCTGCCGCCGCCCACGCCTGCGCTTGCAGCATGTTTGCCACCAAATTGCGATGGGTTAATACCGCGCCTTTTGCCACGCCCGTTGTACCGCCTGTGTATTGCAGGAATGCTGCATCGTGCGCTTGCGGTTTGGCATCCTGGTAAAACGCCAAGTATTCGCGCCCAATGTGTAAGGCTTGGTTAAAGCCAATCGCTTCGGGTAGGTGGTATTCGGGGATCAAATGCTTAACGTATTTCACCACGCTATTCACCAGCAAGGCTTTGGGGAAGCCGAGTAAATCGCCAACTTCCGTGGTAATAACGGTGGTAAGTGGTACTTCGTCCATGACTTGTTCAAGCGTGTGTGCAAAGTTCGCCAAAATCACAATCGCTTTCGCGCCGGAATCTTTGAGCTGGTGCTCCAACTCGCGTTCGGTGTACAGCGGGTTGGTATTGACCACAATTAATCCCGCCCGCAATGCGCCAAACAAGGCAATCGGGTATTGCAGCAGATTCGGCATCATTAGTGCGATACGATCCCCTGCCTGCAAGTCGGTTTCGTGGATTAAATACGCGGCAAACTCACGCGACAGTTCGTCGACTTCGTGATAACTGAGGATTTTACCCATGTTTTGAAATGCGGGACGGTCGTGAAAACGTTCGACGCTGTGCTGGAACAAATCCACGATAGAGGTGTATTGGGCGGGGTCAATTTCCGCCGGAACGTGTGGTGGGTAGCTGTTTAACCATAACCTTTCCATGATTTCCCCCTTGCGTTATGACGCAGTGAGTCGATGCTATTGTTAATTGCGCAATGGTTTGCCTGTTTTCAGTAAATGTTCCACCCGCGCTAAGGTGGCGGGTTCGTGAACTAGCTGCATGAAGTGTTCGCGCTCTAAGCGCAGCAAATCGGTTTCACTCAAGCTGTTGGTAATGTCGGTATCGCCGCCGCTGAGAACACGCGCTAAGGCACTGGCAACCACCACGTCGTGGGCGGTGGCTTTGCCTTGGGCGTGGAAATCGTGAATCGCCAGTTCCAAAGCGATGCGGGCAGTTTCCCCAGGTAAAGCAAGGCTTTGCGGTTGCGGTGGTTGGTAGTTTTCCGCCATTGCTAAGGCGCGGGCTTTGGCATCGGCAAGCAAGCGTGCGCGGTTCAGGGTAATGCCATCGTCGGGGCGCAAATACAGGTAATCTTTGGCGAGTGCGGCGGATTTGGACACGGTTGCCATGCTCAACAGTTCAAAGCATCGACTAATCGCAGGCATTGCGCCTTGGGGGCGTTTTGGAAAATCTACCCAGCGTTGCAGCATGGTTTGGCAGCCGCCCCAACTGGGAATAATGCCCACGCCCGTTTCGACCAAACCCATGTAAGTTTCGGCGTGCGCTTGTACCGCGTCGCAATGCAGTAAGATTTCGCAACCGCCACCCAATGCCATGCCCGACGGTGCGCCAATCACAGGGAACGGCGCGTAACGCAATGCTTGGTAGGTTTGTTGCCCGTAACGCACCACGCCTTCGAGTTGTTGCCACGCGCCCGCGCTGACGGTTTGCAGCAATAGACCTAAATTCGCACCGGGCGAGAAGTTTTCGCCTTCGTTGTAAATCACTAAAGCGCGGTAATGCTGTTGAATCAGCGGAATAGCGTGTTGGATCATGTCTAATACCAGCGGGTCGAGCGTATTGTTAAAGCTGGTAAATTCCAAACACACCACGCCATCGCCAATGTCCCATAAACTCGCCGACGCATTCGCCGCCAACGCTTGGCTGTGTTGTTTAATGTCTGTAAGTAATAACACGCCCGCCGGACGTTGCAGGGCGTGATACGCGCCATCCGTGCCTAAATATTCACTTGTGCCATTGGCATGGCGGTAAAAACCGTGCGCGGTTGCCAGTAATGGCGGCACGGCTAGGTTTTCTGCTTGTAAGCGCGTGACAAACGCCTCCACGCCAATGCGATCTAGCAGTTCAAACACGCCGTATTGCCAGTTGTAACCGAGGCGCATGGCTTGGTCGACGGCGGTAATGTCGTCGGCAATTTCGGGTACGAGAGATGCGGCATAACACAAGGTTTGCGACCATACGCGCCACGCATATTGCCCGCCAAGATCGGGGTGATGCAGTAATGCCGCCGCACCGCCTTGTTTCGCAGCACTTAGGCTGTCGAGTTGCGCGGGTTGTGAAGCGACGTATTCACCCGTTTGTAAGTTGATGGATTGTTTAACTTTTACCCCATCTTGCGTGACGAGGCGGTAAAAGCCACCTTTGCCTTTACGCCCCGTGTAACCATTGGCAATCAGGTTTTGCACCACATCGGGAAGCTGCATTTTTGCCATCAGCGGGTCGGACGCGGGCAGTAAATGGCGCATGGATTGCAGCAAATGCGGCATTAAATCCAAACCGACCAAATCCGACAAGCCAAACACGCCCGTTTTGGGAATACCAAACGGCTTGCTCAATACCGCGTCGGCTTGTTCCACGCTCAAACCCAGCGCAATCGCTTCGAGAATGGCGGTTTGCACCCAGAAAATACCAATGCGATTGGCAATGAATCCGGCAGTATCGTGGCATTGCACCACGCCTTTGCCCAATTGCACATCGGCACAGTAATGGATTTTCGCCACTGCGTCGGGGGCGGTTTGTGCGGCACTGACGATTTCCAGCAAGCGCATGTAACGCGGTGGGTTAAAGAAGTGCGTAATCAAAAAATGCTGTGCGAAATCGTCCGGTAAACCTTCTAGTAAAGTGTGCAGCGGAATGGAAGAGGTATTCGAGGAAACTATTGCATCGGCACGACGCACGCTTGCAAGTTTGTGGTAGAGGCTTTGTTTAATGGCGAGATTTTCCACCACCGCTTCGATAATCCAATCGCAGTCGTGCAGCTTGGTTAGATCGTCTTCCACATTGCCGATGCTAATCAGTCGTGCATTGTTCGGGTGCATGAACGGGGCAGGGTCGGCGTGTTGCAATTTGGCTAAAGCGGTTTGCGCAATGACATTACGCTCAGTGGCATTCGGCGGCACAATGTCGAGTAATAATACCGCGATTCCGGCATTGGCAAGGTGTGCGGCAATCCCCGCACCCATGACACCCGCACCGATTACCGCCGCTTTGCGGATGCTGGATTCGGTGTTTATGGTGGCGTTCATGACACAGCCTCCAGAATGGTGGCGATGCCTTGTCCACCGCCAATGCATTGGGTGGCTAATGCGAACTGTTTGCCTTCGCGTTGCAATAAAGCGGCGGCTTTGCCCGTGATTCGCGCACCCGTCGCACCGAGTGGATGCCCCAAGGCAATCGCACCGCCATCCAAGTTAATACGGCTTTCTTCCAGTTCCAGCGCTTGAATGCAGGCGAGTGCTTGCGCGGCAAATGCTTCATTGAGTTCGATTAGGTCAATGTCGGCAAGGCTCAAACCCGCACGTTGTAAAGCTTTGTGCGTGGCGGCGACTGGGCCTAAACCCATGCGTTCGGGGGCGCATCCGGCGATGGCAATGCTACGAATCCGTGCCAGCAGGGGTAAGCCGTGTTCGCGGGCAAAGGTTTCGCTACACACC
Organism: uncultured Thiothrix sp.; assembly: GCA_964514635.1. Taxonomy (GTDB): domain Bacteria; phylum Pseudomonadota; class Gammaproteobacteria; order Thiotrichales; family Thiotrichaceae; genus Thiothrix. The sequence goes on from CAZEQX010000084.1 coordinate 8,335, forward strand.
AACGTCATGGCTGCACCATCGGTTAAGGGCGATGCCGTGCCAGCCGTAACCGTGCCGTGTTGGTCAAAAGCAGGTTTGAGGCTGGCTAAGGCTTCCAGCGTGGTATCGGCGCGAATGCAGCCGTCTTGCGTGACTTTGCCCACCGCAATGATTTCGTCGTGAAAACGTCCGGCAGCTTGTGCAGCAGCGGCTTTTTGCTGGCTATGCAGTGCGAAAGCGTCTTGTGCCGCACGACTAATGGCGAACGTTTTGGCGAGGTATTCGGCGGTTTGCCCCATGCTCAAGTAGGCAGTGGGTAAGGTTTGGTACAACTGCGGATTGGGGGCGGGGTTAAAGCCTGTCATCGGAATGCGCGTCATGGATTCTACCCCGCCGCACAAAAAAGCTTCCCCTGCATTCAGTTGAATCGCACCCGCCGCTTGGTGAATGGCTTGCATCGACGAGCCGCAAAACCGATTCACCGTGACCCCGCCGACGCTGTGCGGTAAACCCGCGAGTAATGCCACCATCCGCGCCATATTGAAACCCTGTTCGGCTTCGGGAAAAGCGCAACCCGCCATCACGTCTTCGATTTGATTGGAATCAATGGGCAGTTTTTGCAGCAAACCGCGTAGGGCGGCGGCGAGTAAATCGTCGGGGCGGACTTTGGCGAACGCGCCTTTGTGAGCGAGGGTGAAAGGGGTTCGGACGTAGCCCGCAATCACGACAGGTAGCGGTGAATGGTTGAGTTTTGACATGACCCGCACTCCTCCTTCCGTTTGCTGTTATCACGGAGTGAGGGAATAAGCGTCACACTCACTCCTCAGTATTGTTGAGTATTATTCTAGGTCTTTTCAGGCTATAACGTCAAATGAGTATGGTGGCAACGGAGGTCGCTAACAAATAACTCGTTACGAGGCGGTTCTTGGTGTGAGTGCTATGATAAAACGGGGTGGCTAACGATCAGGAAACGATACCATGCGGATGCAACAAACCATTACCAATGCCCATATCTTGCGCGAATTGCGTTATTTACCTTCCAATAAAATGCAGGAGGTGTTGGATTTTGTACGTTTCCTGCGTAGACCATTAGTGAAATCGTCAATGCGTCGTGTGAATGTATCGTCATCGAATAAACTATTGGATTTTGCGGGAATCCTCAAAGATTCGCCAAACTTCAATGACTCTCCATTAAGCATACAGGAAAACATGCGCAGTGATTGGGATTAAGTATTTACTTGATACCACTATCATTATTGGCGTACTGAAACAGTCACCGAATGTCATTGCATACCTGAGCGAGTTTCAACCGATATTATCCGAGTGTGCTTATAGCGCGATTACTCGCATGGAATTGCTGGGATTTGCGGGAATTACCGCAGATGAAGATCAGGCTATCCGGCGTTTATTGGATGCGATGCAGTACTTGGAACTTACTACCGACATTGAAGATGAAACTATCCAGATTCGGCGTGGTTTAGAGCTGAAATTACCAGATGCAATGATTGCGGCAACAGCTCGCGTGTATCGGCTTAAACTACTTACACTGGATCAGAAGTTGTTCAGGTCTTTTTCTTCCTTGCCATCCCTATACGCTCCTCATTCCTGCAACAAGCCCCTGTTCCAGACTTTTTGGCAGGCTATACGGTGATCCTTAGTTAGTGCTACGCTTGGTAAAACGAACGGAGGCGATGCCATGAGTCCACTGTATCCACCCATCCACGATAACCAGCATTTTTATTTGCAGGTGGATGAGATTCACGAAATTTATGTCGAAGAATGTGGTAATCCACACGGTATGCCTGTGGTTTTCCTGCACGGAGGGCCAGGGTCAGGCTGTGAACCGTGGCATCGGCAATTTTTTGATCCCAACCGTTACCGTATTGTGTTGTTTGATCAGCGTGGTTGTGGGCGTTCACGTCCTCATGCGTCGTTGGAAAATAATACGACGTGGGATTTGGTCAGCGATATGGAACGCATTCGTGAGCATTTGGGGATTGATCGCTGGGCAGTTTTTGGCGGGTCATGGGGTTCGACCTTGGCATTGGCGTATGCACAAACGCATCCTGATCGTGTGTTGGGCATGGTGTTACGCGGGATTTTCCTGTGTCGTCCGCGCGATATTGCGTGGTTTTACGAGCAAGGTCATGGTGTGGAGCGCATTTACCCCGACTATTGGCAGGATTTTCTTGCGCCCATCCCTGAAGCCGAGCGTGGCAATATGATTGCGGCGTATTACAAACGTTTGACGGGGGAAAACGAAATCGCGCGAATGCAGGCCGCGAAAGCGTGGTCAATGTGGGAAGGGCGTACCGCGAATTTGCAGCCGAAAGAATCCGTGATTTCGCATTTCACAGACCCGTACACAGCCATGAGCGTGGCACGCATTGAGGCGCATTATTTTATCAATAATGGTTTTTTCAGCGATGACCAATTGTTGAAGAATGCCGCGCGTATTGCGCATTTACCTGGCAGTATCATCCACGGTCGTTACGACATGATTTGCCCATTAGAACAAGCTTTTGCCCTGCATAAAGTGTGGTCGAATGCGGATTTCAAAGTGATTCCTGCGTGTGGTCACGCCGCGAGTGAACCGCTGATTCAACAGGCTCTGGTTGAAGCGACCGACGCTTTATTGGAGAAATTGGCGT
>CAZEQX010000085.1:0-10808 GCA_964514635.1 uncultured Thiothrix sp.
TCAAATTGTGCGACCAAGCCATTCATCTGACGGCTGGCGGCGTAAATGGTTAGTTTGAGTTCAGCATTATCGCGGTTTTCGTAAACGGGAAAGCGCGTAGAGAGCCGTTCGCTGGCATTGAGAATGGTGGGCACGCCTTCGCCGCGTCGTTCAATCATGTTTTGTCGTCTACTCACCGGATCAGCCGGAAAATAGCGGCTCAAGAGATTTACCAGCGTTTCGTTGCGGGTAATGCTATTGGCATCCATTGAATCAACGGTAAGGCTATTGGGTAAACCACCCGGCGTACTGAGTTCGAGGCGATCACTGAATAAATGCAGGCGAATGCGTGCGCCATAAACCGAATAATCGCGGTGCGCCACGGCATTTACAATGGCTTCGTAAACCGCGCCTAAATCATACTGTGGAATGTCGATTCGACCAGGGCGTTTCACCGCTTCCACGCACATATTGCGTTTGACGAACTGAAAAGCACATTGAATTTGTTGATCTATTGAACCTTCGCAATCATGTGCATCGACTTGGTATTCAGCATTGCGTTCTGTGCTGCTATAAGCCACACATTGCACAACGGCGGAAGATAAAAAATCCGCTGGACGTGCGGTTAGCAATAAAACACCCGTGACAGTTAAACAAAGTTGTTTACTTTCATCTTCTGCAATCAAATACAGTTTTTTAAGCTGCATTTTTTCGGGTAAATCACCGCGTAAAAAGCGTTCTTTCAACACAAGATCAATGGCTTCCAAGCCAGCTTGCGGAACTATTTGCTCATCAAATCGAATCAAGCGTGCCATGCTGCGTTGTTGGAACATGCGTGCTAATAAATCCGGTGGCATCTGACGTTTGCTTGAACCCATGCGTTGGAAATAACCACCTTGGCTGCGGTGTACAAATAGGCTTTTATTAACCCGAACCCATACAACCGCTTTTTGTTCACCTTGTCGATTAGGAATTTCCAACACGCGGATTTCGAGCGGTAATGGTGGTTCAATCAGTTGTGTATTAATATTCCCTAGCCATTCATCCACTTTGTCCAAATACTCAACGGGTATACCAACAACATCGCGTGATTTGTCAGCCACACCTAATACCATCATGCCGCCATTCGTATTAGCAAAGGCGGCTAATTCATCTGACATACTGTGGCGATGTGGGTCAGTAATTTTATTATCTTTAAAAAACAATTCTTTAAATTCATACACTGAATCTTCATTCAGACGAATCTGGTAGAGTAATTCGCGCACTAAATCTGTCGTGCTAATCATGCGTCCTCCTTCAGTAGCCAACGAATAGTAAACAAACGTTCCCGCACCATTTTAAATTCCAGCATTTCCGCTGCTTCATCTAATAGACGATCTTCCTCGGCTTCGATACGTTTTTTTTCAGTGTGATAGTTTAATACTTCTTGATCACGCTCTTGTTCTAAACGCTTGAGTTCACGCTTGGCTTGGATTTTTTCTTGCAAACTGGGTACTTGACGGGCGGCTTTGCGTGCCTCTTGAATTTCCATATCCAGTTGTTTAATGCGAATATCCAAGGCAACCTTCCGATCTTCTGCCCACTGTTCTAATTTATCATTTTCCTCTTCGTAATAACGTGCATTGTCGACTTCCACTTGTTGATAATGATTGGCGGTTTGTTGTTCCAATTCTGCCAGTAAATTTATTTCATGTTGGAATGTGCCATACGCCGCAATAACTTGCCCTGAGACTTGTAATAAACGCTCCGCAGTACGCACCGCTAAAACCGTACCTTGATCAGTACATGCCGCTATTAGTAAATGTTCTATGCTTTGTTTTTTACTGCTGAAACGGATTTTCTCAACCAACATTTCACCCGATTGCCCTAATAAGGCTTTTACATCAGAATAATGCCCGCCTGCTAATGCAGAATAATTCAGCTCCACGACCACACTGCTTAATATTCGTTGCTTTGCCTGCTGAATGAGTTCTTCGCCTAAACCTTCCTGTGGGCGAAAAAACTGTGCATCGGTGGCTTCAGCTTCTTGCCAACGCACATCAAACCATTGTTGGTCTAAGCGAAAACGGTGCTGATTAAAAACCGCATTGGGTAATTCCGCTTTTGCCAAATACAACAGTATCTGTTGATAATCATTTAATTGGGTCATGGTTTGCTCGCGCCGCATATTCAGGCGTTTCACCACATCCACATCAAACGTATCCAATACCGAACGGCTGGTATCTTGCATCCGGCTGGTTAATTGTTGCTTAAGTTCATCTTGTAAGGTATTGAACTCGGCTTCAATCTGCGCATCATCACGGCAACGCTGGTAAATATCATGAATCCGCCGTTCAATATCCACACCAGACTCAATAGAACCTAAAATTTCATCGGACGCGCCAAATACACCTTCAAACAATTGGAATTTCTGGCTCAGTAATTCAAAAACACGCTCATCGGCACGATTACCCTTATTAATAAAATTCACGACGACGACATCGTGTTTTTGCCCATAACGATGCACACGCCCAATACGCTGTTCGACTCGTTGTGGATTCCACGGCAAATCATAATTAATCAGAATCGAACAAAATTGCAGGTTAATACCTTCGGCACCAGCTTCGGTACAAATCATCAGCGTGGCATCATCACGGAACTTATCCACCAATGCAGCTTTCATATCCGCGCTTTTTGAACCCGAAACGCGCGTTGAACCTTGGTGTTTTTGTCGCCATTCCTGATAAATGCGATTGGATAAGGGGTCATTATTACTGCCATTGAGTAACACAATTTGATCTGCAAAACCCTGCCGCGCCAATTCTTTTGCTAACCATGTTTGAGTCCGCACGGACTCCGTAAAAATAACGGCTTTTCGCGCCCCACCTAAACGTTGGTTAAATTCAAAAGCTCTATCTAAAACGCGCAGTAAGGCTTCTGCTTTGGCATTTAAGGTAATGTTATGCGCTAGTTGTTTAAATACTTTGAGTTGATCAATCTCATCTTGCAATGCATCAGGGTCAAGACTGTCTGTTTCATCAATATCATTAGCATCGGTAGTATCATCAAAGGCATCATAATCGGCTTCAAGCACGTCTAGCAGCGGCATCTTTTTTTCCAGCCGCTCAATCATGTTTTCCAACGTCCCCTGAATGGCATAGGAAGAAGATGCTAGAATTTTACGAATAGCCAATGTGACCAGATGACGAGCATTCGGTTTAATAGACAGTAAATCATCACGTTGCAAATAATGCGAAACATCGTCGTAAAGGCGTAATTCTTCGGGTGTTGGGCGGAAATCCTCGGTCAAGGAATAGCGTTTAGTAAAATTAATGCCGCCTTCTTCCTGCACTTTTCGGCGTAAAGTACGATTAATCAATTTACGCAATCGCCGCCGTAATTCGCGCAATTGGTTTTCACCCAAACGTGGACGCACATAACGCGCTTTGAATGAATCCATATCACCAAAAAAATACGGGTCGATCATTGAAGTTAAACCGTATAACTCCAATAAACTATTTTGCAGGGGCGTAGCAGACATTAAAATTTTCGGTGTGTTGCGTAGAGTGTCGCGTAAAGTACGCGCTGTTTTTGCACCATCGTTTTTATACACATTACGCAATTTATGGGCTTCATCAAATACGACTAAATCCCACGGCACGCGCCCTAACTCTTGAGCCTTACGCGCCGCAAATTCATAAGAGGTAATGACAATCGCTGCTTTGCCCGTCGTTTCACGATGAAATGGATTAGCGATTCCGGTTTGTTGTGCTTCCTTAAAGTTACGGCTTTCTAAAATCACCGAAGGAAGAGCAAATTTCTCCTGAAGTTCCTGACTCCACTGCTTGCGTAAGGTGGCAGGTACAATCAGCAGTAACTTATGTTTACGTTCTGCCCACTTTTGCGCAAGAACTAGGCTGGCTTCAATGGTTTTTCCTAGCCCCACTTCATCCGCCAAGATCACACCATTGGATAGTGGGGAGCGCAACGCAAATAATGCCGCCTCTACCTGATGCGGATTCATGTCAACTTTCGCACTGGCAATGGTTTGGGTGAGTGCTTCTTCGGCTTTACCTGCCAAACTTAACCAGTGCGCAAAATACGCGCTTTGATGAGGTGAAAACATCTAATTGCCATTCCTGAAACGCTTGCCTGTAATCAGCAAGTATATATCAGGCAATGAACGTAAAGGCAAAGCCGCCGCGATGATGAAAATCCGGCTTTGCTGCCGGATGGTGTACCGCCCAATACGACTTTTCGCCCGTTGCGGTTTCGATCACCGCCGTTAAGCCGATTTGCCACGGCTGTTGCGCAGGATTGCTGGGTAAATCCGCCGCTGCAATACGCGCTTCTAGCGTCAGCCCCGTTGCCGTTGGCGCAACCGTTATCACGGGTGTGGTGCTTGCCGCCCAAACATTGCGCTCGCGGTAGTCGCAAAACGCATACGCTGCCCATTGCGTTGATGGCGAAAAGTTAAACTCACGATACGCCGTTTCACCCGTAACGCCGATGAACGCTTCTAAGCAAGTGTGTTCCCACAAACCGTCGACCGCAGCAGAGGTCTGCAATGCAGGAATGCGTAACGCCTGCATATCTGCTTGTAATGCATAGCGAAATAGCCAATCGCCATTGGTTTGCAGGACGATTTCTGCCTGTAAAGACTGCACCGCTGCGCATGGCGTGTTTGGATGCGGTCGTAAATTCCATTGCATCGTTATTGCCCTGTTAATGTTTAATATTGCTCAATCGTTGTGCCATTATCGGTATCCAATTGCACTTGTTCGAGTACTTTGCCGCGTACAATGGCGCGTCCAATGCGTCGTTCCACACCTGCTGCACTGTATTCAAAGCGATAAATGCGCCGCCAGACCAAATGCCCTTGCGTATTGCGGGCGGGTTTTAGGCTTTCGAGCGCGGCGGTTTGATCCAAAAACTGCACACCGACGCTTTTACAGGCGTGCATTGCCGCTGCGATGGCGCGTTCCCGCGCTTGCATGGAATCTAACCAGAACCAGATTCCCGCACCTAGCAAACCGAGTAAGACTAAATTTTCCATTCTTGCCCTTGGACAGCGTAAAATAATGCCCATTATCTCGGAAATTTTTTAAAAAGATTACTGGCAGACACGAAAATGGATATGGAAACACCTCAAATTGCACAAAAACCAACCGTTATTACCTTCATTGGTGCAGGTAATATGGCACGGAGTTTGATTGTTGGCTTGTTGAACGATAATGCGAATGTGGTTCTTCGCGTGGCAGACCCAGAGCAAACGCAGTTGGATGCGATTCGCCAGCATTTTCCTCAAGTAGCAACCTTCACGGACAATCTGGAGGCCATGCAAAGTGCGGATGTGGTGGTTTTAGCAATTAAACCGCAAATCATGGGTGATGTCGTGCAAGGTTTAGCCGAACAAGCACAACGTAGTCGCCCGCTGTTTATTTCGGTAGCCGCTGGGATTCGAGAAGCTGCGTTGAACCGTTGGTTGGGCGGTAATTTGCCGATTGTGCGTTGTATGCCAAACACGCCAGCCCTAGTGCAAACGGGGGCAACAGGCTTGTTTGCTAATGCGCAAGTGCATGATAAACAACGCAGCCAAGCAGAAAGCATCCTGCGAGCGGTGGGGATTACCTTATGGTTTGAGGACGAAGGTAAACTGGACGCTGTTACGGCGATTTCAGGCAGTGGTCCGGCGTATTTCTTCCTTGTGATGGAGGCCATGCAAGCTGCCGCCGAAAACATGGGCATTCGGCGTGAAGATGCGCATTTGTTAATCGTGCAAACGGCTTTGGGGGCGGCGCGTTTGGCCTTGGAAAGCACCGATGTGCCAGCGGAATTACGCCGCAAGGTGACTTCTAAAGGCGGAACAACCGAAGCCGCGCTCAATGTCCTAAATGATGGTGGGTTATCCACTTTGTTTGAACAAGCCTTACAAGCAGCAGAAAAGCGTTCGCGAGAGTTAGCCGCAGTCAATACTTAACAGGGTGAAGGGTGAAGCATGAATGCGTTACAAAATGTTGGTTTATTTTTAGTTGAAAGTTTATTTTCGTTGTACATTGGCGCGGTACTGCTGCGCTTTTTGTTGGCGTGGGTGCGTGCGAATTTTTATAACCCGCTGTCACAGTTTTTGGTGAAGGTGACAAACCCAGTATTAGTGCCATTGCGGCGGATGATTCCTGCAATGGGGAAGATTGATACAGCAGCGATTGTCCTCGCATTGGGCTTGACGGTTTTAAAAATCTTCTTGTTGGTTGCTATTGCCGGAGTGAGTGCGGGCTTATTTACCATTTTGCTGTCTGCGATTTCCGACCTGTTACGCGCGACGGTGTGGATTTACATTTTCGCCTTGATCGTGCAGGCGATCATGAGCTGGACAGGAAGCGCATACGGCAATCCATTGGCGGATTTATTAGCGAGTTTAACCGACCCTTTACTGCGTCCGATTCAGCGGGTATTACCCAATCTAGGCATGGTTGACTTATCGCCGCTAGTCGCCCTGTTAGGGTTGAATGTGGTGTTGATCCTGCTGCAATCGTTTGGTTTGTAGGGAAATGGCGAATTTTTACCATTGGGAAGGACAAGTGTTGCATCTGTTTGTGCGGGTGCAACCTAAAGCCAGCCGTGATGAATTTGCCGACATTCAGGAGGATCGCATTAAAGTGCGTATCACCGCGCCACCTGTAGATGGCAAAGCGAATGAGCATTTAATCAAGTTCATTGCCAAAACCTGTGGGGTGGCGAAGTCACAAGTTAGTATCAAAAGTGGGGAAACAGGGCGCAATAAGCACCTGTGTATTCATGCGCCGCAAGTATTGCCATCCGGCATTACCAATACATAGGCACAAAAAAAAGAGGGTTGATAGAAAACCTATCAACCCCCCGCGAATCACTAATATTTAACTATTAATATTCACGCTTGCGGAAACCACCACGGTCGCCGCCACGATCATTACGACCACCATCACGACCGCCGCCGAAGCCGCCGTCATTGCTGCGCGGACGGAAGCCGCCGCCATCACGATCACCGCGTGGCTTGAAACCACCACGGTCACCACCGCGTGGACGATCTTCGCGTGGTTTTGCTTCGTTGACTTTGATGTTGCGTCCTTGAACCGCTTTCTCGTTCAGCCCTTGGATAGCGGCTGTAGCTTCGGCAGCATTAGGCATTTCGACAAAGCCAAAGCCTTTGGATTGCCCTGTCATTTTGTCTTTAACCATGCTAACGCTTGATACATCCCCATAAGCCGCGAACAATTCGCGCAGGTCAGCATCGGTGATTTTGTAGGGCAGATTACCAACGTAGATATTCACTGTATGTCGTCTCGTAAAATCGTGCGCTGTTAGGGAGATACGTTAGGAGGTAAACAGACACACGAATTACCTGATAACGATCGGTCACATTGACCCGATAAGTTACGCGCTTTGAAACCTCTAGGAAATCGTGGGCGGGCATCAAGGGCAAAGCGCACGGTCATTCACCAAGGATCAGGCAAGTTAGTGTCAGTGTACTCCAGTTTTCTGCCGCTGGTAACTAAAATCGGAGGATTCTGGTGTTAATTTTTTGTTGCAGACAAATTTCCGCTCGCGTAAGCCGCTAAGAAGGTGGCAAAGTCTAGCTGTGGCGCGGCTTCCAGCGTTTTTTGTTGCGAAATCGAATCTTGTGCCATTTGTCGGAATGTTTCTGCTAAGTCGGGCGTGAGCTGGCGATTGAGGAAATACGCCCGATGTTCTAGGGATTTACGCCACGCAAACTCGAAAAAGCATTCGTTCTGCTGACGCATTTCCGCCAGCATCCGCGCCGAAGGTGTTAGCTCTGGATGTTCCACTAAGGCAATTTGGCTGCTCAGGCAGTTAGTGTAACAGGTTTCGTCGTGGACTTGGTTGAGTAATTCAGCAACAGGTTGCATTGCGGCTAATACTTCCAAGGCTTTTTGCTGCAACGAGACGTTTTCACCAAACCAGTTCAATTGCGCTTGTGGGTCGCGCCCACGATGTGCGGTGAGCATTTGGTTGTGGTTAATCGCGGCAAATTCATCCACTGTCACGAATGGGCTGTCTTGCAGCAAACAGAAGTGCATGAACGTTTCTAAAAAGAACAGTTGTTTGCGGCTGAGTCCGGCGGGTTCAAAGGCGTTCACGTCGATTGAACGCAGTTCCACATACGCAATGCCGCGTTGTTCAAGGGCATCGGTCGGTTTTTCAAAGCCGCGTAATGGCTGTTTAGGACGCACCGTGCTGTAGTATTCGTTTTCGATTTGCAGAATGTTGGCATTGAGTTGGCGGTAAGTGCCGTCGACTTCCACACCGATTTCGGCGTAGGCCGGGCAGGGAGTTTGAATGGCGTGGCGTAAGTTGGCGATGTAGGTTTCCAGCGTGTTGTAACAGACTTTTACGCCATTTTTGTCTTCTTTGCTGTTGGTGTAACCGATATTGCCCATGCGTAATGAAGTGCCAAACGGTTCGTAGAGCGTGTGCTCATTGAAGGTTTCCATGCCCGCAGGTGGTGTGCGTCCGCCAAGGAAGCTTTTGCAAATGGCGGGTGATGTACCAAACAGGTAAATAATCAACCAGCCATAACGCTGTAAATTACGCACCAACGCCATGTATTGCGCGTCGCGGAAGTGGCGTAACGTGCCTGTGTCGCCTTGCACGGCTTGCCACGGTTGCCAGAAGGCTTCGTCAAATGAGTAGTTGAAATGAATCCCCGCAATGACCTGCATGGTTTTGCCGTAACGCCATGCCAAACCTTGGCGGTAGACGTGTTTCATGCGTCCGGCATTGGAAGAACCGTATTCGGCAATGCGGATGTCATCTTCCCCCGCTAAGACGCACGGCATACTGGTCGTCCACAGCAGTTCGTCATTCAAATGCTGATACACAAAGGTTTCGATATTCAGCAAGAAATCCAACGATTGCGCGGCGCGTTCTTGCGGCGGGGTGATCAATTCCAACAAGGATTCAGCGTAATCGGTGGTAATCCACGGGTGCGTTAAGGTCGAACCCAATACCGCTGGATGGTCTGTTTGTGCCAAACGCCCGCTGCTATTCACGCGCAAGCTTTCCTTTTCCAGCCCCGTGCGGGCATTACGCAACTGTGGCTGAAGTTGATGTGTTTCGATTGCGCGAAGACGCTGTGCCAACCCTTGATACACCGGAAAACTCCTGAATCCAACGAAACAGCGGATTACACCACAGCCAGCGGCGAATGCAACTAACCATATAGACAAGTGACTGGGTGATAAATGCTTGTTGTTCAAGCTTATTGAACTTTATGGCGGGGCTTGAGTCTGACTGGTTACTGTGATTGTGAGGGCTAAGATGATGAAACAATTAGTATTAGTGGCATTGTGTGTCTTGGGTGTGAGTGGGTGTGTGACTTCTGGTGTGAATCTTCCTGGGGTGGGTTCGATTGGTAGTACGACCAGCAAGCCAAGCAATAACACCGCATCAGAACTGTATTTCATGGCGAACCGTGATTTGTTAGCCGCTGAAACCAAATGGCGACAAAAACAGCCGGAGCATTATGGCTATACTTTACAGCGTTCGTGCTTTTGTACGGCCGAATACCGCAAACCGATTGCGATAGAGGTGCAGCATGAGCGTGTGCAGACGGCGTATCTTTTGCCCGAAAAAACCTTGTTACCGTGGGAACGCATTACCGATGCAGTGACGGTCGAAGGTTTGTTTGAGGTGATTCGCAAGGCTATTGAGGATAAAGCGGCGCGTATTGATGTGGAATACGATGCGGCTTACGGGTATCCCAGTTCGATCAGTATTGACCCCAATACTGCAACAGCGGATGACGAAATGTATTTCACTGCTTCGGAATTGACCGCTTTGGACAAAACCATTACCAGTAAACCCAAGGTGAAAAAAACGACTAAGAAAAAAGCCAGCAAAAAGTGATGCTACTTAGTGTCTAGCAGATGCGTTATGGCAGTGTTATTTAATCTGCCATAACGGCATTTTTCTAATCGATAACCTATTATAATGTGGCGAGATTGCTAACAACGACGTGAATAGCCATGCCACAAACAACCGACCTATTACACACGCTGAAAAAGCTGCTCAAGCGTCACAATAAAACCTATCAGGATGTTGCTCTGCATTTGGATTTGTCTGAGGCAAGCGTTAAACGTTTGTTTTCAGAACAGAATTTATCATTGCAACGTTTGGATGCGATTTGCAATTTAATGGATTTGGAAATTTCTGATCTGGTGCGCGAAATGCGTACCGAGCATAACAAACCCATTAGCGAATTGAGTTATTCGCAGGAAAAAGAAATCGCCGATGACTTACACTTGTTATTGGTGACAGTTTGCGTCTTGAATCGCTGGAGTCTGCTGGATATTACCAACCGTTATGAGTTTAGTGACACACAAGTCATTCGCTACCTTGCACACTTGGATCGTTTGCGTATTATTGAGCTACAACCGGAGAATCGGATTAAGTTACTGATTGCACCAAATTTTAAATGGTTGGATGATGGCCCTATTATGCAACTGTTCCGCGCGAAAATTGAAACAGAGTACTTTCGCACCACGTTTACCAAAGACAGCGAGAAGTTACTGGTACTCAATGGCATGTTAAGTGATGCGAGTAATGCGTTATTTCAGCGTAAAATGCAGCAATTGGCGAAAGATTTCGACACCCTAAGCAAAGACGATTCCAGTTTACCCATTGGTGAGCGTAAAGGTTCGACGGTGTTGATTGCCATCCGCGACTGGGATTATGAACGCCTTTTTGGAAGGCAACGCAAGGATAGAAACGGTTGAAAACCGCAGATACTTTCCAGTTCAGCTACCGTGCATTACGCGCTTATCCGGGGCGTACTGCACTGATTTTGCTGG
>CAZEQX010000086.1:0-10681 GCA_964514635.1 uncultured Thiothrix sp.
CAGTTTTGCTTGTGAAGATACGGCATTTTATTTGCCAGAAATTGAAGCGTACACGGGTAAGGCTATTCCCGTCAGCAAGATCACGGAAGACCTGTTAGCGCCCGATGTTCAGCGTCCCCAACGTGTAAAACGTGAGGGAACACATCATCCCGTGCGTCATCATGCGCGTAAACAGAATGGTACTGCGGCTCATGAACAACGCAGTACGCATCGTCGGCATCAGAAACGCGAGGCTTCTTCAACTGCTGGACGTGGCACGGGGGCGAGTCAAACTGATGTACATCAGCAACACTCCCATGCTAACCACCATACCAACGGCACTGACCAGTAACCAGCGCGGATGCAGGAGGAGTAAGTACATACCTGCATAAAGGGCGATCAGTAGGCTCAGTAACCATAAGGTTTGCCAACTGCTGCGTAACAACCATGCCATGTACAGTGTTAAGCAAACGATCACAGCGGTTGCGGATACGACATAGGCATGTAAGAACGCGAGCTGTTCGCCCAACGCCAGCAAAATAAGATAAAAGATTCCAAAAAAGCCGCCAGTCACTGCGTAATGTATAATATTTAAGCGTTGGTTGGTTTTCTGCTTATCAAATGCCAATACCCATAGCAAGATGAATACTGCCATTAAGAAACCATAAGGCAGTAGTTTGAGGCTGTTTTGGTACAGTGTAGGCGGTGGCATTAGCCCGACTCCGATGGCGACTTGTTGGAGGTTGGTTGTTTGCTGATCATCCATTTCCCACGTTTGTTTGTAGTCGCGTATCAGCGGTGGCAGTTTCCATTCTACATTGAAGCCTTGTTCTGTAATGGATTGTTTGCTGGGGGGAATATCGCCAAAAAATTGCGGTTGCGCCCAAGTAGACGCTAAACGAATTTTGGTGTTTTCACCAAGGGGGGCGAACGAAAGGTTTTCGCTACCGTGAATGTTGAAAGTGAATTTAAACTCATGTTTGTTGCCATTATTCGTATTCCCCAGAAAAGGAATGTGAACCCCTGTTGGGAGCAAGCTTGGTAATTGTGTGCCAGATGCGAAGGATAGGCGTGTCCCATCCCATGTTACGTTGGTTTCTTCTTGCAGTGCTTTGGTATCACTCATGCCCAAAGCGATGTAAGCTTTATCCCACTGGATTTTACGCTCGCCTTTTCCCGTTTTTAACAGGGCTTCGTGGTCAAAGACACCACTGAGTGAGAGGTTCGCTTGATAAACCAACGCGCTCAGGTTGTTATGTGGTAGGTGAGGTTGTTCAGCTTTCAGATCGGCACGAATATCCAGCGTTTGCGGCAATAGAATGGCGGTATGGTTATTGTATACATCTTTGCTGGCGACGCGGCTTTCGCCATTGGTATCGGTGACTGTGCCAATGCTGGTCAAATGTTCTACATACGGTAGCACGAGTACAGGGCCAATCAAGGTTTGTGCCTGACCCCATTGTTTGGTGATGGTTTTTTCCGTTTGCGTGTGTTGTTCTGCGCGGTATTCAATAAAGCGTTTCAACGCAAAGAAAGGAATACACAATAACAACATGACGCATAGTACACCGACTAAGCGAGTATGGGGTGATACCAGCCAAGTATTACTTCCTTGTTGGCTGGAAAGGGGGGTTGGGTTCGTCATGGTTTCAGCTATCCAGTTTTAACGGCGCGACTATAGCACATCAGAGAATAGGCAGCCTCAGGTCGGCGATGCTAGTGGCGTAAGCCCACATTTTTGTCGTGCTTTATCACAGCTTGGCTCATGTTGTCCATTTTCCCATGACGCTTGAAATTCTCGACAGGTACTCGAACGCTGTTGATAAATAGCACAAGAAACAGTTTGCCCCACTTCGCCTGATAAGGCTATACAGCGTGGGTTTTTGCTTTCTGTGCCGCGCATAGCCACAAGGTGTGGGGAAATGGGAATGGTCAGGTGCGAAGGCGTGATGCCATCAAGACTGGGTTCTGTTTCCGACCAGTGAAAAGAAACACGAAAGCTGGCGCAGCACGCGCCACAAGTCATACAGGGATTAGGTTCCACGCTAACGCCTCAATCTACATAAAAAAAGCCCCGCCGGAGCGGGGCTTCCCCTTCCCAATGATACCCTCGTTAAGGTATCACTTCACCGACATCATCCTGACCTCGGGGGATCAAAACTATGTGTCGCCTAAAGAGTATAGAGAAACTTATGATAAATACCAGCCCGTTTAGATTAATTTGGATTATCTAGTAAATGAATCCAATGCATCACGGGTAATGACGTAGCTTCTTGTAAATGTGTCTGGCAACCGATATTAGCAGTCACAATGCATTCAGCAGGGTGTTTTGTCAGGTTATTCAGTTTGTTAAGGCGTAGTTGTTGAGCAATTTCTGGTTGTAGTAGGGAATAAGTGCCCGCAGAGCCGCAACACAGGTGTTCATCTTCGACAGGAACGAGAACAAACCCGCAATCAGTGAGTATATTCTCAACAACCCCACGAACTTTCTGACCGTGTTGCAGGGAACAAGGGGGATGCCATGCAATACGCCGCGCCTTATTGGGCGCAAGGTTTTGGTATGTTTCTTGACTAAGGATTTCAGCAATGTCTTTGCTTAAATGTGCAATGCGTTCGGCTTTGATCGAGTATTCGGGGTCATCGCGCAAATAATGGCGGTAATCTTTCACGGTTGCACCACAACCACTGGCTGTTGTGATGATGGCTTCAACATTTTGGCTGGATAATAGTGGCCACCAAGCGTCGATGTTACGTCGCATGTAGTCGCGAGCTTCGTCAGGTGCGCCTAAGTGTTGACTGATTGCGCCACAACACCCCGCTTTGCTGGCGGTGATGAGGCTGATGCCGAGCTTGTCTAACACTCGTGCTGTAGCAGCATTAATGTCTGGGGCGAGTGTGGATTGTGCGCAGCCTTCCAAGACTAACATGCGCCGTGCATGACGTGGGTCTGGCCATTTGCCAACGGATGGCGGTGGGGAAGGTACTTTGCTGGCTAAATGTTTGGGTAATAGCGGTTTGAACATTCGTCCTAGTGTGACCCCCATCCCCACGACTTGGGGTTTGGGTAGGTACTTGCGCAAACTGTGGCGCATGGTTTGTTCTTTGGGGTCACGTCTGGCATGTTGTTCCGCTAGTTGACGGCCAATGTCCAGTAATTTGCCGTACTCTACGCCGGATGGGCAGGTGGTCTCGCACGAGCGACACAGCAAACAGTGGTCAAGGTGTTCCAGCGTTTTTTTACCACTGTTGGGGGTATTGTCGAGCTGTCCTTCCATCAACTGTTTGATCAGGTAGATGCGCCCGCGTGGTCCTTCGTTTTCATCACCTGACAATAGATAAGTGGGGCAAGTGTAGTTGCAAAAACCACAATGCACGCATTTGCGGAGTATTTCGTCAGCAACTTGGCCTTCGGAAGTTTGGCGTAAAGCTTTGAGTATTCGGGTTTGCATTACCAATCTTTGTACATACGTCCAGGATTGAAAATTCCGTGCGGGTCCAGTGCTTGTTTAAGGCGTTGTTGAACGGTTCGCATCGCTTCTGGTAGCGGCTGAAAGGGGTTTACACCAGGCAATCTACCACGGTACAGCGTAGCATGACCTTTACCCTTTTCGGCAATATTACGGATAAGATTGACTGGAATATTGGTGTATACCCAGCGTTGTGCTCCACCCCATTCGATCATGGAGTTACCTTCCAAACGACCCATGATACTGGTCGCAGGTGGGAAGGATAATCGCCACAGTGGGCGGTCATATTGCTGGAAAAACTCATGAGTCTGGTTGCGTACTGCCAGCCAGAATTGGTCAGGTGTTTCCAGTAAATCACCACCGACTTTGTGTTTAGCCGCTTGAACTTGTTCGTATTCACCGCTGAGGCGTAGGTATAAGCAGCCATCAAAGTAGCAGGTTGCGCTTAATGGCAAGGTCGAATGGCGCATGGTTGTGACAAGCTCGTAGGCTTCACGGTCGGGCATATCCAACGCAAGGGTAAGTTCTGTGGAAGGTTTGGGGATGACTTTCAGCGATACTTCTAGCAGTACGCCCAATGTTCCCAACGCCCCTGCCATGAGGCGTGATACGTCATAACCTGCAACATTTTTCATGACCTGCCCGCCAAATTTGGCAATTTTGCCGTGTCCGGTCAGGATTCTCACTCCTAGAACGTGGTCACGCACCGCCCCACGCCACAAGCGTGCAGGTCCTGTAAGGCCGGATGCAACAGCACCACCGATGGTTGAGTTTTCATGGAAACAGGGCGGTTCAAATGCCAACATTTGCCCTGATTCAGCCAGTAGCATTTCAATATCGCGTGTGCGCGTACCCGCCCGCGCAGTAATAACCAATTCCGACGGTTCATAGGCGACAATGCCCGTGTGAGAACCCAAGTGCAATGGTGCTCCTTTGGTTTCGTTACCGTAGAATGCTTTACTACCTCCACCGATGATATTGAGTGGTTGATTTGTTTCAATGCTAGTAAGTATTTGCCCTTGTAGCGCGGCACTAATATCGTTATCTGCGATCATGTCAGGATCAGCTTAAAACCTTGGAAGTTCTGGATGGGAAAGCTGACCATGATGCACATGCATTGCGCCGAGTTCGGCACAACGGTGCAGGGTTGGTATCGCTTTTCCGGGGTTCAGTAACTCATTCGGGTCGAATGCGTGCTTGATAGCATGGAAAATTTCCAATTCTGGCGTATCGAATTGCACGCACATGGAGTCAAGTTTTTCGTAACCTACTCCATGTTCGCCCGTGATTGAGCCTCCGACTTTAACACATAACGCCAAAATATCAGCACCAAAACGCTCAGCTTTTTCTAATTCCCCTGCACGATTGGCATCATACAAAATGAGTGGGTGCAGGTTGCCATCACCCGCATGAAACACATTCGCAACTTTTAAATCATACTGTATGGCTAATTCATAAATGCGCTCAAGCACTTGTGCTAAATGTTTGCGGGGAATCGTGCCATCCATGCAGTAATAATCAGGCGATATGCGCCCAACGGCGGGGAAAGCCGCTTTGCGCCCTGCCCAGAGTCTGGCACGTTCGTGAGCGGTTTTGGCAATGTGAATGTCAGTGGCACGGTAGCGTTTTAAGATAGCTTTAACGTGCGTAAGTTGATCTTGCACAGCCAGTTCCGCGCCATCCAGTTCACACAACAAGATAGCTGCTGCGCGAGTGGGATAACCTGCGTTGGCGAATGCTTCTGCTGCTCGAATGGCGGGGTTGTCCATCATTTCCAGTCCCGCTGGAATGATTCCCGCGCTAATGATGGCGGCGACGGCATCACCTGCATCGTTAATGCGGTCGAAGGCAGCCATTAACACCTGTACCGTGTCAGGTTTGACGGTTAGTTTGACGATTACCTCAACGACAATCCCTAACAGGCCTTCCGAGCCTGTCATGATAGTGAGCAAGTCGCAGCCTGCCGAGGTATCTAATGTTGCTGAACCAACCGTGAGCAGTTCACCTTCTGCTGTGACCACAAGGAGTTGGATAATGTTGTGAATCGTCAAACCGTATTTGAGGCAATGCACGCCTCCTGAATTTTCCGCAACATTGCCGCCAATGGTACAAGCAACTTGTGAGGAAGGGTCAGGAGCGTAAAACAAACCATGCGCATCGACTGCTTGGCTAATGGCGATATTGCGTACACCCGGTTGTACCCGCGCTTGCAGATTTTGGGTATCGATTTCAAGAATGCGGTTTAAGCGTGCCAAACTCAGCACTATCCCTTGTTCGTGAGGTAACGCACCGCCAGAAAGCCCTGTTCCCGCACCACGAGCTACGATAGGCACACCCAGTTTGTTGCACACTTTCACCACTTGCTGAATTTGCTCGGTGGAAGTTGGGAGAACTACTGCCAATGGTAAGCGTTGGTAAGCGGTTAAACCATCACATTCGTAAGGTCTCAGAACTTCGTTGTTGGATAGAATGGCATCAGCGGGAAGTACGTCGCTTAGTGCTTGAATGACTCGTTGTTTGAGGGTGGGGGTAGTTTCCATCGTCTTATTCTATGCACTCTAGTACGTTGGTTTATTTAAGCAATGACACGCGACTCGCGCCATTCTAGCCGAATTGTTGCGAAAAAGGCACGCAAAATATGCCTTGAGTTTGTACTAACTCACAACAGCGTGGTTTTTTTACGACAGTAAGCCCAGTGTAGGGTTGGCAACATTACCATTTTGTATAACAGTGTGTGATTTGTTCACTAAAAGGGTGCAGGTGTAACAAAAGGGGGGGATAATGAGCGGTATTGTTGGTTGTTCCTCGAATACGATGCCCAGAAAATTTTTTCGGCGGATTTCCCCAAGTCCTGAAACATTTAAAGCCAATAAACATTTGCAGTTTTTAGGCGATACCATGCACCTTGCCTGTTTGTGGCATTTGAATCGCCGCACCTTGGCGCGAGCGTTAGCCATTGGTTTGTTTGTGATGTGGCTGCCGTTACCGTTTCATGTTTTGATGGTTGCCACGTTGGTGGTGTTGTGGCGGGCGAATCTACCGATTGCCATTTTAACTGCTTTCATCAATAACCCATTTACGATGGCTCCCATGTATTACTTGGATTATTGGTTAGGTAGGCAGTTACTTGGTGGGCATTACCGCGCTTTTAAATTTGAAGCGAGTGTGCAATGGTTGACCCATAGTCTGCCACACATTTGGCAGCCCTTAGCATTGGGAACAGTGGTGTTGGCAAGCTGTTCGGCGGCACTAGGCTATTACGGTTTATTGTTGGTGTGGCGTTGGAATATCGCTCAACAATGGCAACAACGCAAACGGCGGCGTGCTCTTAAAACATTGCCACCGTCTGCGACTTTGACAAGCTAACGTTCTTGCGTGAGCACGCCATTCACAAGGCGGTAAATGGTATCCATTTTACTGGCGAGTTGTAGGTCGTGCGTGACGATGACAAAGGCGGTTTGCAATTCAGCATTTAAGCCTTGCATGAGGTTGAACACATTCTCAGCGGTGTGTTGATCCAAATTGCCTGTCGGCTCGTCAGCTAATACCGCTTGGGGGCGTGTGACTAAAGCGCGGGCAATCGCGGCGCGTTGGCGTTCGCCGCCTGATAATTGTGCTGGTTTGTGATCCAAACGTTCGCCCAAACCCACTTTACCCAAAATGTCGCTGGCTTGTT
This sequence comes from uncultured Thiothrix sp., assembly GCA_964514635.1. GTDB lineage: Bacteria > Pseudomonadota > Gammaproteobacteria > Thiotrichales > Thiotrichaceae > Thiothrix. The sequence continues at coordinate 7,123 of CAZEQX010000086.1, forward strand.
GGCGTGCTTCGGGGACTTTGACCCCACGAATCAACAACGGCATGGCAACGTTTTCGAGCGCGGTAAATTCTGGCAATAAGTGGTGGAATTGGTAGATAAAGCCCATCGAATGATTGCGCAATAAACCGCGTTCGGTATCAGAAAGCTGATCCATGCGTTTGCCCAAGACTTCCACATGACCACTAGAGGGTAAATCCAAGCCGCCCATAATGTGTAAGAGGGTGCTTTTCCCGCTGCCAGAACTGCCTAAAATCGCGATTTTTTCGCCCGCATGAACCGTAAAGTTAATGTTACGCAAAACTTCCACATCCAAACGTCCTTCTTGGAAACGTTTGTTAATGGTTTGGCAGTTAATAATCACATTACTCATAACGCAGAGCCTCCGCAGGTTGAACTTTGGACGCACGCCATGCAGGGTAAAGCGTCGCCAGAATCGACATTATTAAAGAGCTAATCGCAATCACCATCACATCACTGACATTCACCCGCGATTCCAATTCGCTGATGAAATACACGTCAGCATTAATAAAGTGTGTGTCAAATAGGCGTTCCAAAAATGGCACAATCACATCCAAATTACTGGCAAGTAATACACCAAGTAATACGCCGATAGTCGTACCCACCACGCCGATTAATGTGCCTTGTACCATGAAGATTTTCATGACACGCGCGGGGGACAATCCTAAAGTGCGCAAAATTGCAATATCGGATTCTTTATCCGTAACCACCATGACGAGAGTGGAAACCAAGTTAAAAGCCGCGACGGCAATAATCAGCAGCAAAATAATGAACATGACAGATTTTTGCGCTTGAATCGCTTTGAATTGGTTTTCGTTAAGGTGTGTCCAATCATTCACCCACATGTCTTCCCATTCGGGGGCAAGACGGTTCAAAATGTCTTGCGCGAGTTTGGGGGCAAGGTACAAATCACTCAAGGTCATGCGCAAACCCGTGATGTCATTGCCCATGTTAAAGGTGGTCGCCGCATCAGCAATATTCACATAGGCAAAGCCTGTGTCGTATTGCTGCATATCCACGCGGAAAATCGCCGCAATGGTAAAACGTTGCAGGGCAGGGAGTTCGCCATTGGCTAATGCGCCTTCTGTCGGGCTAACTAGGGTTAAGGAATCCCCAACTTTGACATTGAGTTCTTTGGCTAATGTTGCACCAATGGCGATTTTAAAACTGCCCGGTTGTAAGGCATTCATATCGCCGTCTTTCACGCTTTTGAAGACTGCACTGACTTGGCTTTCAAGTTTAGGATCAATGCCTTGCAACAATGCGCCGCGTGCTTCTTCGCCTTCGCTGAGCATGGCAGGTTTTTCAATAAATGGTGAAACGGCTTTAACGTGTGGGAAATTGAGTAGCTTTTCACGTTTTGCTTGCCAATCGGTAACGCTAACATCTCCTTCGGACACCGTAATGTGCGCCAACATGCCTAAAATGCGTTCACGCATGGCTTGTTCAAAGCCATTCATTACCGATAACACGGTAATTAAGACCAACACGCCGATGGCAATGCCTGTCATGGAGGCTAGGGAAATAAAGGAAATAAAATGCTTTTGGCGGCGGGCGCGGGTGTAACGCCAGCCCACGAATAATTCCAGCGGCTGGAACATGGAACTGAGTTTACTCATAGCGCAAGGACTCCGCAGGTTGGATTTGAGCTGCACGGCGAGCAGGGTAGACCGTCGCCAAGACAGAAGCCACCAGCGATGCCAGACCAATCCATAACACGTTATCCCAACGCAAATCAGACGGAATTTCGCTGATATAGAAAATATCGGCAGAAAACACCTTAAAGCCGAAAGTGTGTTCTAACCAGCCGACCACTTCGCCAATGTGTAAGGACAGTAATACGCCTAAACTCACCCCGACCACTGTGCCAAAAATGCCAATAATACTGCCTTGGATCATGAACACGCGCATAATGCGTTCACCCGACATACCAAACGTGCGCAAAATCGCAATATCGGCTTGTTTGTCATTCACGGTCATGACCAACGATGCCACCAAATTAAACAACGCCACACAGACTACCAAAAATAAAATCAAGGTCATGGCAATGCGTTCGGTTTTAACTGCACGGAAGAAACTGCCGTGTTCCTGACCCCAGTCAGTGACTTTGAAATCATTACCTAACTGTTGTTGTAAATCGTAAGCAATACTTTGTGCTGCAAATAAATTATCCACTTTTAAACGCACGCCGCTAATGTCTTCACCCAAACCGAACAAGCGTGACGCATCACTGAGTTCAATAAAGCTGGTCATGCCATCGTATTCAGGGTGTCCGATTTGATACACGCCGACAACAGTGAAACGGCGGATGCGCGGCAAAATACCTGCGGGTGTAATTTGCACTTGCGGTACAACGACCGTGACTTTATCCCCTGGCATGACTCCCAATGCAGAAGCCACTTCTACGCCGAGCACAATGCCGTATTCGCGGGGTTTGAGATTGGTGAAATTGCCATCAATCATTTTGAAATCTACGTCACTGACCTGATCCTGCACCGTAGGGTCAATGCCTTGTAACACCACGCCGCGCATTTTCTCGCCATTGGTGATCATGACTTGTTTTTGCACATAGGGAGCAGCACCAATGACATGGGGTTCTTTGCGCAGGCGTTCGACTTGTGCCGACCAGTCGCTGAGTTGCCCATTTGTCCCTGAAACCGTGACATGCGCAATCACACCCAGTATTTTGTCCCTGAGTTCTTTTTCAAAGCCGTTCATGATCGACAAGACCGTGATCAAAACCATAACCCCCAGCATAATGCCCAGCATGGAGGCAAAGGAAATGAACGAGATGAAGCGGTTACGCCGCCGCGAATGCGTGTAACGCTGACCGATAAAAAGTTCGAGTGGTGTAAACATGGCTGGCGATTGTACCGTGATAGCAATAAAAACACAGCATAAAAAACATGCTGTGAGTGTCGTTAATGAATACCTAATCTAAAAAACAATCATGGAGAATAAGACATGCATTTGCGTCAATGGTTTGCAGCTTCCTTATTGTCTGTTGCATTTTTAAGCCAAATGCTTATGGCAGCGGATTATCCAACACGCGGCATGAGTATGGCTAGTGTCAAAGCGCAGTATGGTGCGCCACAATCGGTACAGGTTTCCAGTGGGAAGGTTAAGAAAAAATGGCCGCGCATTACGGTGTGGAAGTATGGTAACTTTTCGGTCTATTTCGAGCGCAGCACGGTGCTGCATACTGTTGTTCATCATTAACAGGCTGGAAACAACTTGGAAAAGCGTAATTTTTTAGCGGAATGGCATCCGCAATGGGGCGTATTACTCGCATGGCCGCATCCCGATACCGATTGGTCAGCCAATTTGGACGCGGCTGAAGCGTGTTATGCACAAATCGTAAACGCCATTAGTGCGCGTGAGCACGTTTTATTGCTGTGTCATGACGCGGCACATCAAGCCCATATTGAACGTTATCTCGGTGATTCGGAGCAACGTTTACAGCATGTACATTTGATCCAATGCCCATACAACGACACTTGGGCGCGGGATTTTGGGTTTATTACCGTACAAAAAGACGGCA
>CAZEQX010000087.1:0-10660 GCA_964514635.1 uncultured Thiothrix sp.
GGCGTGCTGAAAGTGGCAGTCACTGATTGCGCTGCCGATAGGGTGACTTTACAAGTGGATGTTGTACCTACACAAGCTCCGCCCCAACCCGTGAAGCTTGAACCTGTTGCAGGTTTAGCCGTGAGTGTGACGCTTGTGCCAGAAAGGTAGTCTTCGGAACAGTCTGTGCCACAGTTAATGCCTGTTGGAGAACTGGTGATTGTGCCGCTGCCTGTGCCGTCTTTACTGACGCTGAGCGTGAAAAGCGGTTTGAAGGTGGCGGTGACGTTTTTGCTGGCAGTCATGTTGACGGTACAAGTGTTGCCACTGGTGGATGTACAACCCGACCAACTGCTGAAACGGTAGCCTGTATCAGCGGTAGCCGTAAGGGTGACGCTTGTGCCAACAGCATAGTTTTCTTTGCAGTCTGCCCCGCAATCAATGCCCGCTGGCGTGCTCACCACAGAGCCGTTCCCCACTTTTGCCACGGTTAAAACCGTGTCGAAGATGGCAGTTGCATTTTTTGCCTCAGACATTGCTACTGTACAGGACGTAGTAGTGACACCCGCGCAAGCACCTGCCCAACCCGTGAATTTAGAACCCGTTGCAGCGGTAGCGGTTAATCTGACGCTTGTCCCTGTGACATACTCTTCGGTGCAGTCCGTACCACAACTAATCCCTGTCGGGGAACTGGTGACTGTGCCAGAGCCTGTTCCGGTTTTGTTCACGGTTAAGGCGTACAGTGGTTTGAAGGTTGCTGTAACCGTTTTGGCGGTACTCATCGTGACGGTACAGGTGAGGCCGCTGACACTGCTACAACCTGACCAACTACTGAAACGATAACCGCTATCGGCGGTTGCTGTCAGGGTGACGCTTGTACCGATATTGTAGGTTTCGGTGCAATCCGTACCACAGCTAATGCCTGCTGGAGCACTGACAACCGAACCATTACCCGATTTATTCACCGTTAAACCGTAAGTAATGATGTCAAAATTCGCCGTGGCGGTTTTCGCTTCCGTCATACTCACTGTGCAGTACGATGTGGTAACGCCTGTACATGCGCCCGCCCAACCTGTGAATTTAGAACCTGTCGCTGCTGTTGCCGTGAGTTTCACGCTCGTACCACTGGCGTAGTTTTCAGTACAGTCCGTACCACAACTAATCCCCGTGGGGCTGCTCGAAATAGTGCCAGAGCCTGTGCCAGTTTTGCTGACCGTTAAGGCATACAACGGCTTGAACGTGGCGGTGACGGTTTTCGCGCTGGTCATGCTGACGGTACAGCTTGTGCCACTTACTGTACTGCAACCCGACCAACTGCCAAAAGCGTAACCACTATCGGGTGTTGCGTTGAGCGTGATGGATGCGCCGCTATTGTAGATTTCGGAACAGTCCGTCCCGCAGTTAATGCCCGCAGGGGTACTGACTACCGAACCATTACCCGACTTATTGAGGGTAAGCGTGTAAGTTTTGACAAAATTAGCCGTAACGGTTTTGCTGTCGTCCATTGTTACAGTGCAAGTGTTGCTGGTATTGGTGCAAGCACCTGACCAACTGCTGAAGGCATAACCACTGACAGGGGTAGCTGTTAAAGTGACGACAGTGTTTTTATCGTAGCTTTCGCTGCAATCTGTGCCACAGCTAATACCAGCCGGAGTACTGGTAACACCGCCTGTTCCGGTTTTGCTGACGGTTAGAGTGGCAGGAATTGGCGCTGCAACCGTGGTACTACTGAACGTATCGGAAATGCCCCCAATCGATAATGTCGTATCGGTGACAGTGGCATAATTCGCGGATGAGGTGTGACGCACGGTTACTGTGTCGTTATTTGCCACTGTTCCCACCGCACTGGTGTAATTTCCACCGTTAATGCTGTATTCGCCGTTAGTAATGCTAATCGGTGCGGCTGCTGCAATACCCGTTACGGTGATGTTGTTGGAGGTTAATGTGGTTGAACGAGCTACATCAGTTTGATCCGTAAAGGTAAAAGCATCGGGGGTAAGATCAACGCCGCCTGTATCGGGTGGAATCGTACCGCTGATGAAATATTGCCCTAAACTAGCGTAGTCGGTGTAAGGCGTAACCGTATTACCAACCCCTTCAACGAACAAATAATAACGCCCCGCCGCCAGTGTGGTACTGATGGTTGCGTGACTGTCATCCGTTAAATCGTTATCGGCAATCAAACTCCCCAAACTGTCCCGCAAGACGATTTGAATGTCTAAATTACCGCCGCGTGTTTTGGTCAACTCGCGGGCTGGAGTCGCGGTTAAAGTGACAGCACCGCCTGCGGTATCAAAAGCGAACGCATCCACATCCGTGCGGGATTGAATAATCCCTTTGTTTGCTGGGTTCGCATTCGCAGGGTCATCTTGTGGCGTGGTCGAAACAACGCTACCCGTTGCGGAAATACTCAGCGTACTAGCGTTTGCTGCTGTGTCGCCGTGGTCATCGGTGCGTAACGTCAGTTTGTTGGTAATGATCGCCACGTCGTCTTGGGTATTATTCGCGCCTGTGTATTCGCCCTTACTCCATTGCGACTGATGGATGTAATAACTTGCCCCCATGATCGGCCCCCAGTTGACATAACCAGAGCCATGTCCGCCGTAATAGCCTTGTGTGCCTGTACCATCGTGGCTCAAGCCCAGATTGTGTCCCAATTCATGCGAAGCTGCTTCTGCAATAAAATCCGGCTGATTGTATTGCATGTCAGAATAAACGAATGCGGGGGAAAAAGTTGTCGCGTAATTGCTGTAGCCCCACACCCCAACATAAGCGATACCACCGCTGGAATTACCCGCAGGCAGCAATTGGCCACTTTGGTCTGTACCCGGTGTGATTAAGATACGCCCTGTTGTATTGGTCAGTGTGGTTGGTTCTTGCGTGGTAATGTCAACGTTAAACGGCGCGTAATCTTCCGCAATCCGTCGCCAAATACTCGCAATATTGGCTAATTCAGCGGCATTAAACGTGGTTGGTGCGCCATCCATGTCATACGGACGTGCAACCCATGACGTTACGCCATAACTGCTGTTCCATGCAGTATTACTGATGGTATGCCCATTAAAATCAAGGTAAACCACATTGGTCGCGCCTGGCTTGCTGTGCAAGGCGAAGGTTTCACTTTCACCAAGACTCGCGCTCGGAGCTGCTTCGCTGGCATGGGCCGCTTGGTATTCTGCCGACGGTGGCGGGGGGCGCAGCAAAGAATCAACGACGAAAATGCCACCTTGCTGGTCAACCTTAAACAACGATAAGTCTTGTTTACTGATGTGCAGGCGGCTCAAACGGGCTAAGGCGGTGGTTTGTGCCGCACTGGGTAAAGCAGCGATTTGAGTGCGTAATGGGCTGCTGGGTAAATCACTCATCGCCAGAGGCGTACCCGCCAAGTGAATGGCGGCGGAATCAGGCATTGGGGAAGCTGTTAGTGTTGTACTGGATAGCATCCCACTAACAGCCGTCACCAGCAACACCTTGCGTATTGGGTGGTTGTGTAGCATAAACAAAGTCCCTCACATGAATTATGCGAGGTCAGAATATGCTATGAGCAAAACATGTTCAATAACTGAATTTGATTTGTATCACATTCTTAATAATTAACAATGACTAGCCTAAAAAACGTTGATAGGCCGGATTTTCGGTCTCATCCCAATAGTCGTAACCCAATTCATCCAAAAAGCGGTTAAATTCCGTGCGTTCATTTTGGGGTACTTGCATCCCCACCAAGACACGCCCGTAATCCGAACCGTGATTACGGTAATGGAACAAGCTGATATTCCAACCCGCACTCATGCTGGTTAAAAAATGCAGCAAAGCACCAGGGCGTTCGGGGAACATAAAACGGTACAACACTTCGTCTTGCGCCCCATTAGAATGCCCGCCAACCATGTAACGCAGGTGGATTTTCGCCACCTCGTTATCGGTCAAATCGGTGACGGAATAACCTTTCTCGCGTAAATCTTTCAGCAGCGTTTCGCGTTCGGTTTTACCACCAGCGATTTTGACCCCTGCAAAAACTTGCGCGGCGCGTGCGTCGGCATAACGGTAGTTGAACTCAGTAATCGGGCGATGGCTAATCGCATGGCAAAACTCGCGGAAACTGCCAGGGCGTTCAGGAATCGCAACTGCCAGCAACATTTCGCGCCCTTCGCCCAACTCAGCGCGTTCGGCAACGTGGCGCATCCGGTCAAAGTTAATGTTCGCACCACTGGCGACCGCGATTAAATGCTTGCCTTGTAATTGATGTTCCGCGACGTATTTTTTCAAACCTGCCACGGATAACGCGCCTGCGGGTTCGAGCAAGGTGCGGGTATCCTCAAACACGTCTTTGATCGCCGCGCAGGTTTCGTCAGTATTGACCAAAATCACTTCATCAACGACATGCTTGGCGATTGCAAAAGTTTGCTCGCCAATCAGCTTCACCGCCGCACCATCCGCGAATGTGCCAACTTGTGGTAATAACACGCGCTCACCCGCTTGTAACGAGGTGTAAAGCGTGGGGGCTTCTTCGTGTTCTACGGCAATGATTTTGGTGTTCGGGTACAAATATTTCAGGTAACTGCCCACGCCTGCGACTAAACCGCCGCCACCAACGCACAGGAAAATCGCATCAATCGGGTCAGGATGTTGGCGCAACACTTCCATGCCAATCGTGCCTTGTCCGGCAATCACATCCAAATCATCAAACGGATGCACAAACGTCATCCCTTGTTTGGCTTCTAATTCACGAGCATACGCATAAGCTTCATCAAACGAACCGCCGTGCAAAACCGCCGTACCGCCAAACGCTTGCACCGCACGCACCTTAATTTCCGGCGTGGTTTTCGGCATGACAATCGTGGTTTTAATCCCCAATTTCGTGCCCGATAATGCAACACCTTGCGCGTGATTACCCGCCGAAGCCGCCACTACGCCGCGTGCGCGTTCTTCTGCCGTCAATAAAAACATGCGGTTAAATGCGCCACGCAGTTTAAAAGAAAACACGGGTTGTAAATCTTCACGTTTCAGGAAAATCTCATTCCCCAACCGTGCGCTCAGGCTACGCGCCCGATCCAGCGGGGTTTCGATAGCCACGTCGTACACGCGGGCGGTGAGGATACGTTCGATCAGCGATTTGCTCATGGTCTTCCACTTTGTTTTCACTTGGGAGGCAGTGCCTGTAGAATCAATCAGTATAAGCAAACCTCTCTTTGAAAACGACTGTTAAGGATGTACATGAATCAGGATGCTATGAAAAAAGCGGCGGCGCAGGCTGCATTAGCTTACGTTGAACCGAGCATGATTGTGGGAATCGGCACGGGTTCGACGGCGAATCATTTCATTGATTTGCTGGCGGGAATCAAACACCAAATCGAGGCAACTGTTGCCAGTTCGATTGCCAGTGCTAAGCGTTTGGAAAGCCACGGGATTCGCGTGCTGGATTTGAACGAAGCAGGGCAATTGTCGTTGTATGTGGATGGCGCGGATGAATCCAACGCGCATTTGCATTTGGTGAAAGGCGGCGGCGGCGCATTAACGCGCGAGAAAATCGTGGCGGGTGCAAGTGATAAGTTTATTTGCATTGCCGACGACACCAAACTGGTGAAAACACTGGGTAAATTCCCCTTGCCAATCGAAGTTATTCCAATGGCGCAAGCTTTAGTCGCCCGCGAAATGGTGAAATTGGGCGGCAATCCGGTGTTACGCCAAGGTTGCACCACCGATAATGGCAACATCATTATCGACGTACATGGTTTGGAAATCCTTGATCCCGTGGCAATGGAAAACCGTATTAACCAAATCCCTGGCGTTGTTACCAATGGCTTGTTTGCGATTCGCCCAGCCGATGTGTTGATTTTAGGCGGCGCGGATGGTGTGCGGACTTTGACGGCGGTATAACGTTGGTTCGTTAGGGTTTGAAACAGGAAAGTTGAAGTAACTTCAACTTTCCTTTAACAATGTTGCCAAGACTAAATGGTGATTATTTACTGCACGCAGGCAGCATGGTTTGATTCCAACGGGCAGAATATTCCAGTGCGGCACTGAGGTAACGGCTATGATTTTCGCCATATAGCGCGTCTGTTACACCATCAAGGCATTGGGTTGGGCAGATTGTTTTTACACTAGCGAAGACTTCCGCTGTTACACCAGGGACAGTGGCACTGCGTCCGGCATTACACAGAAAGTAGCGTTCACCTTTAGCAATAGCTGCTCTGGCATCGGCTACAGGGTCTTTGGCTTGTAAAATCGGCAGTTGTTGTGCGTAATAATGATCCTTATTGCCAGCAATTTCCCCCGCTGATGGAATGTGTACCCCGCCATTATTGCTGGGATTTTTGCCTGCATTGTCGGGGGCGACAGGCTCGTGACACGCGCCCAATTGGGTGGTGCATAAGATTAAAGCAGCGAAATACGGTTTCATGCGGCAATTCCTTTGCGTGATGGACGGCGACGTTTGAACAGGGCAGCAGCGCCGCCGAGTACTAACCATTCTAGCGGTAATGCGCCGCTACCACCACTTCCGCTACTGGTAATGCTAGTGCCGCCGCCAGAACTGCCACTGCTTGCCGTCGCTTTTGCGGGATTGGTGGCGGACATGGCAAAGAATAAGTTATTGCTGCATTTGACGCGGACAAAGTTGCTACTGCCCAAACTGCTAGGCAATGTGACTGCTGCTGAACCATCGTTGGGTGTATTGCTCAGCAGGGTTGTGAATGTCGAACCATTGTCGGTGGTGATGGCAATATCCACATTGCTGCAACTGATAGGGGCTTGATCCGTGCCTGCGACGTTCCAGCTTACGGTTTGAATGGCACTAGGGTACAAGGTTTTGGAGGTTGGATTCGTAACAGCAAACGTACTGCCTGTGTTGTAGGTCGTGACTACCATGTCGTCGTAAGCCGTGCCGCCTTTGCCATCTCGCACTTGCAAGCGGAAGTTCAGGGTGCGGCTGGTAATTGGTAAATATTCACCTGCGGATTGTGCGCCGCTGGTTAAATCTGACATCTGTGGCACAAAGCGAGCGGGCGAACTGCTAGGCAAGTGTGTACGAATCAGCGCGTTATCTCCTGTGTCGCTATTGACAGTGGAGGCTGTTCCGGCATCTATTTGTTCCCACGAATAACTCAAGGTATCGCCATTGCTATCGCTGCCACTACCGCTGAGCAAGAACGGTACACCCGCTGGGATGGTATAATCGCTGCCCGCATTGGCAGTGGGGTTGGTATTCGACAAACTGCTGGAACTGGCACAGCTTGCGCCGCTACCATTGTGGGCATAACCAACGATTTGGGAAATCGAAGCCGCGTGGAACATAGCATCGCTATTGCTTTGCAAGTTATCACTGCCACAAATCCCCGTGTAGGCCATGATGGTACTACCACTGCCTGGTTCATAAGCTGTTTCTGCTTGGCGATTACCATTGTCACAATTGCCCGTCTGGCTATTGAAGGTATGAGTTGCCCCGAATTGATGTCCTAATTCATGCGCAACGTAATCAATATCAAACGCATCGCCTTTGGGGGAACTGAAGCTGGTCGTGCCTTGAGCTTTGTAACTACCTGTGCAAGTAGCCCCCATAATGGCAAGCCCATTACCGCCAGCGGTTTTACCAAACACATGTCCTATGTCATACCCATCTTTACCTAGCACTGCATCTAGTGACTTTTGATTCTCCGCAATCATGCTAACAGCGTTACCGTTGCTGTATGGGTCACTGTTGGTATCGGTGTAGATCAGATTCGTACCACTGATCAGATTCAGATGAATGGCTAAATCGCGTTCGTAGATTTGATTCACACGGTTTAAGGTGCTGACAATCGCGCTGAGTGCATTGGCTTGGCTGCCGAAATAAGCGGTATATTCCGCAGTGGCTGCAATCGCAATATCATAATTTTGCAGAGTTTCTCCGGCTTTGGCTGCGGTAGTGCGTGCGGCGGTAGTGCTGCTGAGATCAGGGCGGAAACTATTAACGGCATCGTGGTTGCCACACGTCCAACTACTGCGGAATGCTTCGCGGTTTGCCTGCTTACTGAAGCTAATGTATTGCCGTTCGCCCGCTACGTCTTGTGGGTCAATGAATAAGGTATCGCCGTTTGCCATTTCTAACATGGCGTGGAAACCCAAGGTGGTGAAATCCATAACACCACTCATGACTTTGCCATCTGTGCCTTGTATTTTCCACGTCTGGATTTCGGGATGTTCGGCCGCGACATCAGGCGCGAGTAGGCTGGATGGTGTGGCAATAACTTCAGCAAAACTACCATCAGGTAACGGAAGTGATAGGGTAATGCTTGCAGTGCGAGCCTGCGTGCCGCTGGCAAGTGCTGCATTGTTGCTGGTGGTGAGGTCGATTTGGTTTTTGAGGTTGGTTTCATCCAAACTCAATAAACGGAATTGCTGGAGACGTGCGCTTGTCGTGTTGGCTGCTTCATTATTGGTATTTTGTGATTGAATATCTTGCCAGCCCGTTGTGTCGGCGTTAGCAGTGGTGGCGAGTAACGCCGTCAGAGTCATTGCGAGACGTTTCATGTAGTGCCCATTCCGGTATTTTATTAGTCATGAATAAAGATGATTCTAGCACTATAAATCACGAATGGGAAAAAATTACCGTCGGATTAAGACATAAATCGCGCCTGTACCACCATCAACCGGACGAGCGGAGTGAAACGCTAAAACGCGATCATGTTGCCTTAGCCAGTGATTAATTTTGGTCTTAATCACCGGGCCTCGGTGGTCGGAACGATTACCCTTGCCATGAATAATGCGCACGCATTCGCCATAGCCAATGTGAGCATCGTGCAAAAATGCCAATAGCATTTGTTTAGCTTGTCGAGCGTTCAGCCCATGCAAATCCAATTCGCTGGCAACGCGGTATTGCCCAATGCGCAGCTTGCGGAAAATACGGTTTTGCACCCCTGCACGGCAATAACTGAGCATGTCGCCGGGTTGAATTTCTACTGGGTCGTATTCATCCGATAGCATATCCTTGATGACCTGGCGTTCGTCTTCTATCGTCTTAAACGGAATCGCGGGTGGTTTTGCGCTATGATGTGGTGCATGGTTGCGTGGACGCAGCGGTTTGACATCCTGCACAGCTTCACGAAATAAAGAAAAATCTTTGGTACTCATGAATATATTGCTCAGTAATGATGATGGCTTTTTAGCACTAGGAATCAACCAACTGCGGGAAGCACTAGCGACAGTTGCTCATGTTATCACGGTCGCGCCCGACCAAGACTGTAGCGGGGCGAGTAATTCCCTCACGTTGCGGAATCCTTTGCGCTTGACCAAGCATGACAAAAATTTCTACAGTGTGAACGGGACACCGACGGATTGCGTCCATTTAGGGTTGGGATTGTACGCGAATGACCCCGATATTGTGATTTCCGGCATCAATGCTGGGGCAAATTTAGGGGATGACGTACTGTATTCGGGGACTGTCGCCGCTGCAATGGAAGGCCGCTTTTTGGGGTATCCGGCGTTGGCGGTTTCGTTGGTGGCGCGTCAACAGGGGCAGCCTTTGACACATTACGCCAGTGCTGTGCAGGCTGTGTTGCAGTTATTGCCGCGCATTGCCGATTATCCTGATCAAAGTAGCATGATTTTGAATGTGAATGTGCCCGATTTACCATGGGAACAGATTCGCGGATTCAAAGTCACTCGTTTGGGGAACCGTCATCGTTTTGAACCTGTGATTCGCGCTCAAGACCCGCGTGGACGTGATATTTATTGGATCGGTGTGGTGGGCGATGCCGCCGATGCAGGGGATGGAACAGATTTCCATGCTGTGGAGTCGGGTTTTGTTTCGATCACGCCGATTCACGCCGATTTAACACGCTATCGTGCCTTAGCGGATACGGAGCGTTGGTTGGAGGGGATTGTTGCAGTAACCTAGAAACTTCCACAAACATGTACTAAGCTATCCAATATGGATAAGTTAATGAACATCGGTGAAGCAGCAGAACGGCTAGGAATTAGCCCGACGACGCTACGGCGTTGGGAACAATCCGGCAAATTAATACCAGAACGCACACAAGGCAACCAGCGGCGTTACCGCCTATCGCAAATAGAGCCTGCCACCCATTTGCTCAAACAGGACAGGAAAACCCTCGCCTACGCCCGCGTCTCCAGCCACGACCAAAAAGCCGACCTTGACCGCCAAAAGCAAGTGCTGGAACTATACTGCACCCAACAGGGCTGGACATTCGAGCTAATTTCAGACCTTGGTTCAGGCATGAACTACGACAAAAAAGGGCTGAAACGGCTGCTGAATGAAATCATTGGCGGCAACGTCGGGCGTTTAGTAATCACCCACAAAGACCGTTTGTTACGCTTTGGGGCGGAGCTGGTATTTTCCATCTGCGAAGCCAAACAAGTGGAAGTGGTGATTGTAAACAAGGGCGAAGACACCATGTTTGAAGAAGACTTGGCAACCGACGTGCTGGAAATCATCACGGTATTTTCCGCCCGTTTGTACGGCTCACGTTCCCACAAAAACAAAAAGCTGCTGGATGGCGTAAAGAAAGCCGTGGAAGAATCGCAAGCATGATCATCAGCCATAAAATCCGCCTCGCCCCTAACAACAAACAAGCGACGTACTTTGCCAAAGCCGCAGGTACGGCGCGGTTTGCTTACAACTGGGCATTGGCGGAGTGGCAAACCCAATACGCAGCATGGAAGAACGACCACACTCAGCCCAAACCCT
>CAZEQX010000088.1:0-10547 GCA_964514635.1 uncultured Thiothrix sp.
GAAACCCCTCCCCGCGAGGGGTTTCTCTGTCATACGTCGTAAACCTGCGTTGTTTAGCTTGAATCAAGCCTCCGTTTGCAGGCATTCTTGTGCTGGGAGTGTGTCCCGATCATTTAGACCCCATTCACTGAATCACTAGGACGACAACTAATGAAAAAATCCCTGTCATTTGCTGTAGTAACTGCCTGTGTTTTACTCTCTTCTACGGCCTATGCTGCCAGTTTCGATTGCACAAAAGCGAAATCATGGACAGAAAAAACCATCTGCGATACGCGCCAGTTATCCAATTTGGACGATTTACTCGGTTCTTCCTTCAAAAAAGCACTTGCCACTAGCAGCAGTAAAACCACTTTAAAAAACGCGCAACACGATTGGTTAATTAACGAACGCAACCGTTGCACGGACGTGGAATGCCTAAAAACCGCTTATACTTCACGCATTGCTGTTTTAAATGAAATGGTCGCCTCAGCAGAAGCACCAGCACCTTCTACCAGTGAAAAAGCAGGACAATGGTATCAAACAACTGCCAAACCCAGTCTTGTAGTGCGTGCTGAACCCAAAGTCACTGGCAAGCAAGTTGGCAATATTCCCACAGGTGGTAAAGTGAAAGTGTTAGCCGCAACAGGCAAGTCCGACTTTATCGGTGGGCGCGATGGTAGCTGGGTCAAAATCGAATGGCAGGATAAAACCGCCTATGTATTTGATGCGTTTTTGGAGAAAATTGGCTCACAAACCAGTAGCAATAGCAACAAAACATCAACAAAACCAAGTACATCCACAGGAAAGACCCTAACAGGCGAAATCAGTGCTTATGATTGCGGTGACAACTGCTATCTCACCGTCACTGACAGCAAGGGCCAAGAACACATCGGTTTGTGTACTGCTGCAACCTGTGATACTTGGAATGAGAATGCTTCTATGCCAGCCAATTATTTGCACAAAAAAGTCCAAGTTACGGTTGGCAAAGGCACACAAGTCGATGGCGCGGGTAATACCATGGGTGAAATGGATGCTTTCGACATGATTACCTTCCTGAAATAAGGCAGACTGTTAGATCACACGAATTTCCCCGACAAGAACACCAATCAGCGATTGGCGAATTAGCCCGTCGCTTTCTGGTTGACATCTTTTGTTCATAGCCTCATTCTTGCAAAAAATAAACAATTAGCCGACCGCAAATTAACAAGGATAACACCATAGCCCTATGCGCTTGGACACCATTTATACCGTCAACACGCCTGAAGGCATTGCGCTACAACTCTCGCCTGTAGGCCCGATACCACGCTTGTTGGCTTGGTTGTTGGATTTGCTGTTGCGCAGTGGCATTAGCCTTCTGTTGCTGATCACACTGGCTTTCCTTGGAAAATTAGGTTTTGGTATTGCCATGATCTTATTATTTTTGCTGGAGTGGTTTTATCCAGTGTATTTTGAATTGCGCCATTACGGGCAAACACCTGGCAAGAAAGCACTCAACATTTACGTCGCCCAAACCGATGCAAGCCCTGTCACACCTTCTGCATCCATTATTCGCAATTTATTGCGTGTTGTGGATTTTTTACCATTTTTTTATGGTTTTGGTTTGGCCAGCATGTTGGCTAATTATCGCTTTCAGCGTCTAGGGGATTTAGCGGCAAATACGGTTGTACTTTATAAACCAACCGCACGCAGCCACAATTCATTACCAGATGCGCCACCTATTCGACCAGATCAGGCTTTAACATTAGCCGAGCAACAAGCTATCATATTATTTGCCCAACGTAGCCACACGTTGACTATCGCGCGTCAACAAGAATTAGCGCAAATGACAGGGCTATTAGTTAAACAACACAATAACGCGACACAATATTTACACGGCATTGCCAACTGGTTATTAGGGGGACGATCCACATGAAACAGGAACAATTCGTCCAACATTATCAACCACTATGGGATCGCTTTAATGAATGGCTCGATTATCAACAACTTTCAAAACGTCAGCAACGTTTATCAGCAGAGCCGGATATTGATTTCCCACAAACTTATCGACAAATTTGCCACCACTTAGCACTGGCACAATCGCGCATGTATAGCCCTTTATTGATTGAGCAACTCAATCAATTAGTCATTCGTGGGCATAATCGCCTCTATACTTCGCGTTTGCATTTTTTGCATCATGTAGCTGAATTTTATTTACGCGACTTCCCGCAATTGGTGCGTCAATCCAGCCGCGCTTTATTATTGGCAGCAATGTTATTTTTCGGCAGTTTGTTTACCATGATAATTGCTATTCAAATTGAGCCGGAACTAGTTTACTCGGTTTTAAATGGTGAACAGGTTGCCAGCATGGAAACCATGTATGACCCAGCACGAACTACGCGCTTTGGGCGTGAACGTGAAGCAGATAGTGATGTATTAATGTTTGGCTTCTATATTCGTAATAATACGGGCATTGGTTTTCAGGTTTTTGCAGGAGGCCTATTATACGGTTTGGGTAGTGTATTTTTTCTACTGTATAATGGGCTGACGATTGGAGCGGTTGCAGGGCATTTAACAGAAATTGGTTATACGGAAACCTTCTGGGGGTTTGTCGCTGGACACAGTGCCTTTGAATTAACTGCGATTGTCTTATCCGGTATTGCAGGCTTTAAACTAGCAGAGGCATTAATTATGCCCAAACGCAAATCACGTTTGCTTGCATTACGCGACAATAGTCAGCAGGCAGTCAAAATTGTATACGGTGCTGCCACTTTATTTATTATGGCGGCTTTCGTCGAGGCTTTCTGGTCATCCCAGACTTGGATTCCTGTGGTAGTCAAATACAGTGTGGGTATTACACTATGGTTACTTGTGATCGCATACTTCATTTTTGCAGGGCGTGAGCGTCATGCAACTTAATCATATCACCACCAATATTCGACTACGTTCACCATGGGAAGCCATTGACCTTGGGTTTGCCATGACACAGCATTATTGGCGCAATATTTTTCCTAGTTGGCTGTTATTATTACTAACCTTCACTTCAGTTATTTGGTTAATTACACCCAACGCTTACAAACACTATACGCCATTAATTCTCTGGTGGCTTAAACCTCTATATGATCGAGTATTACTGCACATTTATAGCCGTCAACTGTTTAACGAACCTTTAACTGCGGCCAGTATCTTTTCATCCTTACCGCATTTAATAACCAAAACAGGCTTGCTAGGTGCATTAACATGGCGGCGACTGTCATTATCACGCGGTTTTAATCTGGCAATTTGGCAATTAGAACAACTGCGCGGTAAAGCCGTGCGTGATCGCCAACGCCTCTTACACTTACAAACACATAGCCAAGCCTTGTGGCTTACCATCGGTGCTATTCACCTAGAATATGTGATTATTGTCAGTACTTACGCTTTAATTTTCATGCTTGACCCTAGTCAATACACAGGCAAGTTACTGGGTTCTCTGGTTATAGATTCTTATAATGAAGAGATACGTTACTGGGGTAGTTTATTGTATTTAGGCATTTATGCAGTGGCGATATTTATTATTGAACCATTGTACATAGCTGCAAGCTTTAGCCTATATTTAAATCGTCGCACGCAATTAGAAGCATGGGATATTGAGCTGGCATTCCGTAGTTTAAATGAACGTTTAATGCAACGTGCAACCATGCCTCACCTCATAAAAACCACCGTGGGTTTATTATGCATCGGATGTACTTTTTTACTCTTATCAGCCACGCCAATGAATGCCTTGGCTGCTCCACAACAAGACACACACGATGAACCCGTTGCCAGTCAACCGTTGCCCCCCGCAGCAGCTAAAGCAGAAATTGAAAAGATTATGCAGCGCGATGAATTTAATCAAGTGCGCACCATCAAACATTGGCAACCCAAAAAGCAATCAACAGAAATACATGACCCAAAAACAATTTCACAAAACCTTCAAGTCTTATTCGCTAATATTTTAAAAGGTATATTATGGATTGCTGCGATTATCTTGATTGTTCTTGGTATTGTTTATCGTCAGCAAATTCTGAATAAACTGCGTCCACGCCAGCGCAAAACTCTCAACAATATGCCACCCGATATTCTGTTTGGTATGGATATTCGGCCTGAATCATTACCTGATGACATTGCAACTGAATGCCAACGTTTATGGCATGAAGGTCAACAACGTGAAGCCTTAAGCTTGCTGTACCGCGCTGCACTCATGTATTTAACGCGCCATGATCAACTACCCATTCATGCCAGCCATACTGAAGGTGATATTTTACAACTCGCACGCCAATATTTAACGGGGCATCGTATTGCTTGGCTAACCACAGTCACTTACATTTGGCAGGAATTGGCTTATGCCCATCGCTCTCCGGCGGATCAACGCATCATGCCTTTATTCAAGGATTGGCTGCAATTCTCCACACCCACTTCCTCTAATGAGGTGACAACGTGAATAGACAACGTGTGGTATTATCTTTTTTTGCAATCATCATATTCGTGTTGGGTGTGTTCTGGTTTGTTAAAAATTTTGAACTCACCGAAACGCAAGAATACGTCGGTTTTCGTGGTGAAGCTGAATACAATACTTTGTTTGCGGCACGATTATTCTTAAAAAATATGGGCATCCCTGCTGAACGCAAAGACATGCTCACACAATTACCGCCGATTAATAGCGTACTGGTATTAAATACCGAACGCTACACATTATCACAGCACAAAATCAATGAAATTCTGGATTGGGTCAAAGCAGGTGGTCATCTGATTACCAAGGCACGTTCTGGTAGTACTGAGGGTTTATTTGATACAGAAGATGAAACCACAAAACCCGCGCAATTTGACATCTTACAAGCAGCGTTAGGCATTACATTGGGTAAGCATATTATTCCCGAAGATAACGACTTGCCATTAAACGCCCGACTGGCAACAATGCCACCGAATACTACATTAACTGTCGACCCTAGTTTTTTCGACAGTTTGATTGTGGACAATAGTTTTTATACACAACAGTATCAACAGGCTAATTGGCTTTCTGAAAAATCATTAGCAAAAGGTAAAATAACCTTTTTAGCCAACTTGGAATTTATTGAAAACAATGCGCTGAATGAACATGATCACGCACAATTCTTTTGGTACATGGTACACAGCCAACACGCACAACCGCAAACCGTATGGTTAGTGCATCAAGACGATATGCCACCATTGTGGAAATTAATCTGGCAACAAGCATGGGCATTGGTGCTCACCTTAGCATTATTCGTTCCCATGACATTAATGGCGTTAATTCCGCGCTTTGGGGCATTGTTACCCACGCCAGTCCCCGCACGGCGACGGATTTTAGAACACATTCGCGCCAGTGGTTTGTTCATGTGGAAACGTTACACCAAACAAAAAGATGCACGTTATCAGGCTTTTGCGCAAAGCGTTGAGCCTTTGATACCCAACCCGACTCAACAACCTAAACCGACAGCTAACAAATAATGAGCAATATTCTTACCCTCGAACACGCCTGTCATTTAGCAGGCACTATCCGCCAAGAAGTTAGTAAGGCTTTGATTGGGCAACAACAAGTCGTGCACGAAACACTGGTCGCATTATTGGCAGGTGGGCATGTATTGATCGAAGGTGTCCCTGGTTTGGGCAAAACCCTGTTAGTACGCGCCCTAGCACAAACCATTAGCGGACAATTTGCCCGCATCCAATTCACGCCGGATTTAATGCCTGCGGATATTAGCGGTCATGTTTTGTTTGATATGCAAAACCAAACCTTTAACGTGCGTAAAGGGGCAGTTTTTACCAACTTATTATTAGCGGATGAAATCAACCGCGCCCCCGCGAAAACCCAATCCGCACTGTTGGAAGTGATGCAAGAACAACAGGTAACGATTGAAGGCAAATCCTATCCCGTACCATTACCGTTTATGGCATTGGCAACGCAAAACCCGCTGGAACAAGAAGGCACATACCCCTTGCCCGAAGCGCAATTGGATCGGTTCTTACTGAAAGTTTTTATCGACTACCCAACACTAGAAGAAGAAAGTGCAATGGTTAGCGTGGTAACGGATCAACAAATCGGGGATCGTTTTAACCTCAGCCGTTTGCAAGCAATCGCAACCCCAGAACAAATCCTGCAATTACAACAAGTCGCCGCTAATGTCGCTGTCGATACCGCCGTATTGGATTACGCCGTCCGCATTACTCGCGCCACGCGCCAATGGCAAGGCTTACGCTTTGGGGCAGGGCCACGCGGTAGTATTGCGTTGATCAGAGCAGCGCGGGCGAATGCGTTATTGGAAGGGCGCGATTACGTCCACCCTGATGACATTAAGCACATCTGTTTGCCTGTGTTGCGGCATCGCGTTTCACTAGCACCTGAGATGGAATTGGAAGGCTATTCTAGCGACCACCTGCTGAATGCCATTCTCGAAAAAACTGACGCACCTCGGAAATAGCCATGAGTGCGATGATGCTACCTGCGCGGCGTTCGTTTTACTTGGTCGGCGCGAATGCCGTGATTGCCCTACTCGCCAGCATTCACCCTCTATTCTTGCCGCTGTGGTATGTCAGCATGACCAGCAGCGGCATACTGCTGTTATGGGATGGATGGCGCGTGCGGCGTGAACCTTTACCCGATGTGCAACGCTTTGTGCCGCATTCCCTGCCATTAGGAGTCAAACGCCAGGTGCGGTTACGCCTACTTAATCGCAGTTCACGCCCGCAGAAATGGCTCATTTACGATCATTATCCCAATGCGACACAGGTCGACGGTTTCCCTTTGACCTTAGCAACACGCCCTAACGAATATGCTGAACCGTTATACGAAATCACAGCGATTGAGCGTGGTAAATGGGTATTTCCTTGCGTACAAATGCGGACACTTTCCCCCCTACAACTGTGGTGGCGCGATGAAAAGCTACCCGTCGTTTCAGAAGTAAAAGTGTACCCTAACTTCGCCGCTGTCGCCCAATACGCACTCATGGCAACCGATAACCATTTGAGTAATATGGGGGTTATGAAAAAACGCCGACGCGGTGAAGGACAAGATTTTCACCAGTTGCGTGAATACCGTGAAGGTGACAGTTTGCGCCAAATCGACTGGAAAGCCACAGCACGGCTGCACAAAGTCATTTCCCGCGAATACCAAGATGAACGTGATCAGGAAATCCTTTTCATGCTGGATTGCGGGCATCGCATGATGGCAAAAGACGACACACTTTCGCATTTTGATCACACCTTAAACGCGATTTTGCTGCTGACTTATGTTGCCTTGCATCAGGGCGATGCGGTGGGCTTGGGTAGTTTTGCGGGAGTCAATCGTTGGTTGCCCGCACGCAAAGGACAACATAATGTCCAACACATGCTCAATACATTGTACGATTTACAACCGACAAATGCTGCGCCGGATTACCAGCAAGCCGCTACCGAATTATTGGTACGGCAAAAGAAACGCGCTCTCATTATTTTCATGACCAATTTGCGTGATGAAGACTTGGATGATTTACTGCCTGCTTTGCATCTTCTACGCAAACGGCATTTAGTTTTGCTCACCAGTATGCGTGAACAGGCGATTGACCGTGCTCTTGCAGAGCCGCGAGAAAGCCTTGAAGACGCGATTAAACAAGCCGCCGTGCAACATTATTTACAACAACGCCAAGCAACCGTCGAACGCATTCGTACAATGGGGATTCGGTGTTTGGATACAGCACCTAACGAATTATCAGTTAATTTAATTAATCATTATCTGGATATTAAACGTAGCGGAATTTTGTAACCCAAACATAACAGCTAATCGGGAAATAAGCTCAGTTATATCATTTTTCCAGCAAAAACTTTACAAATAATCTACAGTCTATTCGTGCAAAACTTAGCACTGATGGATTTTTAACGACACACATGGAGAATATAAATGAGCTTTTTGAGCGAATTTAAAGAATTTGCCATGAAGGGCAATGTTGTCGACCTCGCAGTCGGTGTCATTATTGGCGGCGCGTTTGGTAAAATTGTCTCCTCCTTCGTTGGCGATGTGGTGATGCCTTTGCTGGGTTTATTGGTTGGTGGTGTAAATTTCACCGATCTTGCCATTACCCTCAAAGCCGCAGAAGGCGATATTCCTGCCGTTGTCCTCAAATACGGTGCATTCTTACAGACAGTATTTGACTTTGTGATTATCGCATTGGCCATCTTCATCGCTATCAAAGCCATGAATAAACTGAAACGTAAACAAGATGATGCACCTGCTGCACCACCAGCACCTTCTGCTCAAGAAGTGTTATTAACCGAAATTCGTGATATTTTGAAAACTAAATAAGCACGATGGTGGTCTGAAACTGGAAGCCAAGCCTTTGGCTTCCGGTTACAATGCCTTAAATTGCGAAGGAAACCACCATGACCCAACACCCTCAAAATCCCTCCCGTCGTCGTTTTTTACTCGACTCGCTGGTATTGGCTGCCAGCATTCCCAGTTTTTACACACCTTTAACAGCCAATGCCGACAATACCGCTACCCCTCGCACCACTTCCAGTAATGTACGCTTTTTAGTACGCAACGATGCTGACTACCTCAAACATCGGCAGATTTTTAACAAACGCATCACCGCCATGCCCAAAGTCATTGCCGTTTGCGCAAATGAACAAGGCGTACAAGAAGCCGTTGCCTACGCCAGTAAAAACAACTTACCCATTGCGGTAAAAAGCGGCGGGCACAGTTTTGAAGGTTTTTCCATCAATGATGGCGGTTTAGTCATCGATTTGTCTGGCATGAATAAACCGCGTTATGACAAAACCACCAAGCGCATGGTCATTCAACCAGGAGCAAAACTCGGCGGTGTTTACGAATACCTCAATCAATTTGGGCGTTTAATTCCCGCCGGATCGTGCGCTGGCGTTGGGGTTGCGGGTTTGAGTCTAGGCGGTGGTTATGGCTTTTTTGCCCGTCAGTTGGGTTTGACATGTGATAGTTTGTTGCGAGTACGCATGGTCGATGGTAAGGGGAATGTGCATGACTCCAAAGACAACCCCGATTTGCTATGGGCGTGCAAAGGTGGCGGTAATGGTAATTTCGGTATTATTACCGAGCTAGAATTTCAAACTCACCCTGCCCCAACGTATTTTACCAGCTATCGTTACAAATACCGTAACCTCACGCCTGATGCTGCGACCAAACTCGCTGAACGCTGGTTTTCACTCATGAAAGACTTGCCAAATACCGCTTATTCTTCATGGGTTATTAATGGTAAAAGCTTGACTATTTTTATTACCGATACGGCTAATGAAGCCGCACCTGCGTTAAAGAGCATTCTCAGCACGTTAAAAACAGGGGCAGCAGACATCATGTCCCCCCGTAAAGACCCATTTTTAAAAGGGATTCAACGCGTCAAAGGTGGCACTGAACCCATGTATTTTAAAAATGTTTCTGCTGGTTATTATCGTGATTTTAATGACATCAAAACCATGCTACCAAGCATTTTTAATAAAATCGCAGATGCCAAAGTCACCACACTACTACAAATTAACACGCTCGGCGGTGCAATCAATAACCCTGTATTAGAATCCACTGCTGCCTACCCACACCGTCAATTCGGCTTTTTGGGGGAACTACAGACCTATTATGATAAAGCCAGCCAAACGGATACCGCTGTTAAAATTGTGCGTGATATTCAAAATCAACTAACAACAGGCGGTATCAAAGCCCATTACCGCAACTACCCTGACATTGATTTACCTAATTGGGAAACCGCGTATTACGGTAAACATTATGTGCGGCTACAAGAAATGAAACATCGCTTTGATCCTGATAATCGTATTCAGCACCCACAAAGCGTCAAATTATAAAACGATCATATCTGGTGGAGTTATTCAAAAACTCCACCAGCTTTGTAGCAGCTTAAGATTTACTGCCAAGTGCATAAGTTTCGCGATTACCAAGGTAGTTACGCAATACGCTATAAACCGCTACGATTGCCAAACCGGAAAACAATAATAATGTCCAAAACTCGTAAGGCACACCCAACAATGTAGCAGCCGCCTCCACACAAGTCGCCTCAGGCTCAAATACGAATGGAATCGCAACATCCAATCCCAAACCAGAAATGACTTTATCTGCTACTGATAAAGCGCAACTGTCTTGTTCCAATACTGCGCGGTGTTGTGCAATCGCAGCCGCAATACCAATAGCTGAAGTTAAAGTTACTAATAATCCACTCACTGTTTGGGCATGACGATTAGCAGACAATGCGCCAATCAATGCCATACCCGCAATCACAAAACAAACCAAACGCTGAAAGACGCACCAAATACACGGATGCATTCCTAAAAGATGCTGCGTTGATAATGCAAACCCCACTGCTGCTAATGCGGTTACAGCAATTAATGAAAAAATCTGCCGATTAGAAATTGATAATAATATTTTCATTATTTAATACATTCCTTTCACTAAAAGTCGATTAACCCTGACATTCAAACAACACACATTGCTTAAACAGCATGGGAGATATTCCTTCACAATATATTGTGATACGACTAGTAGAACTTTACAACAATCCACGCTCGGCAAAAGAAACAACCTGATCGCCAATCACAAAATGATC
>CAZEQX010000089.1:0-3810 GCA_964514635.1 uncultured Thiothrix sp.
TCTCGAAAGCGGGTTCTGGTGCGGTTTATGCAATGGTTCCATTAATCCAACGCCGTTTAACTGGGCAAATTGCAGGTATGGCAGGTGCGTTTGGTAACGTGGGCGGTGTGGTATTCTTAACCGTATTAGCCAGCACTAATCCACAAATTTTCTTCATGACCATCGGTGCTGCGGCATTGTTAGTACTGGCATTCGTGTTCTTCTTCCTGCGTGAACCTAGCGGTGTCATGACCGAAGTTCTGCCAGATGGCACAGTGCAAATGATTGAATTGAAGTAAGTTTAACCATTCCTCCTTTCCCGTATTCCTCTCCGTAAGGGAGAGGAGGAATGCCCACTGCAAAAGGATTGATCGTGAATCAAAACCTCGCCATTACCCTCGGACAATGTTCCATCGCTGGCATTAAGTCAGACAACGATGACTTTTACGGCGCGATGACCCCTAAAGATGTCACCTTAGACAGCAAAGGCATTGCGGTGGTGATTGCCGACGGCGTAAGCGCGAGTGAAGGCGGCAAAGAAGCCAGCCAAATTGCGGTCAAACAGTTTTTAAACGATTACTACAGCACACCCGATTCGTGGACGGTCAAAACCGCCATTAATAAAGTGATTGGCGCATTAAACCTGTGGCTGTTTAGCCAAGGGCAACGCCAATACGGTGGTGCTGGTGGCATGGCGACCACGTTCAGTGGGGTGATTTTCAAATCGCACACCGCACATTTATGCCACATTGGTGATAGCCGCATTTATCGCTGGCAAAACGGCACACTGGAATGCCTCACCAATGATCACCGCGTCCAATTCGGCGCGGATCGTAGTTACTTATCGCGGGCATTGGGGATTGATACCCACTTAGAAATCGATTTCCGCGTACTCGAATTACAAGTTGGCGACGTGTTCGTGCTTTCCACCGATGGCGTACACGACGTTTTAAACGAACAGCACATCAGCGAAGTCTTGCGCGAGCACGCCACCGACCCGCAACAATGCGCCGAAAAATTGGTGGATGTCGCCTTACACGCAGGCAGCCAAGACAATATTACCTGCCAAATTGTGCGTATTGACCGCTTACCCAAAGTCAATCGGGAAGAGTTCTACCAAAAACTCAGCCAATTACCGTTTCCGCCGGATTTAAAAGCCGGACAAGTGATGGATGGCTACGCGATTTTGCGCGAACTCAATGCCACCTCACGCAGCCAAGTTTACCTCGCCGAAGACACCTTCGACCCCGGCGCGGATAAGGTCGTGATTAAAACCCCATCACAAAACTTCAATGATGACCCCTCATACATTGACTTGTTTTTGCACGAAGAATGGGTTGCGCGACGCTTAGATTCACCACACCTCATCAAACTGCACGAACGCGGCAATCGTCCGCGCACCTTCCTTTACAGCGTGGTGGAATACGTCGAAGGGCAAACCCTACGGCAATGGATGCTGGACAATCCCAGCCCCAGCGTGGCGCAAGTTCGCGCAACCGTGGATCAAATCGCACGCGGTTTACGCGCCATGCACCGCATGGAAATGATTCACCAAGATTTAAAGCCCGATAACGTCCTGATTGATAAACACAATACGCTCAAAATCATTGATTTCGGTTCGACGCGCATTGCCGGATTAATGGAAATCCAAAGCGTTTTGCAACACAACCACATTGTCGGCACGGCGAGTTATTCCGCGCCGGAATACTTCAAAGGCGAACGCGGCACCAATCGTTCGGACATTTTCTCGCTGGGCGTGATTGCCTACGAAATGTTCACCGGACACTTACCTTTCGGCGAAATCGAACCCGAAAAAGCCCAGAAAAAGAAATTCGTCTACACTTCCGCCTGCATTCACAACCCCAAAGTCCCCGAATGGGTCGATGCCGCACTGGAAAAAGCCACACACCCCAACCCCGAAAAACGTTACGAAATCTTATCCGAATTTGTCGCCGACCTAACGCGCCCCAATACCAGCTTGCTTACCGACAAACAACAACGCCCCCTGTTGGAACGCAACCCACTAGCATTCTGGAAAGGCTTGGTCGTACTACAATTCCTGATTATTCTGGTGTTGGTGTATTTTTTACGCTCTTAAATCATGACGTTTCCTATGCAAAACCGCCTGGGGTAAACCAATATTCCGCAGTCACGAGATTTAGCTTGTCGAATGTCACCTAAGCGGTTATCATCCAACCCCGGTCTAAAACAGGATAAATTAAACGTCTATGTCTGCCATACCGTTGTTGGTCACACCAGCCGATAAAGCCGCTTACATTCGCAATAAACGCTTAAAACTAGGTCTCTCCCAACAAGAATTTGCCATTTTGCTGGATATGAAGGAAAACGGCGAGCGTACTGTCCGAGGCTGGGAAAGTGGTGAACATGTACCAAGCAGGGCGAAATTTGCCAAAATCGAAGCATTAAAAGACGATACACCTTTTAAATTAGTACCTATAACCAACAATCCATTTACGTTTATTGATTTATTTGCAGGCATTGGAGGTATTCGTCTACCGTTTCAGGAGTTACAGGGTAAATGCGTTTTTACGTCTGAGTGGAATCGCTTTTCACAAATAACTTATGCAGCCAACTTTGGCGAATTACCACACGGCGACATTACACAAATTCCAGCAGCTACTATTCCTAATCATGATGTCTTGTTAGCAGGCTTTCCTTGTCAAGCCTTTTCACAGGCAGGTCTAAAACAAGGTTTCAATGATACTCGTGGCACAATGTTTTTTGAAATTCAACGGATTCTGGCACAAAAACGCCCCAAAGCTTTTTTATTAGAAAACGTTAAACAACTGCAAGGCGATAACAAAGGAAAAACCTTAAAAACTATCTTGGGGATTTTGCGTGGTGAATTTAAAGAAAGCATCCCCGCCGATGTTCCTATGAGTGAAGAAGCTCGTAAAGCATTAGGCAATACACTCAATTATTGGGTAGATTACCGTGTTTTAAGAGCAGCAGATTTTGGCATTCCACAAAACCGCGAACGCATTTACATCGTTGGCTTTGATAAAGATTATTTTGGCAGTCAGTGTGACTTTACCAAGCTTTTTCAATGGCCTATGCCATCGAATGCACCAACCCGCGTTGGCAGCATCTTAGAAGATTTAAGCTCGCTACCCGCAAGTGAGGATAAATTTACCATTTCGGATAAATTGTGGAGTGGGCACTTACGTCGTAAAGCAGAACACCAGAACAAAGGTAATGGGTTTGGTTATTGCTTATTTAATGAAAATAGTGCGTATACCAATACATTAAGTGCCCGCTATTACAAAGATGGTTCTGAAATTTTAATTGATCAGTCCAGATTAGGACGGAATCCACGTTTACTGACCCCCAGAGAATGTGCGCGTTTACAAGGTTTCCCCGAAAACTTTGTGGTTGACGCGGTTTCAAGAGCACGCATTTATGAACAATTCGGTAATTCGGTTTGCGTCCCTGTCGTCAGAGCTGTTGCACAGTCTTTAGTAAAAACCATGCAACAGGCAGAATCCTTAAAGCTATCAACAGCCGCTTAAGGGTATCGGCGAACAAATAGTTTTTCTAATGTACTATTGTTCGCCCGCCACTGCGAATAGGGTCGCGGATTGGTTTCATACATACCACTGTCGAAAAAGATTTCCCCAGCTTTAACCATATCCAACCATGTTTCAAAAGATAGGGGAGCACCAAAAGCTATCTGGTTATAATAGCCATCAGCCCCTTTTTTACAAACAAACCAGCCTTTTTGATTAAACTTATCATTGACCTTTTTCCTTAAACTTGCGGCATCCCAACGCGCAATGATGATGCTATTTTTCTGCATATTGGGCGGGATAA
>CAZEQX010000089.1:3910-10434 GCA_964514635.1 uncultured Thiothrix sp.
ATAAAAACCTTCCAAAAAACCGTAGCGTAACACAAGTCTTGACTGCACATTCTCCCCCAACCACTGGTGTAGCGGTTGGGATGGCATTTAGTTGATGGTAACAGGCGGGGCGGCGAAGGCGGCAAGATTGCCCAAGGCGATGTGATTGCTGCCCATTGCAATGGGTTGGCTGGCTTCGCGCAAGATCCACGGGGCGTAGCATCCGGTGACGGGTAAATAATCCGCATTGGGGAACGGTAAACTGAGAATGTCCGCTGCTAAACGGTAAATATCGGTGCGATACACCGAACTCAATACTTCTGCTTCATTTTCAATGGGTTGTACCAATTGTCCTGCGGCTCGCATTTGCGCAAGGAAATAACGCCCATGCGAATGCCACGGGAAATTGGCAGCATAATGCGCAAATACATTGAAGTCGGGCAAGGAACGTTCCGGTTCGTCCGGCGCGTAGCGATAACGTCCCAATAATGGTGCACGCAGCAAATCCAGCGGTACGTCGAGGTATTCGGGGCGAGCGAGTAATTCGGCTAAGCGAATGCGGTTATGGCGGTTTTCCAACCAATTCGCAGCTTCGAGTAAGGCGCACAACAGGGAAATGTGGGTTTCGGGGTTTTCCTGCGCCCACGATTGGGTCACGCCCAGCACTTTTTCTGGGCCATTGTTCCACAGGTCGTAGCTGGTAACAGCAACACAGCCAATGCCGCGCTTAACCGCAAGCTGATTCCACGGTTCGCCCGCGCAATAGCCATCAATCTGACCTTCTGCGAGTGAATGCACCATTTGTTGCGGGGGAATGACTTGAATTTCGACATCACGCCCGATTTCCAAGCCACCGTCTTCCAGCCATGAACGCAGTAAATAATGGTGTTGGGAAAAGGCGTACA
This sequence comes from uncultured Thiothrix sp., assembly GCA_964514635.1. GTDB lineage: Bacteria > Pseudomonadota > Gammaproteobacteria > Thiotrichales > Thiotrichaceae > Thiothrix. The sequence goes on from CAZEQX010000089.1 coordinate 4,795, forward strand.
CCGTGCCGAATACCAACTTACGCCCTGATTGCGCGGCTAATAACGCTTTCAAACCGCTGGCACGCATTGGGCTACGGCTTAAATGTTCGGGAAAATCGGCGCGGATGGTTTCCATTAACTCCTTCGCCAGCGTGATCCCCGTACCGTTCAAACCTAGGCTAAACGCCGCTTGCATGGGAATCCCTAAACCATCAATCCCCAGCGTGGCAGCCAATGGCATCGGGGAAAGCATGTGCGCGGCATCCAATTCGCCAAATGCGAGACGATCCCGAATATTCGCCCATGACACTTCGCGTTGCAGTTTGACATGTAGGCCGTATTTTTCAAAAAAACCGCGCTCTTGCGCCGCAACCAACACAGCGCAGTCGGTCAGTGGCAAAAAGCCGATACGCAAATCCCGCTTCATTAGGTTTTTCCTCCCAGTAAAGCCATTGCTGCAATAAAATTGCGAGCCGCTTCACCAATTTTCATATTGCGATCCATCGCCATCTTGCGCAACAGTTGGTAGGCCTCTTCCTCATTCAGATTGCGGTGCTGCATGAGAATACCTTTGGCTTTGTCCACGTCTTTGCGGTCTTGCAGGCGGGCTTTGTAATCTTCCAGTTCTTCTTTAAGCTTTTGGTGTTCTTGGAAACGCGCGATTGCCACTTCTAACACCGACTTCAAACGTTTACCCGGTAAATCGTCGACAATATATGCACTTACACCCGCATTAATCGCAGCGCGAGTGGTGTCGAGGTCACTTTGTTCGGCAAAAAAGATAATCGGTTTGGGCATTTCACGGTTGACGCTGCGTAATGATTCGAGCGTGTCGCGGTCGGGGCTTTGCATGTCAATAATAATAATGTCCGGCTGATGTTTGCGCACCGCACTCATTAAATTGTCATCCTGACCGACTCGAATAATGTGGGTGTAACCCGCTTCCAACAGTGCATCTTCGAGACTGCGGGAACGGTCGGGGTCACTATCGACGAGCATGAGCTTGTACATGGGTGTCTGGAACTCCTTGAATGGAAGAGTGACATGCAATATCTGCACCACGGGCTAAGCACTCAAACACGCAGTTTAGTTCAAGTGCCGTCGTAAACGTTGATTCGCAAGCTAAAAAAGTAAGTCTACACGAAACCTGCATTTTACCCTAGGTTCTGTATAAAGTGTGAATAATCCGCTTATCTGGATAACTATATCTATTATCAAAAAAATCTTGTAGCTTATAACTCAGTATCGGTCAACCGTAATGCGTTTCTAATAAAAAGCCCAACTTGTCATACCATCACCGATGCTAAAAGAGGTCAACCATGAAAAATATCATGTTGCCAAGCTGCCTAATCGCGGTGGCTTTGAGCATTCCCTCCATTACTCACGCGGATGCCATGTTAGGGGCATACATTAAAAGCGATGGCTGGTCATTAGCTGAAATTGACCGTTTTAATACGGCAACCACCAAACCAATGGCGATTGTCAATTTATTTACCAATTTTGATTATGACTGGGGGTATTTGAAATACCAAAGCGATAATATTGTTTCACGCAATGCAACCCCGATGATTTCATGGATGCCAACCACCAAAAATCAGTCCGGTGTTAATATTCTCAGCCAAATCAGTGCCGGACAATGGGATGCTTATATCCAAAAATGGATTAACGGCTTTAAATGGTTTCAGTCCAGTTACGCTGCCGATAAAAAACCCAAAATTCTCCTGCGCTTTGGGCATGAATTTAATGGCAACTGGTATCCGTGGGGAAACTCTCCCGATACTTTCAAAGCCGCATGGCAATATATCTACAATAAATTCCAAGCAGCGGGCATTAATAGCCAAATCGAATGGGTGTGGTGCGCCAATAATACCAGTGTTGACAGCTATAACGACATTACCCGCTATTACCCAGGGGATGCGTATGTGGACTGGACAGGGATTGACGGCTATAACTGGGGAAGTAACTACAGTTTTTCCAGTTGGAAAAGCTTCGATGAAACCTTTAGTGCGCCTTACGTCACGTTAGTGAACAATTATCCGTTTAAACCCATTATCTTAGGTGAAGTCGCCAGTGCTGAACCTGCGGATTTACCAAACCCCACTTACGGGCAAAACGGCAATAATAACGATGCTAACCAAAGCAAAGAAGCATGGGTGGCGAATATGTTCAGCCGCCTGCAAACAGACTACCCCGCGATTCGCGCTATTGCATGGTTTAATATCAATAAAGAATTAAACTGGGCATTGCATAACAGTAATAATACCGGACTGACTGCTTACAATCAGGCGATACAAAGTATTTACTTCACCAGTACGTTTAAATCGCTCAAACCGTAATTAACAGGGGTAAACCTATCATGAAAAAGGCAATCTTTACCGCGCTTGCTATCACTGCAACTGTCGGTGGTCTAATGACTGTAACCGGATGGGCTGATAATGACAATGCCATGAATAATGCAAACGCCATGAGTAATACCGACAACCGCAAACTGATTGACCCCAATGAGCAATACGCTTTAGCCATGAGCCGCCAACCGTCTGTCGTTGGTGTTGAAAAACTCCGACAAGAGGCCGAAGGTTTTCGCCAATTACCGCCGGAAGCTTTGGCTAATATTCGTGCTGTACGCTTACAACTGGAATAAACGTTTTATCGTGGTAAATATACCATCGTAACAAATAGAGGATTACACTCTTCTTTAATCAAAAAAAGGAGAGTGTGTTATGACCGAGTTTGCTTTCGCCGCATTAGCGTTTGTCATCGCGCTTATTTTTATGGGCGTGAAAATGGTGCCTCAAGGTTATCATTACACCGTCGAACGCTTTGGGCGTTACGTTTATACCCTTCCCCCTGGTTTAGGATTGTTGATTCCGATTATTTACCGCGTCGGGCGCAAAGTGAATATGATGGAACAAGTGCTCGATATTCTACCGCAACAAGTGATTACCGCCGATAATGCCAATGTGAATATCGACGGCGTGGTGTTCTACCAAGTGTTTGATCCCGCCAAGGCTTCGTATGAAGTCGCCAATTTACAAAATGCGATTCTCAATCTGGTAATGACCAACCTGCGTTCGGTGTGCGGCTCGTTGGAACTCGACCACTTACTCAGCAAACGTGACGAAATCGGCGTGCGCGTATTGGGCATTGTCGACGAAGCTACCAGCGCGTGGGGCGTAAAAGTGTTGCGCGTCGAAATCAAAGATATTGAACCACCTGCCGAATTAGTCCGCGCCATGAACTTGCAAATGACCGCCGAACGCCAAAAACGGGCGCAAATCACCGAAGCACAAGGCAAAAAAGAAGCGCAAATTTTAGAAGCCGAAGGCGCGAAAACTGCCGCATTCTTACGCGCTGAAGCCCGTGAACGTGAAGCCCTTGCCGAAGCCAAAGCTACCCAAATGGTTTCCAAGGCTGTCGCCGAAGGTGACGTACAAGCCTTGAATTACTTCGTTGCGCAAAAATACGTCGAAGCCTTGGGCAAATTCGCCGAATCCAACCAACAAAAAACCGTGTTCATGCCAATGGATACCAGTGGTTTAATGGGGTCTATCGGCAGCATTAACGAGTTGTGGAAAGCCATGCAGAAAGACAAGTGAGGCAATGATGGACACGATGGAATTTTGGCACTGGCTAGTTCTCGGCATGTTACTGATGGCACTGGAAATTATTGCCCCAGCCATGCTGCTCATGTGGTTCGGCTTTGGCGCACTCGTCACGGGCATTAGCCTATGGCTCGTGCCCAGTTTACCCTTGGGCGGACAAATCCTCATCTTCGCCCTAGTATCGCTGGTCAGCGTCTTCGGGTGGCGCAAATCACGGTTTCGTGAAGAAAATATCCACCCCGATACCCCCGACCTAAACAACCGCCTACACACACACATCGGCAAAACGTTTGTGCTCACCGAAGCCATTATCAACGGGCGCGGCACGATTCGCGTCGGCGACACCGCATGGCGCGTGACAGGAGCAGACACCCCCGCCGGAACACTCGTGCGTGTTACAGGTGTCGAAGGCGTGATTTTCACCGTCGAAAAAGCCGATTAGCCAATAACCTGAACCCACACCAACCAAGGGAGTTTGTTGCAAACTCCCAGTGACCTGTAAAAAATCCTATTGCAGACAGGTCTATCGTACTAGACTAGCCTGTAGCGAAATGTGTGTGTGAGGGAAAAACGATGAAATCCATTTCTTCCGATTCGGCGTATACCCAACAAGGAACGCAAACCTGTCCCCATTGCAATAGCCATGTGTGGGTAAAAGTTCGTCGAAACTGGCTACAGAGGTTATTGCACCCCCGACAAAACTTGTGTTTTTGCCGAAATTGTCGCAAACAATTCTGGCGGACACGCATAGACTAACTAATCACAACTTACCCAAGTCGTTATTCATGGGTTGGCATGTGATGATACACCGCGCAAACGGACGCTTTAAGAAGCAAGGTTTAATGAACTTCTCGAAGTCTAGCGGACTGTGGCTGTTATTGGCAGTGTAGATACTCCTGCAAAATCGTTGCGGCTTCGCTTGCGCCTGTGGGTGACACGGGCGGCTTTTGCCACGGCATATCCAGCAAGGCGTGAATGGCGGGGGCAATGTCCCCGCGTTCTAACGCTGCCCAATCGCTGAAAATGACTTCGCCGTGTTGTGCGTGCCACGCGGGCAGGTTAGGTTCTTCCGGCCAGCCTGGACGCGCCAAACACAAGGCAGGGACTTGGTTAATCACGGCTTCGGTTTGCGCCCCGTAACCTGTTTTGGTAAGCACTGCGTCGCTGGATGCCATCACATCCACATGCGATAACGCTGTAAACAAAGACAATGGCAGACAATCCGTTCGTGTTATGCCGTGCAACGCGCTGTCAGGAAAAATCCAGCACACGTCAGGAATCACAGGCCAATTTGCCATAGGGTATTGAATATCCAAACCACCCAACGCCACCAATACGAAGCGGGTATGCTCAGGTCGTTGTGCTTTGGCGCGTAACACGTCTGGCACACGCTGCCCAATTTGCGCCATTGGTGCAATGCGTTGCGTGGGAATGGCGGGGTGCATGTTCATTGACGGCGCGGGGGTGAGAAACACGCTGGCACGGCTGTAAGCCTTTAAAATATCAGCGTGAATCTGCGCCGCATCAGGCAAATCGTGGCAATACGCCCAAAACACATCCGCCCAATTCAGCGAACACATCGCCACACTCGGCACGCCCAAATCCGCTGCGGCATCCAAACTCAAATACGGCACATTCGCAAATAACAAATCTGGTTCTAATGCGGCTAAGGCTGCGGTCGCGGCTTGGCGATGTTGCGCATAGTCGGCGTGAAACTGCTGATACCACGCAAACGTGGCGGGAATATTTGCCCGCATCGCATCAAACATCACCACGCCTTCGTCCTGTTTCCACGGAATCAGCGTGAATGGTTTAAAAATACGCCGCCGTAACACACTTTCTGCCGCCGCCGAACGAATCGTCAAGCAAATATTAGCCGTATCCAAGGCGTTAAGTACTGCTGATGTTTGCGCAATGTGTCCAAAACCGTGGGCTGATATATCCACAACAAGGTGTTGCATAGGAGTTACTTAGCCTTTGGGCATTTTGGCGAAATCCAGCATCCGTTGGGTGGAACGCAGGGCTTGCACGCGGATTTCTTCATCCACAAAAATTTCGT
>CAZEQX010000090.1:0-10421 GCA_964514635.1 uncultured Thiothrix sp.
TTTTCCTACTGTCCACTATTCGCGGAGGAGCTTAATACTCTTTAGCTGCGTGATGAGCCTGATTAACCCATAACACAATCCCATAAAACGAGATCTCACTTTTTAAACTATCCACTTTTGGCGATAGAGACATTACCCCACCATCCTGAATAAGGCACATTCATGTTCAAATTAAACAAACCCAAAGCTGCGGCTGATTCCACGAAAGTTGAATCAACACCGCAATCTCGCCCGCAAATTTTTTATAATGATAACAAAAAACCCATTGCAGCATTGAAGGTGGATGAAGCCAACTCTTCAGGTGGTGCATTACAAATTGTTGGCTGGTGCATAGGTGAACCATCTTTAGAAATACTAGCTGATGGTGTTATTATCCCCCATGCGTTCAATCGAGTGTCTCGCCCCGATGTAGCTACAGCACTGTCTATTCCTGAATCCAATGAGGGTTTTGGTTTTACGCTAATGGCTAATATAGGTGTGGGTAGTAAAAACATTGCCATGCGCTGGACTCCAGAAGTTAATGGTAAATCTAAAGAAATAACGTTTGATCTACACATGAATTTTAAAGGTGTTATATTTGAACCCCAAAAAACAGGGGGCAAATCCTCTCAGCATGTTGAGCCTTTTAAAGCTGGAGCACATTTTGATCATGCAGGTGCTGTTTTTGGTCATTACGGGTTATTAGCAGGCTGGGTCGTGTGCCGCCCTGGTGCGGAGGTTTGGATTGCGGATGGCTACGGCAATGAGCGAAACCTTAATGAGGGTATTCGTTACCAACGTACCGATATTGTACAAATTTTTGGTGATGAATTTGGTGCTGGTACAATTGATGCAGGCTTTGTAATTGATTGGCCTTATCCGCAGAAAAAGGGCGATCCTATCCGTATTCTTGTAGAAGATACGTCGGGCAAACATTTAGTTGTTGAGCGTGGTTGGGATGAGGTAGCAAATGATGCGGTGAGTTATGCACGTTGGGCTTTTGCAGTTCCGACACCGCCTGAATCTTTTAATAAACGCTTGAACATGGGCGAAGGCACATTTATTGAAAAGTTGATTGCAAAACGCAATCAAGAACCCTCTAATCAGCGTCCTATTGAATGTCACGAATATGGACTTCAACCAACATCGCCTAAATATAGCGTAATTGTTCCATTATATGGTCGCTGGGATTTCGTAGAACATCAATTACTAGAATTTAGTAAAGACCCCATATTCCAAGAAGATGCTGAATTAATTTATGTGATTGATGATCCAGCCATTATCACTCCAATGATTAATGAGACGGAAAATCTCCTGAATTATTATCATGTTCCCTTCAAAATAGTTTGGGGGCATCGTAATCGTGGTTTTTCTGGTGCAAGCAATTTAGGAGCACAGGTTGCAAAAGGTAGCCATCTGGTTTTCCTAAATAGTGACGCATTTCCACAACAAACTGGCTGGATTAATGCATTGGGTGAAGCATTAGATAATAATGCAGAATTTGGTTTAATTGGTGCACGTTTATTATTTCCTGATGGCGGTATTCAACACGCTGGCATGGAGTTTTTCTTCTCATCCAGTTGGGGAGTATGGTTAAATAAACATCCACGATTAGGCCTTGATCCTACTTTTGACCCTGCTCGGGGATTAACTGAATTACCAGCAGTCACGGGGGCTTGTATGATTATGCGCCGCCATGATTTCGACACTGTTGGCGGATTTGATCAAGGGTATCTAATTGGTGACTTTGAAGACTCTGATTTATGCATGAAAGTGCAAGCTGCGGGTCTGAAAGTCGGCTATTTACCAGAAGCGACACTAACGCATTTAGAAAGACAATCCTTTCGTTTATTAGGTGATGGTTCTTTCCGTAACCTTGTAGTGCGTTTTAATGCATGGCGGCATCATCAACGCTGGGGAACAGCAATTGGTGAACTCATGGCAAAATACAAGGAACAAGGAGTTTAATCATGCAAAAAGAACGCATCCTCGTTATTTCTCATGGACATCCTGATTTTAGTCTGGGTGGTGGAGAAATTGCAGCTTATAACCTTTACAAAGCCTATCGTCAACATGAATCAGTAGAAGCCGCTTGGTTTATTGGGCGCATTGATCGTGGACAAGGAGCACCTGGTCTATTAAACCGCCGCCGTGACAATGAATACCTCTGGGAAACAGGTTTAGGTGACTCATTTCGTTTAAAAGCAGCGAACCCTTACGCTATTTGGCATGATTTCCGAGCATTAATCCGTACATTAAAGCCCACGATTGTACATTTGCATCACTACTTTCACATGGGCGTGGAAATGTTTCGCGTCATTAAACAGGAAAACCCTGCTATTAAACTGATGCTCACATTACACGAATACATTGCAATCTGCCAAAATCAAGGGCAGATGGTAAAGCGTGGAAGTAATGAACTGTGCTTATCCTCATCATTTGACGACTGCCATCGTTGTTTCCCTGAATTTAGCCGCGAACAATTTTGGTTGCGCGACCAATTTATTAAACGTCACTTCGATCAAGTTGATGTATTTGTTGCTCCTTCTGAATTTTTACGTCAACGTTATATTAACTGGGGCATTGCTCCAGAGCGCATTACTGTCATTGAAAACGGGCAACAAGATACCCAAGTACTACCGCCGCGTATTATCACAGAAGGCGAAAAACGTAATCGCTTTGCTTTCTTTGGGCAAATAAATCCATTTAAAGGTATTGATCTTGTCTTGCAAGCCATCACCTTATTACCTAAAGAAAAACGTAAACAAATCGTACTAGAAATACATGGCACTAACCTAGAACATCAATCTGAAGCATTCCGTCAACAGATTAATGCACTAGCACAACCATTAGCTGAAAAAGGTATTTTACTTTGGGTTGGAGCTTATCGTCCTGAACAGTTGCGTGGACGTATGGCTAAGATCGATTGGGTAATCGTTCCGTCAATTTGGTGGGAAAACTCCCCAATGGTTATTCAAGAAGCCTTTACCTGTGGTCGCCCTGTTATTTGTTCCAATATTGGTGGCATGGCAGAAAAAGTTACTCATGGTGTTGATGGGTTGCATTTCGATGTCAGAAATCCAACTGACCTTGGTAGCTTATTATCGCAGGTCAGTGGTGATAAAGAACTCTGGGATAAATTACACGCTGGCATTAAAAAGCCGCTAACTTATCAAGAGTGTGCCATCAAACACCTTGAATTGGTTAAATAACATTTGCATCTGAGATAACAAAGAGCCATTATGCAAGATACTGATAACTTTTCACTAGTTGTCCATGTCGGAATGGGCAAAACGGGTTCATCTTCTATCCAAAAAACATTAGCAATAGCAATGCCAGAACTTTTAGAACAAAAGGTTCTGTATGCGGGGTTAAACTTTGAATTTTCAGGATTCAAAAAGTTTACATGGCAAAAAGCAGGAGGCTGGCCTGAGCTATATAGTAAAGAGCAAGGCTCATTTGCAAAGGAACTTAAAGAAGTTTTACTCAATACCATTCGTGATAGTAGAACGAAAGGAATTAATAAAGTCGTTTGGTCTAATGAATCTTTGTTTGTTGAGTATCACCGTATTGCTGAGATACTAAAGCAAGTGAAGGCTGAAGAAAATGTTAATATTAAAATTATTATTTATATTCGTCGTCATGATCTATGGGCTAAATCGGCTTATGTACAATGGGGTATTAAACACAAAACCTATCCAGGCCCACTTCAGCCATTTAAAGAATGGATCACACAAGGTAGACTGAGTTTCGCGGCTCACACGCAATCATGGGTCAATAACTTCACCGACTGTAATCTCGTTAATTTTGATAAGTCATCTAATATTGTCCGCACCTTCTTTGAACGAGCAGGTATCAATGATAGTGCAATTCAGGAACAAAAAGATAACGAATCACCGAGCATGGCCGCATTAGCAATATGGGCCATGCACAATGACACGCATACCGGACAGGTATTGCCATACCCATTAGAAAATATCATTAAACGCGCTGGATTTTTACAGAAAGAACCACGCAATGTTAATCTCGCGAACTTCCTGCCGACACAAACAGACTTAGCTACTATTCGTGATATGGTACGAGAAGATCGTGAAAAGGTTAATCAACTATTAGAAGCTAATGGTCAAGAGTTGTTGGATGACAATCCAGAGTCGATCAAGGTAAAAACTGTTGATCACTGGCAGATACACTCTGCTTTATTGATGTTGATATTGTCACAACAAAAACAAATTAATGATCTTCAAAGTCGTATCGAAGCTTTAGAAAATTAATCCAACATTATTTAGAAAGTAAATTCACACTATCTCTGGCACATAAGTGCCAGAATAATTATAAAAAATTCATTTTTTATTAATGTAACTCAAGATCACACTATGCCACTAAATAACACTCTTTTTTTTATACATCTTCCCAAAACGGCTGGCACTAGCTTTAGATTTGCAGCAATCAATTACTTTGGTAAGAATGCGTGTCACTTTGATTATGGTTCTGCAAGTCCTGATACGTCGGATAGTGTAAAACAATACGCTTATGAACATCGCGATTTTTTCCAATTGCAACAAGTATTGCATCAGAATGATGCTAAATTCTTGGCTGGTCACGTTGGTTTTAGACGCTACAATGCTTTTGTACCAGCCTCAAATGTGGTTTCTTTCATACGCGACCCACTTAAGCAGTTTATCTCACATTATGAGCATAAGATTAGACATCATGACTACAAAGAAACATTAGAAACAATGCTACACAGTCATGCAGGACCTGAGTTACAGGCTCGTAATTTACAGGGTATTCCAATCGAGGCTTATGGCTTTATTGGTATCACAGAACGTTACGAAGAAAGCTTAATGTTGTTTAATCATTTTTACCAAACAAATCTAGAATACAGCACACTTAATACCAACCCTAATAAAAAACCTGAAACCTATCGTCTGCCAGAGCATTTAGTTAATGCATTTAAACAGAGCGCAGCCTTGTCTTATTACCTCTATAACAAAGCCAATAAAACACTCGACAAACGATTAATTGCCTTAAGAAATAATTACGAATATGCTCATGCAACTGTTACCGCTCATACTGCTACTCATGTTGAAGGCTTTGCATTTTACGCACGCAATGACAATGCAGTTCAAGTCCAGCTTTTAGTAAATGGTAAAGTCGTTAGAACAAGCTTTGCAACGGATGAACGCCCCAACTTAAGATCTGCAAATGTATCACGCAATGGTTATGTTGGTTTCAAATTTGCTCTCCCACCCAATTTAGGGTCTAGTGATGATGTTTATGTAAGGATTCCCACAACAAACCAAGAAGTTTACAGAAGTCAAGATAATTAATCACAAACAACTTTTTTACCCAGTACTTAATTTTATTAGTTAGCGTGGATAGCTATTTTGAAACGGCTTCATTATTTAATCCGACAGTTTTTTCCTAATAGTAAACCAGCTTTCCAGCTCAAAAAGCCAGAGCATTTGAATTTAGATAGCTATCGCAGAGCTATTATTATTCATTCTGGCTCTAATCCAACCCATCATTACTACTTTAAAAACTGTTCATTAGGGAACATATCCATTTACGAAAGCTTTGATATAAATACGCACAAAACATTGCCTCAAACATCCTCTGACACGCTGATTATTATCATCCGTTATGTCAACAACCAGATTATACATTGGCTAGATCACCACAAACAGCACGGTGGAAGAATCGTTTTCTTCATGGATGATGATTTACCCCGTAATTTATACGATTCTAGTTTACCGTATCAATACCGTACTAAACTGTGGCAATCTTTTGGTAAATACCTTAAAGCGTTAGAACAATTGTGTAGTGAATTATGGATTTCCACGAATACATTACAAAACCATTATCAGCATTTACCAACACGAATTATTTCCCCTTCTTATCAATTAGAAAAGGCCAAAGAACAAATATTTTACTTTTATCATGGAAGCCCTAGCACACATCGGGAAGACATAGAATGGTTACGGGATGTTGTTCAACTCACTCAGAATCATTCGGATCAGCTCTCTTTTATGATCATAGGCGACAAACACGTTAAACGCTTATTTGCTAAGATACCAAGAGTTGTCATCATACAACCCATCAATTGGACAACCTACCAACAAACCCTTCCATCATTACCTCACCATATTGGCTTAGCCCCCTTAGTACCCACCACTTTTAATGCGACGCGTAGCCCAACCAAATTTTTCGATTTCACTCGAATGAATGCTGTGGGGATATACGCGAATGCTCATCCTTACAAAGATTTCATTCATCACAATCATGACGGTATTTTATTGGATCATGACCCCAAAGCATGGAGTCAGGCCATTATTCATTTAGCGACTAATCAACAACAACGTTATGCATTACTTAATAATGCCAAACGGCGATTATATTAATATCTATTATCTATCAATAGATAATGAAAAATCTTCATGCTTTAGCGTTAAATGAACATTGTAATATGGATCAGCTTCCAAGGCTTTTGCCCACTTTTCCTTCATCCATAATACTTCTTTTTGAAAACGTTCCTGCTTTTCAGGTGTGTCTTCCGCACCTCGTGACTTTGATTCATGGTGGTATAACTCCGCATAAGGAGTCCACACATTTAAATAACCCTCCTCTCGTACTTTTAAACAAAAGTCTACATCATTGAATGCAACTTTCAGATTTTCTTCATCTAACCCACCGACTTGTTCATAAACTGCCTTGCGCACAAGTAAACATGCCCCTGTCACTGCGGATAGATTCTGAGCTATTGTTAGCCGACCAAAATAACCAAATGAATCACGGTCAAAATATTTATGTGAATGCCCTGCAACGCCACCAAGTCCTAAAATAACACCTGCATGTTGTATTGAACCATCACTAAAATACAGTTTTGCTCCCACACACCCAATTTCCGGTCGGCAAACATGACTTACCATTTCTGTTAGCCAGTTGGGTGTAATAACCTCAACATCATTATTAATTAGCCCAATAACTACACCTTTAGCGATCTTTACAGCATAATTATTGATTGCTGAATAGTTAAATGGCTGATGGTAGTGAATCACGCTAACGCGTTCATCATCTGCCACAATTTTCTTGAAAAACTTTAATGTTGAAACCTCAACCGAATCATTATCGATAATAATAATTTCATAATTATGGTAGGTGGTTTTTTCCAGAATAGAACGAATGCAAGCCTCTAGCAATTCCACTTTGTCGCGTGTAGGAATCAGCAAAGAGACGAGGGGCGCATTATCTGGGACTGCATATTCAATACGATAGGTATTTGGCAACTTGCCATAATGTATATTCGCGCTCCGCCCGAGTACCGAAAAATAATCCTCTAATGCTTTGACAGCAGCTTTAGCCGTATAACTTTTTGTATCAGCATTTAATGCCGTAGAACCATCAACAATACGCCAATGATACAAAACTTTAGCAATATGCTGAATTTCATTAGATGACAAATTCGCTGTCACTCTGAGTAATAAGTCATGATCTTGACTGCCTTCCATTCCTAAACGGAAGCCACCGACACCCAATAATATTGGTCGTTCAATAACCAATAAATGGTTAATGTAATTCTGTGCCAATAATAACTCAGGATTCCATGCGCTTTTAAAATGTGGACTTACTCGCCGCCCAAGTACATTAATCTTATCCTCATCCGAATACAATAATTTAGTCTCTGGTTTTGCCACTATCATCTCAACAATACTTAGCAAAGCATCGCGAGCTAAAACATCATCATGATCAAGAAACGCAACATAATCACCCGTTGCTAACGCCAAAGCACTGTTTTGTGCCTGTGAGATATGTCCGCGTTCCTGACGAAAAATCACTTTAATACGCGCATCTTGGCTAGGCAATGTCTCTAAAAAACTCACCAATATAGCATCGTCCGATGCATCATCCGCAATGCATAATTCCCAATTCTGATAAGCCTGATTTTTTACAGAGTTAATGGCTTCTTTTAACCAGTGTAATTGGCTTTTCCATGTAGCCATTACAATAGAGATAGTCGGCTGGCTAGTTAATTGTGCCAATCGCTCCACAAGCGTATTTTGGTTATCTGTTTCGTTATGACGAATCCAAACTTGATAGACATCATCTTGGGACAAGGCATAAGTATCTGCTCGATGATATTCCTTTAAAAGACGTGACAAATAGCCAGAATAACCGTGTCGTTTGAAACGAGCAAATGACTTATTGTAAATACGTTGGGGATCATTCCCGTTATTACGATCCCGCAAACTAACAAACGTCATCATCTGGTAAAGTGCCGAAACGGTAAAACAATTACGCACTATCACCTTGAAATAATCAAAAAGATAATACGGAGATGTTGTATTGAAACAAATTTTCTCTAGGCTATTTTCAATATAGAAAAAAGTTTCAATATGATTCTTGGTAAGAATGCATGGTATGCTACGCTCCTCACCATTATTGCAATAGACTAATAAGTGCAGTCTAATATCATGAAGCATTGGCAATGCTGATACTACCTGACAATTAATTTTCATATTATACCACCCCCTTTTCATTGGCATGATGGGAGTTAAGTAAATATCCTGTCCGATCACATCAGTTTTCCAGTTTTTCATCTATCAACTACGATCCGCTATTATGTGACTTTTTTACGATAAACTGTGCTATTATACCACATTATTGCAAGATAGTTTATAAAGGTTTTTTATAAATGATCGATCGGCAAACTGCCTATGTCTTCTCACTGACGTTATACCATGATTGGCAACGGCTACGCCCATTACTCAGTTGTAGGCCAAAACTTTATTTTCACAGTATATTTCTGCCTAAGAAGGTTACTTGTATTGGTTGGGGTAACAAAGAGAGTGGTATCCGAGCCGAACAAGTCGCACTTGATAATAATAAAAACTTATTAAAGGTAGAAGATGGCTTTTTACGCTCGCTAGGTTTGGGTATCAATCAGTCATTATCTGTATCAATTCTCATCGATGATATAGGTATCTATTATGATGCAACACGGCCTTCACGTTTGGAAAACATTCTAAACAACCATCAGTTTTCGTCATCGTGCCTGACGCAGGCACAAAATGTCTTACAAACGCTACAAACACACAAACTCAGTAAATATAACCATACACCCGAACCTCCTGCCATCGTATTTCCGCTTAAACACGCGGTTAAACGTATTTTAGTTGTCGATCAGACCAAAGGCGATGCTTCTGTTCGTGATGGTTTAGGTAGTGAAAAACATTTCCAATGCATGTTGCAAGCAGCGATTCAAGAAAACCCTCAGACAGAAATTTGGATCAAGAGCCACCCTGATGTATTAACAGGGAAAAAACAAGGTTATTTTGATTATCAGCAGTTAAAACAATCACATCCCGAATTAAATTGGTTGACTGAGAGTTGGAATATTCACTCCATATTGGCCTATTTTGAAAAGGTATATGTTGTTACCTCACAATTAGGCTTTGATGCTTTAATCGCAGGGAAAGCTGTTACTTGTTTTGGCGTTCCCTTTTATGCAGGATGGGGATTAACTGATGACAGGCAACCGTGTCAACGTCGTTTACGCAAGCGTACTTTATTGGAATTGATTGCCGCAGCCTATTTAGAATATGCGTTGTATTTGAATCCTGAAACAGGGCAACAAGGCGATTTTTTTCAAGCGGCACAATTTATTATTCGGCAACGCTATTATGCGCATTACTGGCACAATAATGGGGTATTCATGCAAACACAAGATGTAAAGACTATGTGGTCTGGGCGTATTTTCTGTTTTGGTTTTCGTTACTGGAAACACGCACACGTTAGGCCTTTTTTTGGCGAAGGTGCAAAACTACTGTTTGTTAATTCTGTGACTGAAGCAAAATCACATGGCATTTCTTCCCTTGATCGTATTGCTGTCTGGGGGCAAAAAGCCATTGATGGCTTAGAATCACTGGCTCAGAATTTACAATTACCTATTACCCGTGTTGAAGATGGTTTTTTACGTTCTGTTGGTTTAGGTGCAGATTTTGTTCGTCCTAAATCATTGGTGTTCGATCAAAGTGGAATCTATTTTGATCCAAGTACTCCCAGCGATTTAGAAAATATTTTAAATACAAGCGTATTTGATGAGTCATTATTACAACGTGCGCATAATATTCGTGAAACTGTTTGCCGTGAAAGGCTCACCAAATACAATATCGATTATCAACCCATTGCGATTGAACTTCCTTTAAATCAAAAGATTATCTTAGTACCGGGTCAGGTCGAAGATGATGCCTCTATTCTAAAAGGAGCAGCCGCGATTAAGACCAATCTCGATCTTTTAAAAGCTGCACGACACGCTAATCCCAAAGCATTCATCATTTATAAGCCACACCCTGATGTTTTAGCGCGTAACCGTCAAGGACACGTTGAAACTGAACTACTCAAAAGCCTGTGTGACCATATCGAATCACAAGCCAGTGTTATTG
>CAZEQX010000091.1:0-10320 GCA_964514635.1 uncultured Thiothrix sp.
CAAAAGCTGTTACGCCACAAATCCAGCAAAGCGAGTTTTCAGCGCGTGTTTTGGGTAACTGTTTTGGTCAATGTGCTGGCAGTTAGCTGGTTAATGAGCCAGTAAAAAGAGCGGTGATGCGGGGCGTTTTAGCTTAACATTACTCGTTTTCAGCCAATTTAGGGAATACGCATGTCAGACGATCAAACCACGCCAATCGAACCCATTTGGACAGTCGTACAACAAGCCGCAGCGGATGACGGTTTGCACTTATTGCGCATTATGGATGTGGGCGAGAAGTTCTCGTTTCGCAATTACGCCGAACGTTGCAGCATTTTGTGGGAATACGCCGAACTCGACGAACAAGGTTTACCCAGTGCTACCGAACTCACCCGCATGAAAGACTTTGAAAACACCTTGTGCGAAGTCATGCAAGCCGATGACAGCGCGTTATTGGTAATGGTGTTTACCGAGCCTTCGCACCGCGAATTTATCTGGTTAGCTCGCAATAAATCCGTGTTCCACCATCGCCTCAATTCAGCAGAAGGTTTGGGTGAGAAATTACCGATTACCTTGGATCATGCCACCGACCCGCACGGCGAATTTTATTTGTCCTATGCCAGCAAAATCATCGAACGCCTAAAACCTGTTGCAGAATAAGGCATTCCATCAAAATAACCGCTGAGTTGCTGGGAGTTTGATCATGATTCAATACCAAACAAGCACATCTATTACTACCGAGCAATTTATTGACGTACTGCGCCGTTCTACCTTAGGTGAACGCCGTCCCATTGATGACTATGAGTGCATGGAAGGCATGGTCAACAACAGTAACGTGTTAGTAACAGCGTGGGATGGCGAAAAGTTGGTCGGTGTGGCACGTTCCATGACCGATTTTCATTATGCTTGCTACTTGTCGGATCTCGCTGTTGACCGCGACTATCAACGGCAAGGCATTGGCAAGCAATTGCAAATCCTTACCCAGCAACAATTGGGCAAGCACTGCAAGCTGATTCTGATTGCTGCCCCAGCCGCGAATGGCTATTACCAACAGCTCGGCTATACCCACATGCCGCGTTGTTGGGTGTTGAGTAAAGATTAATATTTCGTTGCTTAATTTAAGCTAAAACACCACTAGCTCTTATGTACGACATTTACAGAATGTGGAGAAAGAATGACACGCCATTCAGACAATACGCCAATTAGTAAAGAGGTCTTTGATAGATCAGGATGGCAAACTGCCCTAGAAAAGGTGGGTGGTGATGGATATGTTGCAATTTATGAAGCCCTTTCAAATGCCACGCAAAATGCAAATGAGGTAGGCAAGTTATCTGAGGGGCGTGTGCTCTCGATATTGGCTCAGACCTGCTCAATGATACTGAAACCAGAAAGTATTTATGCGCCGTTTGTTCCTTTTATGGTTTTAGATGATAGAAGATCAACCGTACCTGAAGACTTTAGTGATGAAGAAATCGAATTGTTTTCTTTGATTTACGAGGAAATCGACAATATTAAGCTTCGTGCAAGAATTTCTGATTTGGTTTGGCTTTTGAAAAAACCTAGAATTCCCCAAGCTGCCATAACTGCAATTGATGCTTATCGTCAAGAACCAATCAACATTGATAATTGGGCTGGCGAGGGTCGTAATTGTTGGGATAGAGCAATTAAGTTGTGTTTTCTATTGAATACATGTGCAAGAGATCGGTTGATACAAATTGAAGAGGATTTACAAGTAGCATTGTTTGCTACAACCATTAGTGACAAACGCTTACCGTTTTGGATTGCAGCCTTACTAGAAAAAAATGGTTTAGGAAAGAATAAAACTGATCAGATTTGTATTCATTTGGAATTTTTAGCAACTGCTTATAATGAAGCGGGCGAAATCCAATATGCTCGTGAACTTTATGAATCGGCGAAGAAGTGGTATGAGCGAGCAAGGCAGAATGAAAAAGCGGCTAAAATGACGGCTCTTTCTGCTGAAATGTGGGAAAAGGAAGCAGTGACAAGGCAATCTTCCAACTCATCGTCCAGCTATATGGTAGCAGCCGATTTCTACGAGAAAGCGATACAAATATATCGCACCATTCCTAGAGCATATCGTGAAACACATAATGTAGATTTTCGGATTGATGAGCTGAGAAAAAAACTAAGTGATGCAGGTAAAATAGCAGTAGAGAGTATAAAAATGATTTCTACTGGAGCATTTGATCTTTCTGATTACATCAGACAAGCAAAAAGTATGGTTATAGGTAAATCTCTGTTAGATGCACTACATATTTTCTCAAATATTTATACAGGAGCAAAATTTAAAAAAATTCGTGATCACTCACAAGAGTTGTTGATTCAGTATCCCTTACAGTCATTATTTAAGTCAACCTACCTTTCGTCGGATGGACGAGTAATAGCACAAAGTCCCAGTGCATATTTTGACGGCAAAAATGAAGAAGTATTGTGGGCTAAAATAGTCCAAAGCTATACGATGGATATTGAAATTATAGTTCCTGGCTTGATATTACCTGCATTACAGATAATTAGATTGGAACATCGTTTGTGTGAAGAAGATTTTATCAGTCTTGCGCAATATTCTCCAATAGTTCCCATAGGACGAGAACACCTTATTGGAAAAGCTCTATTTGCTGGTTTTGATGATGACTTTGCGGCGGCCTTACATCTTCTAGTTCCTCAGTTGGAGCATTTGGTGCGTTGCCAGCTTAAACAAGTTGGAGCTACAACGACTAATATAGATAAATACGGTATAGAAAATGAAAATGGTCTGAGTACCCTTATGGATAACGATCAGGTACATAAAATTTTCGGTGAGGATATTGCTTTTGAGATTAGGGCGCTGTTTTGTGACCCATTCGGACCGAATCTACGAAATGAAATAGCTCATGGTCTCGTGGATTTTAATAAAGCTAGATCCTATTATGCAATTTATGCTTGGTGGCTACTACTGAAAATGGTTTTTAATACACGTTGGTGTGCTTATCGACAAACGTCGAACCAAGGTACATAAAATCTAATGTGAATAGTCTAGATCCAATTTTCGAGCTTTAGCCCTTTAACCCGCTCAAATTCTTTGGTGTTGTTTGTGACCAGTGGTACATCAAGGCTGAGTGCATGGGCGGCAATCATCATGTCCAGTGGCCCGATGGGTTGACCGCGCTTTTCTAAATCGGCACGCAGTTCGCCATATAAGAAAGAAGCGGATTCGTCATAATCGACAATACGAAAGGACAGCAGGAAATGGTTGAGGGCCTCAAGATTGGTTTGGACGCGCTGGCTTTTTTGTGCGCCGTAATAGAGTTCGGACGTGGTGACGGATGAAATAAACACGCTCCCCGGTGATAATTGCAAAAAGCGTTGCAGCACTTCGGGCGGTTTGCGTTTGATGAGGTAGATACAAATGTTGGTGTCTAGTAGGTAGTTCATGCAAACAAGTCTTCGCGTGGTTGTGGTGCAGGTTGTTCGCGTCCGTCCGCCATGAAATCGTCAGAGAATTGTGCAAGACTTTTGAACAGGTTGTCCCATGAATTGCAAATGGGCTGAAGAATTAGGTTGTTTCCGACTTTTTTAATAAGGACTTCCTTGCCTTCAAACCGAAATTCTTTAGGGATGCGTACCGCTTGGCTTGCGCCATTTTGGAATAGGGATGCTGTCTGCATGAGCTGCGCTCCTCTGATTGAAAGTCTATACTTTTAGTATATCTTAGTAAGGTCGGGGGATGCTATATTACGATCCCTGTCGCCAACCGACATTAACGCAAAAATAGTGAGTCAACCATGACGCTTTACCACGGTAGTTGTCATTGTGGGCGCGTGACTTTCCAAGTGGAAACCGTGCTCGATAAGGTGGTGGAATGCAATTGTTCCATCTGCACGAAAAAAGGCGTGCTGCATCACCGCGTCGCACCCGAACGTTTCACGCTGTTGTCGGGGGCGGAATCGCTCGCGCTGTACCAGTTCGGTAGCAAAGAAGCACGGCATTATTTCTGCAAGGAATGTGGGATTCATCCATTTAGCAATCCGCGTGCCGCACCAGATCATTACACCATCAATGTGCGTTGTTTGGATGATTTTGATTTGAGTACAGCTAATGTCGAAGTGCTGACATTCGACGGACGCAACTGGGAAGCAGCCGTTGCGGCACTGAATCAGGCCTTGACTAGCGCCCGAAACAGAAAGGATTAAATACCGCTCGTTGCCATAGGCGTTCGCGTTCTAATGGTTTCATATTTGCCGTCTTACAGGTTTCTAGCCATGATGCTGCAATAATATCGACTTGTCTTTCAATCATCTGCTTGGCTTGTTCGGTAGGTAGTTGAAACGCATGGCAAATAGACAGTGCATTTTGTAAAGTGGAAAAATTACCTTGTGAACCACTAATCTGCATTGCTTGAGTTGCTTCGTTGCCAGAGCGTAATTGCGGGCAAAGATCATAGGCAGGGGTCAGTGTTAGATGTTGACCATCCCAAAACGCGGCATGATTACGCGCATGATCATCCGTATTTCCGATTAGTATGTTAAATACAAGACGGTTGAATAATTCGTGTAATGTGGTTGATGGGTTTTTGAAACGCTGGCGAATCAAATCGGCTAAATCGATATAACTGGCGTAACGTGCTTCCATTTCATTCAGTCCCAACAAGCTTAAGCCGCTGAGTAAATGACGACGATAAATACCAGAAGCACTATGGATGCGATCAAAGCGTTCCACCAGTAATACGTCTTTTCCCATGACAGAAACCAACTGAGTATTGGCAACATCTAAACCTATGCGCTTAGCCAACTGCATTGCAACGTATTCGGCTTTTACGATGTCGTAATGGTCAGCAGAAGTACTGAATTTGGCAATGTAACTGTGTTGTGCATCGCAAATCAGGGCTTTAGGACGTGCACCACCAACACTAGTACCATGACGCAGTGCTATTTCTAAATCGGGAGGAAGTTTTGTGCCTAACTCGATCATTTCTGCGGCAGCGAGTAAGTCGCGTAAAACAACAGACTGGGGTTGGCGAGCTTGGTATTCTGTGCTGCTGAGCTGAAAATCCAATGCCCCAATACGATCACTACCAGACAGCAATAAATAGTCAAGTTCATCGAGTGTGAAATTTGCGTATTGATAGGCAAGGACACGCCGACCCCAAGCATCAGGGGCAGCATCGCGTAAACAGGAATGAATGGTATTTAAACCTTCTGGTTGAAAAGTACCTGTACGGAGAGGAAGCTCAAACGGTGAGAAAGCAAGCGCACCGACGCGTTCACGATATTGTCGTCCGTAGGTGAAATAATGCAATGTTCCTTGTTTTACAATACGTCCTGCAACCACAGGTTGTGTTTGATTGGGCAGCCACACCCAAACATAAGCACTATCAGCGGGTTTTAGTTTAAAAGTCATCGTTCAACTCCGGTACGGTTGTGCGCGAGCGTTCGGGTAATAATGTAGCCAAATGAGAAACAGTACTTGAAAGTTGTTGTAATTCGCGTGGATTATCTGCAAGCAAGGGGATTCCCACGATGGTAGCAGCTTCAAATACGCAGCCAACAGCAACGCGACTATCACCTTTTTCGATAGCGGCAATGGTTTGGCGGCTCACTCCTAAGCGTTGCGCTAATGCTTGCTGTGATTGTTTTCGTTCCAAACGTGCGATACGGATCATGTCACCGAAAACTTGTAGTATGGTTTTAGTGCGTAGCGAGAGAGATGATAATTGATTCATGTTAAATATAACTAACAATAATAGGTTTAATGTAAATTATAGTGTACATTATAGGTTGTTTTAGTCAAATTATGAGGATGACAAACGATCTTTCACTTAAATCTCTTTTTAAGATATTCTTATCGAATTATATCACTTTTTTCGCTTTGTGATTTCGGGGATACTCGCGGGCATTCTTCTATCGTCCTAAGGAGTGTGGCTACATGCTACTGAGTCCAGAGCAATTCCAGCAGCTTGCCGCCGCTGTTAAGGGTTTATCACCGATACAACTGGCGTGGGCAAGTGGTTATTTAGCGGGTTTGACCAGCGGTTTGGCAACGGATGCCGTCGCGGTTGCACCTGCGGCTGTTGCAGTTGCCAATACCATAAAAACAACGATTTTGTACGGTAGCCAAACGGGTAATGGTAAAAAAATCGCCGAACAGTTATTTGCACGCCTGCAAGCGCAAGGTGTCAGCGTGACGTTAGGCAGTATGAAAGACTATCGCCCGCAACAACTTAAACAAGAACAACGTTTAATTGCGATTGTCAGTACGCATGGCAATGGTGAACCACCCGATGATGCGCGGGCATTTTTCAATTTCCTGCAAAGTGCGCGTGCGCCAAAAGTTGAAAAACTCGAATACGCAGTATTGGCGTTAGGCGACTCCAGTTATGACGAGTTCTGCCAATCGGGTGTGGTGCTGGATCAGCGTTTAGCCGAACTCGGTGCAACGCGCCTGTTGGATCGTGTTGATTGTGATGTGGATTTTGCCGCTGCCGCTGCACAATGGCAGGAGCAAATCACCGCCAAATCAGCGGTAGGTAATGCTACACCCGCGTTGAACCCGCTTGTGGCAAGCGTCGGCGCGGCGGTTGAATACAGCGCAGCGAACCCGTTCCAAGCCGAAGTATTAAACAATATTGTACTGACTGATGTCGGTTCTACCAAAGACGTGCTGCACGTTGAGTTTTCTTTGGAAGGTTCGGGCATTCAATACCAGCCGGGTGACATTCTCGCGGTGAATATTCCAAACGATGCGGGTTTGGTTGCAGAAGTGTTGGAACTGGGGCAATTCGCTGGCGATTCAAGCGTAAAAGTGGAAGGGCAAGACCTCGACTTACTCACCGCCCTAAGCCAAAAACGCGAGTTATCCACCGTGACGCGCCGCCAGTTGAAAGCTTACGCTGAGGCGATTAACCATAGCGAATTATTGGCGGAACTGGAAAATAAAGAAGCGTTGAAGGATTTCCTGTGGGCGGCGGATTGGGCAGACGTATTGCGTATTTATCCGGCGCATGTGGCGGCGCAAACCTTAGTGGATTTATTGCGCCCCTTACAGCCGCGTCAGTATTCCATTGCATCCAGCCCCGCCGCGCACCCTGATGAAGTGCATTTGGTCGTGAAGCGCGTGGAATATAACTTCAATGGTCGCACGCATTTGGGCACGGCTTCTAACGGTTTAGCGCGGTTATTGGTTGGTGATACCGTCGGGGTGCACGTTAAAGCGAATCCGAATTTCAAACTGCCGGATAATCCGCAAACCAAAGTCATCATGATTGGTGCGGGTACGGGCGTTGCGCCATTCCGTGCGTTTTTGTTTGAACGCGATGCGCAGGGTATTCAAGGCAATAGCTGGCTGTTCTTTGGGGAACAACGTTTCCGCACCGATTTCTTGTACCAAACCGAATGGCAACAATTCCTGAAATCCGGCACGTTGGAACGCATGAGCGTGGCTTTCTCGCGCGATCAAGCGGGCAAAGTGTATGTGCAACACCGTTTATTAGAAGCCGGAAGTGACGTTTACCAATGGTTGCAAGACGGCGCACACCTGTATGTGTGTGGCGATATGCACGGCATGGCGAAAGACGTTCACCAAGCGTTGCTGGAAATCGCAGCAATTCATGGTGGCAAATCCGCCGATGCAGCCAACGACTGGTTGGAAGATTTAATCGCTGCTAAACGCTACCAACGCGACGTTTACTAAAACCGCACAGGACGACTGGGGAGATAACCATGACCATTACCGCAGAACAGCTACAAGCTCTGGAAGAGACTTTCGCCACTCTGTCACTGGCGGACGCGCTGACAACATTACGCCAACAATTCGACGGGCGCATTGCGTTTTCCACCAGTTTAGGTTTGGAAGACCAAGTGATTAGCGATGCGATTTTCCGCAATAACTTGGATGTTGACGTTTTTACGCTCGATACTGGGCGTAATTTCAAAGAAACTTACGACACCTTAGCAGCGACGGTAGCGCATTACGGTAAAAATATCCGTGCCATGTACCCACAAACGCAAGCGGTGGAACAGTACGTTACCTTCAAAGGCATTAATGCGTTTTACGAGTCGGTCGAAAATCGCAAGGAATGCTGCTTTATCCGTAAAATCGAGCCATTAAATCGCGCTTTAGCGGGGGCGCAAGTGTGGATTACGGGTGTGCGTGCGGCGCAATCCGATTTCCGCGCTAACATGAAATTCTTTGAATGGGATGAACAACGCCAATTGTTGAAATTCAATCCATTACTGAATTGGAAAACCAAAGAACTGTGGGCGTATGTGCGCGAAAACGGCGTGCCGTATAATAAACTGCACGATCAACACTTCCCTAGCATTGGCTGTGCGCCGTGCACGCGCTCCGTTACCATCGGTGAAGACGAGCGTTCAGGACGTTGGTGGTGGGAAAGTCATAATCAAGAATGCGGCTTACACGACGGTACGCGCAAAATCGGGAGTGCAGCTTAAATGCCAAGCAATAAACCTTTAAAAACCCCTGTTGCCAAAACGTGGAATGTGATGGTTGCCAACGGTTCAGCCGTGGAGCACATCAAAAACGAAAGCGATTATTTGCGTGGCAATTTAGCGGAAGATTTCCAATACCCGATTACCGCAGCGGTAACGGAAGATAACGTGCAGTTGGTTAAATTCCACGGCTTTTACATGCAGGATGACCGTGATGTGCGCCTGCAACGCTTGGATAAAAAGCTCGAACCTGCGTATTCGTTCATGATTCGTTTGCGTGTGCCGGGTGGACAATTGAGCGCGGATCAGTGGCTGAAAATGGACGCGATTAGCAATAATTACGGCAATCGCACCATGCGCATTACCACGCGCCAAGCCTTACAATTCCACGGTATTGTCAAATTTGACATGAAAAAAACCATCCAAGCGATGGATGCAGCGGCACTCGACAGCATTTCCGGCTGTGGTGACGTGAACCGTAACGTGATGTGTACGCCAGACCCTACGTTGTCGTCATTGCACGCTGAAGTGTTCCCGTGGGCGCAAAAAATCAGTAATCATTTGCTGCCACAATCGCGTGCGTATCACGAAATCTGGCTGGACGAACCTGCCGGACAAAAGTTGGTAGCGGGTGGCGAAACGCAAGAAGTTGAACCGCTGTACGGCAAGCATTATTTACCGCGTAAGTTCAAAATTGCGATTGCGATTCCGCCGTACAATGACATGGACATTTACGCCAATGACATTGGCTTAATTGCGATTGAAGAAAACGGCAAACTCGCAGGCTTTAACGTCGCGGTCGGTGGCGGTTTGGGCATGACCTTCGGGCGCGATGATACTTACCCACGTTTAGCGACGGTTATTGGTTTCTGCACGCCGGAACAAGTATTGGCTGTGTGCTACCAAATCATTACGATTCAGCGCGATTTTGGTAATCGTCAGGATCGTAAACTATCACGTTTTAAATACACCATTGATGACTACGGTTTAGACTGGTTTAAACAAGAACTGAATACCCGTTTAGGTTTTGATTTAGCTGCAACTCGCCCATTTGAATTTATTACCACGGGTGATCAATTCGGTTGGGGACAAACCGCCGATGGTGCATGGCATTTAGGCTTGCGTTTGGAATACGGGCGGGTTTTGGATAACGAAACGCACCGTTTAAAATCGGCATTGGTAGAAATTGCGAAATTAAACATTTGCAGCTTCCGCATGACAGGTAATCAAAACCTGCGTTTATTGGACGTGCAAGCGCAAGATAAAGCAACCATCGAAGCGATTTTAGCCGAACACGGTTATGCAGCGGATGCGAGTCATTTATCCGGTTTGCGGCGTAATTCAATTGCCTGCGTTTCCACCAATACTTGCCCATTAGGCATGGCGGAAGCAGAACGTTATTTACCAACGTTAATCACTAAACTTGAACCGTTATTACAACAACACGGTTTGTACGACGAAGCGATTAAAATCCGTATGACGGGTTGCCCAAATGGTTGCGGGCGTTCCGTACTTGGTGAAATCGGTTTAATCGGTAAATCACCTGGACGTTACAACCTGTATTTAGGTGCTAGTTTTAACGGTGATCGCATTAACACGCTGTACCGTGAAAACGTTGATGAAAACGCGATTTTAACCGCGCTCGATGCTGTTTTTGCCGATTTCGCGGTCAACCGTCGTCAAGGTGAACACTTCGGCGATTTCACCATTCGCCAAGGCTACGTCACCGCCGCCCCATCAGCTTAACGCTTTCCCCTTAGACTCCCAGCCTGCTGGAATGGAAAATCGCAACCTCTCCTTCCATTTCAGCAACGCTGGCGGGTCGTCTTAAATTCTAGGCTTAGGTATCCTACACCGTTTGCTACTCGATTTGAGGTTGGAAATGGTGCGTTTAGTC
>CAZEQX010000092.1:0-10236 GCA_964514635.1 uncultured Thiothrix sp.
TAGCGGTCGGGCGTACTTTAGTCGCGGTATTGGAAAATTACCAAGAAGCGGATGGGCGGATTCGTATCCCTGAAGTTCTGCGCGGTTACATGGGTAATGCGGAATATTTAGTGTGATTTTTTGACGAAACATTGCGGTTCAAGATGGCATATTAGAATTTCTTAAAATACTGTTCCAACTTGATGCAACGCAATGCAAAGCCCCTGGACTAGGGTATGATGCGAATTTCTCGGTGGGTTTGCTGCAATGCGCGATGTTTTGCGGAAAATCCACCGAAGTTTGCAATTTTTGAGCGATTGGGACACCTCGAAACATGAGTAATGCACAAGTTGTCGAACAGAAATCTTCGGTACAACCGCGTTCGGTCGAAGGGCGTTTTCGCACGATCAAAACCACGATTTTGGTCGTTGCGTATGCTGCTTTCTTCTTACTGCCGTGGATACGTTGGGAACGCGCCATAGGGCCAGATCAAGCCATTTTGTATGACATACCGGGGCGACGTTATTACATCTTCGACCTTGTGGTTCATGCTCAAGACATTTTCTGGCTGACAGCCCTGCTTTTCCTCTCTGCTGTTTTATTATTCTTCGTCACTAGCCTCTTTGGGCGGGTTTTCTGTGGCTATTTCTGCTTCCAAACCTTGTGGATGGATGCGTTCCGCTGGCTCGAACGCTATATCCAAGGGGATCGTGTTGCACGTTTGCGTTTGGAAAAGCAACCGTGGGATAAAGAAAAAATCCGCAAAGTGGGCTTAACCCACGCCTCATGGCTATTCTTATCTTTCCTGACGGGATTCACGTTTTCGTTGTACTGGGGGGATGCGTTCGACCTGACAGGGCGTTTTTTCACAGGTGATGCTCCGGCAGCAATGTACGGCGCGACCTTTATTCTCATGGCAACAACTTATGCAGCAGCAGGCTGGGTAAAAGAATCCATCTGTATGCACATTTGCCCTTATTCTCGCTTCCAAAGCGTCATGTTTGACCAAGATACCATGATCGTATCCTACGACACCCAGCGCGGTGAAGGCTCAAGCGGGCGCATCAAACCCATCAAAGACATGCGCGACCAAGCCAACCGCCAAGCAGCAGGGCATGGCGATTGCGTGGATTGTGGCTTGTGCGTGCAGGTTTGCCCAACGGGTATCGACATTCGTAAAGGTTTACAAATTGGGTGTATCCATTGCGCACTGTGTATTGATGCGTGTGATGGCATCATGGACAAACAAGGCTGGAAACGTGGTTTGATCCGTTACACATCCGAACACGCTTTGGAGGGTAAAAAAACCAATATTTTCAAACTGCGGACTGTGGGTTATGGGGTCGCAACGTTGCTGGCAACCATCTACCTGATCTGGAGTATTAGCAGTAGCAAAGAGTTGGAAGCCAGTGCCGTGCAGGTGCGTAGCCCACTGTTTGTTACCTTGTCGGATGGTCGTATCCAAAACAGTTATGAGGTTAAGATCAACAACAAGACAATGGAACATGCCCGTTACCACTTGTCGCTGGAAAATCTGCCAAATGCCGAATTGGATATGGGACAATTCAGTGAATTAAGCGTAAAACCTGATTCAAGTCTGCGCGTGTTAGTGAAAGTCCGGTATACTCAGCAATCGGGTGATGTACAGAAAAACCGTGGATTCCAGTTCAAGCTCACGCCACTGGAAGGCAAGGTCAAAGAACCTGTCATCATTCCTTCGCACTTCATTACACCGTGACGATTGAATGGAAAACCAAAGCTTATTACTAACATTAGGGGTGGGCGTGATTGCCTCGTTCGCCCTCTTTTTCTTACTCTACAAAGGGCTGCGCTGGTCGGGCAAACTCGCCGCGCTGGTCACTATTTTGGTAACACAAAGCATTTACATCCCACTGGCGGCATTGCATTGGGCAGGGCTGGATGTTTTTGCCATCCACTTTGCCTTTTTCACCATGACGGCTTACGGGCTGGGGATTATCACCAGTAACCGTGATGCTCGTTTGCGCAAAGAAGGGACAGGTACTGGCGGCTGGTTTCATTGGGCCCCCGCCACCATCGTGACCTTTTTCTTACTGTTGGCGATTGTCGATTCTGTCATCATCACGCTCGCTAATCGTGGCGCAAGTGCGGATTTTATCCGTGAATTTTTGCCTGCACCACAACGTGAAAGCGCACAGAATGTTACGTCTGCTTTTCCCGGCACGGTAGCGAATAACTTCCAGAAAAAGTACGACCAGTACAACAATTATCTGTCGCAGCTACACGCCCAAACCGAGCGCGGCTGGCAAGTCAAAGATGGTTGGGTGGAAAAACCCGTCGTTAATGCGCCTGCCATGTTCCGCATTCAAGTCCTGCAAAAAGATGGCACACCTATCAACGGGGCGCGAGTTAGCGTGGCGTTTTTACGCCCTTCCAATAAGGCTCTTGATGCCAGCTTTGAGTTAGCCGATATGCAAAATGGCACATACGGCTTACCGCTAAAATTGACTGCCCCTGGTTTATGGACCATGGTTTTAACCATTACCAAAGGCGACGCAGTACATCAGGTACAAGGCGAAACGTGGATTGCAGACCAACCTTAAGGTTGGCTCTGCCCTATTGCCTCCTAATCGCTATTCAACGTTCAGCCCCCCCTTCGACATCATTAGGTGCGTAACTGCCGATGACCAACTACGTTCCACCCGCTACTGATTGCTTCCATTGTGGTCAGACCATCCCCACAGGTGCACATTACACAGTGCTAATTAATGGCACACAACGCAACATGTGTTGCACAGGCTGTCAAGCCGTTGCCAGTGCCATCGTGGAAAATAACCTCACTGATTATTACGATTTCCGCACGGAAATTGGCACGAAAGCCGAAGAACTTGTGCCAGAAGCTTTACGGCAGTTGCAGGTTTATGATTCCCCCGAATTACAAAAAACCTTTGTGCGTGAGACAGGCGGCTCGATTCGGGAAGCATCTTTAATTCTGGAAGGCATCGTGTGCGCGGCGTGCGTTTGGTTGAATGAAAGACACGTCAAACAACTGGCGGGCGTGCTGGATTTTCGCGTCAATTTTTCCACACATCGTGCTACCTTGCGTTGGGATAATAATCAAATTCACCTCAGTGACGTTTTGAAAGCGATTGGAGAGATCGGTTATCACGCCCATCCTTTCGACACCAAACGCCTCGAATCGCTGCAAAAGCAGGAAAAATCCGCCGCCTTGCGTCGCATTGCCGTCGCGGGGTTAGGCATGATGCAAGTCATGATGATTGCGGTCGCTATGTACATTGGTGCTGTTTCTGACATGGATACCGGAATGCGTGATTTCCTACGCTGGATCAGCTTGGTCATGACCGTACCCGTCGTTTTTTATTCAGCCCGCGTCTTTTTCACATCTGCTTGGCGCGATTTACGGCGCTGGCGATTCGGCATGGATGTTCCTGTTTCCATTGCCATTGCCATCGCTTTTAGTTCTAGCGTGTGGGCAACACTTACAGGCGGCGGTGAAGTCTATTTTGACTCCGTAACCATGTTTACCTTTTTACTGCTCACGGGACGCTACTTAGAAATGGCAGCCCGCCACAAAGCAGGACAAGTCGCTGAAGAATTGGTAAGGCTAATACCCGCCACTGCCACACGCTTACGCAATGGTGTGCAAGAAGTTATCTCCGTCAGCGAACTGGAATTAAACGATCATGTGTTAATTAAACCCGGCGAAATCGTGCCCGCTGATGGCATCGTCATTGATGGGGCTAGTAGCACCAATGAATCCCTGCTAACGGGTGAAAGTTTGCCTTGCACTAAACACATTGGCGATACGCTCGTTGGTGGCACAGTCAATATGGAAAGCCCTTTAACCATGCGTGTGGAAAAAGTTGGTGATGGCACAGTGTTAGCCTCCATTATCCGCTTGCTAGAACGCGCTCAAGCCGAGAAACCAGAACTGGCACGCTTGGCTGAAAAAGTTTCCTCACGTTTTGTACCGCTGATCCTGCTCACCGCCACGGCGGTTTTCTTTTACTGGCACTTCCAAAACTCACCACACGCTTTTTGGATTGCCTTGTCCGTGTTGGTTATTACCTGCCCTTGTGCCTTTTCGCTCGCCACGCCTGCGGCTTTAACGGCTGCGACAGGTTTATTAACGTCCAAAGGCGTACTCACCACACGCGGACACGCGCTGGAAACCCTAGCACGCATTAATCACATTATTTTCGATAAGACAGGCACACTTTCGCACGGTCAATTAGCTGTGATCAACTGCTACCCACTGGGTACAGCCGACATAACCCACTGCCAACAATTGGCCGCTGGACTGGAAGTCGCCTCCGAACACCCTGTCGCCCAAGCCATTGCACGCCTGAGCACACAACCTTTGCCCTTTGCCCAACTCAGTGCAGAATCAGGGCGCGGCGTTAAAGGATTTTGGCAAGGTCAAGAATACCGCATTGGTACACCCGCTTTCGTCCAAGAAATCACAGGGACACCATTAGCAGCCACCCCTGATCCGATTGATTTGGGGCATTCGCAAATTTTTCTTGGCTCAAGACAAGGTTGGTTAGCACGTCTGGAATTAGCGGATCAGTTACGCCCTGAAGCATTGCAAGTCGTACACGAATTACGCGCATTAAACATTGATGTCACCCTGCTCAGTGGTGATACACCGTCTGTTGTCACACAAGTTGCAACGCAACTGCACATTCCTCACGCATTGGGCGGGCAATTACCCGACGGTAAATTGGCCTACCTCAAACAGTTACAAAGCCAAGGACAAACCGTGGCAATGGTTGGCGATGGGGTCAACGACGCGCCTGTATTAGCAGGTGCTCCGGTTTCCATTGCAATGGGCAGTGGCTCACATCTTGCTCAGGCCAGTGCGGATATGGTGCTTTTGTCCGAAAACTTGCACCAACTACCATTTGCCGTACAGACAGCACGCCGAATGCAAGCCATTATTAAACAGAACTTTGCATGGACAATAGCCTATAACTTGCTCGCAATTCCCCTAGCAGCCAGTGGCATTATTGCACCGTGGATGGCAGCAATCGGTATGTCAGCCAGCTCGCTGATCGTGGTTCTAAACGCACTACGCCTGAAAAATTAGGCGGTTAGTGCTATACTGTGCCGTTTTGGTGAGGATGCAAGCAGATGGACGCTTTGTATGTACTAATTGCAATCGCAATTGGAGTCATGATTGTGGTGGCAATCGCTTTTATCTATACCGTAAAAAGTGGTCAATACGATGACCTCGAAGGCCCCGCGCATCGCATTCTAATGGACGATGACGACCCGCGAATCCCCGGCAATCAAAAAATATCCCCAGAACAATCCAGTGATACAACTAAATTGGGAAAATAAAGCCTACACTTGATAGGTTGAAATATACCGTTTGTCAAAAATTGAGCCTTATTTAATCTACCTGCCGCCATTATTCGCAAATTGTTCTATGCTTTGTATGAACATAAGGCCGGTAGATGGGCTTTTTTTGGATAATTTTTTTGGATGTATAAATTAACATGGAATATCCAGTGATAAATGAGTTGCACAGAGATCAGGGGGCTCTGTCAGTTTGCTTGTACTGGACGATGTTCAACAAGGAGAATAGGTAAGCATATGGCTGATAGAAGATTACAAGTCTTTCATGCAGTGGCGCGACTGTTGAGTTTCACCAAAGCGGCAGAAGTGTTGCACATGACACAACCTGCGGTGACTTTCCAGATTCGTCAATTGGAAGACCAATTTGATACACGTTTGTTCGACCGCACACATAATCGGGTGTCCCTGACCGAAGCGGGTCGCATCGTGTTTGAGTATGCCGAAAAAATCTTCGAGCAATACAGCGAAATGGAAAACGCGATTCGCGAAATGACAGATGACATCAGCGGTTCACTGACCATTGGTGCAAGCACTACCATTTCTGAATACATGCTGCCATCGTTGCTAGGTGAATTTAACGCAAAGAACCCAGATGTTCGCTTACGTTTGCGTGTGTCCAATACCGAAGGCATCGTTTCAATGGTTGAAAACAATGTCATTGATCTGGGAGTTGTCGAAGGGTTGGTCAATAACAAAAACTTGCTGGTAGAAGTATGCCGCCAAGATGACCTCGTTTTGATTGTTCCACCTAATCATGCACTCGCAGGCAAAGACAGCGTTACCCTGAAAGAAATCATGGAGTTTCCGTTTATCTGTCGCGAAGAAGGCTCTGGCACGCGTGAAGTCATTCTGGACTACATGTACGGTCAAGGCATGGACAAACACGGCATGAACACTTGTTTGGAATTAGGTAGCCCCGAAGCCGTTAAGGGTGCAGTTGAAGCAGGCATGGGCGTTTCCATTGTCTCCAGCGCAAGCATTTCCAAAGAACTGAAGCTGGGCACATTGGTTTCCGTACCACTCAACCCACCATTGACCCGTGACTTTTCATTCGTTCGCCAACGTCAAAAATTCAAAGTCCGCGCAATGGAAGAACTGCTAGAGTTTGCTCGTACTTATTGTGAGAATCTGAAAAAACATGCTTAAGTCTTGATTCTCAAGGCAGCATCTGTATCGGGTACGGCGCACTTGCCGTACCCCAGTTCTTCGGCCTATGCTACGTTAGATCGATTTTTCTTGGGGCTTGTTTCACCGCGCTATGTTACCGACGATTCCAATTTCCGGCTCAAAAGCAGAAAAACAACTATTGCGCTACTTCCGTCAGCTTAGTATCACCGATCAAACTACCCTGCTGCGTTTTGCGGAGTTTTTGGCATCACAACCAACTCAAACGGCTTCAGCCACTACACAAACCCCTTTTCCAGCCCCCAATGCCATTCCTCGCCCCGCACAAGAAAGCGTGGTGAAAGCAATTAAACGGCTAACAGCAACCTACCCAATGGTTGAACGTGATCGCTTGTTGAATGAAACCTCAAACCTGATGGCCGCACATGTATTACACGGCAAAGCAGCCTCACAAGTTATCGATGAACTGGAAGCCTTATTCCTACGCCACTATACTGCGTTGAAAGCTGATCATGAGCAAACGACGCAACAGATGTATGAATAATGTGCAATATACCAAACAACCCGATATTACCCGCCAGAAATTATTGGAGGCTGCATTTCATGAAATGCACCTATATGGCTTTCAAGCTGCCAGCCTAGGGCAAATTCTTGGGCGGGCGCAAGTTACTAAAGGCGCACTTTACCATCATTTTGCTGATAAAAAAGCCTTAGGCTTAGCAATCATTAATGAATTAATTGCGCCTTATATTCGCGCAAATTTTATTCAGCCGTTGCAAACCACTGAATATCCACTACAGACACTGATTGAATTAATTCAACGCCCTAGCACCATGCAAAGTGATGAGATGGTGAAATTAGGCTGTCCACTCAATAACTTGCTACAAGAAATGAGCCCCGTGGATAATGACTTTCGGCACGCACTCAATGCGGTATTGGAAGAATGGCGTAGCTGCATCGCATTGGCACTGCAACGGGGGCAAACTTTGGGACAAATCCGCCACGATATTCACCCAGACCACATCGCGCTTTTCGTGGTCGCCGCGCTAGAAGGCTGTATCGGCATTGCCAAGAACCTGCAATCGTTGGCAACCTTACAGCAAGGCAAAGCCGTTTTAGCACAGTTTTTAATGACACTAACCAGCAGTCAAACCAGCCTAAGCTAAGCCAAATACTTGCGCTCGTAACTGCCCGATTTGATCGCGAATGGCTGCCGCTTGCTCAAATTCCAAATTCTTAGCGTGCTGGAACATTTTATCTTCCAGCTTTTTCAGTTGTTTGAGGGCTTGATCCGGTGTCAAACTGCGATAATCAGCGGCAGCATCTGCCACTTTATCAGCACGCTTATTGCCCTTACTTCGCGCGGCATTGGCATACGCCCCCTCCATCACATCGGCAATGCGCTTACGCACGGTTTGCGGGGTGATGCCATGCGCGGCATTATGTGCCATTTGTTTGTCACGACGGCGTTGTGTTTCACCGATTGCTTTGCGCATGGAATCGGTGATTTTGTCAGCATACAAAATCGCCTTACCGCTGGCATTACGCGCCGCCCGCCCAATGGTTTGAATTAAGGAGCGCTCCGAACGTAGGAAACCTTCTTTGTCCGCATCCAAAATCGCGACCAATGACACTTCGGGAATGTCCAACCCTTCACGCAGTAAGTTAATGCCGACCAGCACATCAAACTCGCCTTTGCGCAAATCACGGATAATCTCGACACGTTCGACGGTATCAATATCCGAATGCAGGTAACGCACTTTAATTGCGTGATCCATGAGGTAATCGGTTAAATCTTCCGCCATACGCTTCGTCAACGTGGTAATCAACACCCGTTCGTTGCGCTTAGCACGTTCGGTCACTTCCGACATGACATCATCTACCTGCGAAAAGACTGGACGCACCTCCACTTCAGGGTCAAGCAAGCCCGTCGGGCGAACCACCTGTTCGGCAATATTGTCAGAATGCTCCAGCTCATACGCCCCAGGTGTAGCAGAAACGTGAACGGCTTGTGGAATCAGCCGTTCAAATTCTTCAAAGCGTAATGGGCGATTATCCAACGCCGATGGCAAGCGAAAACCGTACTCGACCAAAGTTTCTTTGCGCGAGCGATCCCCTTTGTACATGCCGCCAAACTGCGGAATGGTAACGTGCGATTCATCCACAAACACCAGCGCATTGGCAGGTAAATAATCAAACAAACACGGCGGCGGCGCACCTGCGGGACGTTTGGACAAATAACGCGAATAGTTTTCGATGCCAGAGCAATAACCCGTTTCCAGAATCATTTCAATGTCGTACAGCGTGCGTTGTTCCAGACGCTGTGCTTCGACCAAACGATCATTGTCGCGTAACTGTGCAAGACGGGGTTTGAGTTCGGCTTTAATGTGTTCGACGGCTTCCAGTAACACTTCACGCGGGGTAACGTAATGCGTTTTCGGATAAACGGTCAAACGCGGTACGCGGCGCAAAATTTCCCCTGTTAGCGGGTCAAAATAGCTGAGGTTTTCGATTTCGTCATCGAATAACTCGATGCGAATCGCTTCCTTATCCGATTCTGCGGGGTGAATATCAATCACCTCACCACGCACACGAAACGTACCGCGCTGCAATTCTAGATCATTACGGCTGTACTGCATTTCCGCCAATCGCCGTAAAACGGTGCGTTGGTCAATTTTATCGCCACGCGCCAGAATCAAGAGCATTTTGAGGTACGATTCAGGATCGCCCAAACCGTAAATCGCCGAAACCGTCGCCACAATGATTACGTCTTTACGTTCAAACAAATTGCGCGTCGCCGACAAGCGCATTTGTTCGATGTGATCATTAATTGACGCATCTTTCTCAATGTACACATCTTTTGACGGTACATAAGCCTCCGGCTGGTAGTAA
Source organism: uncultured Thiothrix sp. (assembly GCA_964514635.1). Lineage (GTDB taxonomy): Bacteria > Pseudomonadota > Gammaproteobacteria > Thiotrichales > Thiotrichaceae > Thiothrix. Next base: position 9,358 of record CAZEQX010000092.1, read on the forward strand.
TCGTAATACGACACAAAATATTCCACCGCATTGTGGGGGAAAAACTCTTTCATCTCCCCATAAAGTTGGGCGGCTAAGGTCTTGTTATGCGCCAAAATAATCGCAGGACGTTGCGTTTGCTGAATGATATTGGCCATTGTAAACGTCTTGCCTGACCCCGTAACCCCCAATAAGGTTTGGTGAACCAGACCATCGTGTAAACCTTGGATAAGGGAACGAATTGCGCTCGGTTGGTCGCCAGCGGGTTGGTAGCTAGTCTTGAGTTGAAAGGTTGTTGCATCAGTCATGGGTGGTGGTTTTTCACGAATACTTGGCTAAAAATTGCTTTCATGTCTTATCTAGGTCATCATCTTACAGTAACATTGTGCACCCCAACAGGGCACAAGGGTACGGCAAACCTTCTAACAGCTTGCCGAATATGATGGAAAAACATAAGACGGTTGGTTTTTCAAGTGGATATAAAACTTTCAGGGCGCGTCGGGCGCGTCAAGCCTTCACCTACTCTCGCCATTACTGCACTAGCAGCACAACTCAAAGCATCAGGCCGTGACATTATTGGCTTGGGTGCGGGCGAACCCGACTTTGATACACCTGATCACATCAAACAAGCAGGGATCGACGCTATTCAACGTGGCGAAACACGTTATACGGCAGTTGACGGTACACCTGCACTTAAACAAGCCATTATCCGTAAATTCAAGCGTGAAAACGGGCTGGATTTTACCCCGAAACAAATTCTGGTTTCGTGCGGGGGCAAACAAAGTTTCTACAACCTGTGCCAAGCTTTACTCGATACAGGCGATGAAGTGATCATTCCCGCACCCTACTGGGTTTCTTACCCTGACATGGTATTGCTTGCAGATGGCGTGCCAGTCATTG
>CAZEQX010000093.1:0-10190 GCA_964514635.1 uncultured Thiothrix sp.
CGGGGAAAATGTGACGCGGCACGTCCGGCGCGAAAAACTGCAATGCCGCTTCCATTTGGTAAGCCGTGTGTACATCCGGCACAACCAACAAGATCAACCCTTTGAAATCTTGGGCAGTTTGCGCAAGCAACCATTCACGCGCACAGCCGTATAATTGCCCCCAACGTAGGGAAGTTTGAGGTGTGGTCGGCAAGTGCAGGGGGATAAGCGTTTTTTGCAGTAAAGACATGGAAAGCGCAATTATAATGTATTCTAAAAAAGCGCATTTTAACGGATACGGTTAGGTTTGTCCTAATGCCCTACCGTTCGTTAGTAAGTTTGCTGGTTTTATGTAATCGTGCTTTACAGCATCAAGATTTTCAGAGAAATTTGAGCCTAAAAACTTTCAAGGAGAGGGCAATGTCAAATGATACGGTCGAAATAAAGGGCGAAATGACTTTGCTGAATGTTTTGCAGTTGACATCACCGCAGTTAGGGAAGGTAAGGCTGGCATTGCAGCAAAAGCGTGACAGTATGCCGCAATTATTTGAAGGCAGCCCGCTGATTGTGGATTGCGCTGGGTTGGGTGAGCATTGCAATGTGTTGGACATGACCGCGTTACGCGAGTTAGTTGTTGAACAGGGGTTTATTCCCTTGGGTTTGCGGCATGTGCCCGAAGATTGTCACGAGACCGCAAAAGTTGCAGGTTGGGCGATCTTGCGTGATGGGCGTAACCCTTCAGCGGCGACGCGCGTTGAACGTGTCACTACCAAAACTCAGGAAGTGACAGCAAAACGGGTTGAGGTGATTGACCGCCCCGTGCGTTCTGGTCAGCAGGTTTATCATCCAGACAGTGATATTGTGGTGTTGCAACATACCAGCGCGGGGTCAGAGATTTTGGCGGGCGGGTCAGTGCATGTTTACGGCTCACTGCGTGGACGGGTGTTAGCAGGTATTCTTGGTGATACCAGTGCGCGAATTTTCTGTCAAAAGTTAGAGGCAGAATTGGTAGCGATTGCAGGAAACTACCGTTTATTGGATGACATCGATACCAATTTGAAAGGACAGCCAGCAATGGTCTGGTTAGAAGGCGAAAAGTTAAAAATAGCCCCAATGTTCTGAGTTGGTGCGCATTTTCTGCGAAAAAATTGAAATTTTGGTAATATTAACGGGTGTGTGATACCCCGATTCATGGAACATTAAGAACAGGAGGAAGCCTTTGAGCAGGATTGTCGTTGTAACTTCTGGCAAGGGTGGAGTTGGTAAAACCACCACCAGTGCAGCATTCGCCACAGGGCTTGCTATGCGTGGTTATAAAACCGCCGTCATTGATTTTGACGTGGGTCTGCGTAATCTTGACCTAATCATGGGCTGTGAACGCCGTGTTGTTTATGATTTCGTGAATGTCATAAACCATGAGGCTTCTCTCAAGCAAGCACTGATTCGTGATAAACACACGGAAAATTTATTCATTTTGCCCGCGTCACAGACCCGCGATAAAGATGCCCTCACCAAAGATGGCGTTGGGCGCGTGATTGATGAGCTGCGTCAAGATAATTTTGATTTCGTGATTTGTGATTCGCCAGCGGGGATCGAACGTGGCGCACACATGGCGATGTATTTCGCTGATGATGCGATTGTTGTGACCAACCCTGAAGTGTCATCCGTGCGTGACTCTGACCGCATTTTGGGTTTGTTACAAAGCAAAACCTTGAAAGCTGAACAAGGCGAAACCATCCGCGAACACCTATTGATTACGCGCTATTCACCGAATCGTGTGGCAGCGGGTGAAATGTTGGGGATGGAAGACATTCTGGAAATCTTAGCAGTGCCGTTGATTGGGGTGATTCCCGAATCACAAAGCGTCTTGCAAGCTTCTAATAGCGGTACGCCAGTCATCTTGGATAAAACCAGCGATGCAGGGCAGGCTTATGATGATTTTGTGCGCCGCTTCTTGGGTGAGACTGTGCCGCACCGTTTCCTCGATGTAGAGAAAAAAGGTTTCTTCAAACGGTTGTTCGGGTGATCTATGGGATGGTTTGATTATTTTAAACAAAATAAGCAAAGCAGTGCCAAGATTGCCAAAGAACGCTTGCAAATCGTGATTGCCCATGAGCGTTTGGATCGTAACGGGCCGGATTATTTGCCACAGCTACGGCGTGATATTATGGATGTGATTCGTAAATACGTTTCCATCACCGATGATCATGTCAATGTGCAATTTGAGAAGGGTTCGGATTACGATGTATTGGAGTTAAACATTGCCTTGCCGGAGCGTGATCGGTGAAACAGCCCATACAGTGTGTGCTTTTTGATTTGGACGGCACACTATTAGATACAGCCCCTGATCTATTAGCGGCACTGAATGCTGTTTTGAGTAGCGAAGGTCGCAAACCGTATACCTTGGCGCAGGCGCGTCATACGGTTTCGCATGGGAGTATCGGGATGCTGGAACTTGCCTTTGGCGTTGGGCAAGCCGCACCCGAATTAGAACGACGGCGACGTATTTTTCTCGACCATTATGCGGCGAATATCAGCCGCGAAACCACTTTCTTCGCCACTGTGCCGGATTTGCTGGGGCGTTTGGAACAAGCTGAGATACCGTGGGGCATTGTCACTAATAAACCAGAATACCTCACCTTTCCTTTGTTGCGTGACATGGCATTGACGGAACGAGCGCAGTGCATTGTCGGGGGCGATACCCTCGCTGTGGCGAAACCGCACCCTGAACCCTTGTTATTAGCAGCGCAACAATGCGGTGTTGCACCAGAGGCGTGTTTGTATGTGGGGGATGCTGAGCGCGATATTCAAGCCGGACGCAGCGCAAGAATGCAAACGCTCGCTGCTGCTTACGGCTATGTGCAAGACGACGAGCATTTGGCATGGCAGGCTGATGGAGTGATTGATGATCCATTAGCGGTGTGGGATTGGCTTGCCACAAACGCGGAATCATAAGCGACTTTAACGCAGGCTTGTTTTAAAGTAAGCGGCTTTAACTCATGGCACGGAGTGCTTGGCTGCTTTGATGGATGATTTTAACCCTTTTGGTCTTTTTCTTATTTTCCTTGTGCTGTCTGTCGTTATGTTTGCCGCAGGTTGGTTGGCAGCAAAACAATGGTATCAATTGCGCCTACAACAAAAGCAGCGTGAACTGGATTGGCTACAAACCCAACGCCAGACCGAGGCGCAGTTACACGGTGAACAATTACAAAATACGCTCAATACCTTGGTGCAACGTGCTTTGCACGAAAACAATGCCGCGTTTTTGAATCTTGCGCGTGAAACATTGCAGCGTAGTCAAAGCGAATCGCATAACGATTTGGAACAGCGGCAGTTATCCATTCAACATTTGGTTGAACCATTGCGCGAGGCATTGGCAAAAACCGAGGCGCAAATTCGCCAGATTGAAAACGAACGCCACGCTAGTTCAGGGATGTTGAGCGAACAATTGCGTTCTTTGGTGCAAGAACAATCACTTTTGCGTCGTGAAACGGGGCGGTTGGCTTCTGCGTTGCGTTCGCCCAATGCGCGTGGGCAATGGGGGGAATTGAGTTTACGGCGCATTGCTGAACTGGCAGGCATGATTGAGCACTGCGATTTTTACGAACAAGTACAACGCAGTAATGAAGAACGCACGATTCGCCCCGACATGGTGGTGCGAATGCCGGGCAAGCGCGATTTGGTGATTGATGCCAAAGCCCCAATGGATGCCTATTTGGATGCGGTGAATGCCGAACAGGAAGAGGTTCGCACACAGCATTTGCAACGCCATGCCAAACGTTTGCGTGAACATGTGCGGGCATTAGCCAGTAAGCGATACTGGGAACAATTCAAGCACACACCGGATTTTGTGGTGTTGTTTATCCCAGGCGAACAGTTTTTGGGGGCGGCATTGGAGCAAGACCACGCTTTATTACAAGATGCCTTGCAATTAAAAGTTATTCTAGCAACACCTGCCACACTCATGGCATTGTTGCGCACATTGGCACATGGTTGGCGGCAAACTGTTTTGGCGGAAAATGCGCACAAAGTCCGTGAATTGGGTGAAGATGTGCATCGGCGTTTGGCGGCATTTTTGGAACACATCGAGCGATTAGGGCGCACGCTCGGTAGCAGTGTGGAAACTTACAATCAGGCACTGGGTTCGTTGGAACGTAGCGTCTTGCCGAGTGCGCGTCGTCTTGCCGAGTTGGGCATTTCATCAGGGCGGAACATTGCCACACCAACTGTTGTCGAAGAAGTTCCTCGTCAGCCTCACAGCAAAGGGTTTGAAAATCATGCTGAAAAACATTAATACGCAATACTCGCTTACGCTATTGCAAATCGTGCTGTTATTGACAGCAATGGGCGTGGGCGTGTGGTTTTACCGCCAACCCATGATGGAGTTTTTTGCGCATACGCAAGCAGGCACGTTGGGCTTGGTGCTAAATGGCGCGATTGTGGTGATTTTTCTGATTGGTTTGGCACGCATGATCATCATGTTTGTGGGTTACAGTCGTGAACAAGCGGTGTTACGCCGTTTTGTCAAACGCGCTCAGGAAAATGCTGCCAGCCCGACCTATGCTTTGAGTGAATCAGCATTAATTGTGGAACGTTATAACGCAGTACAAACCATTACCCGCCAACATGCGGAAGTCAACCAAGCCGCGTTAGCTGCGACATTGGTGGCGGGGCAGTCCGCACAATTCACGTTAATTCGCTACGTTAATAGTATTTTGATTCTGGCTGGCGTGTTGGGGACGGTGATTTCCTTAGCCGTGGCATTAATGGGGGCGGCGGGATTAATGAACAGCCCCGAAAGCATGAAAAGCATGTGGGACATCATTGGTGGGATGTCGAACTCCTTAAGTACCACGGTCACGTCGATTATTTGTTATGTGTTTTTTGCCTATTTCTACCTGTGTTTGCAGGATGCTCGCACGCAATTACTCGCTAATATTGAAGATGTTACGTCGTTGTACATTTTGCCGCGTTTCAAACAAACCGAAGGTAATCACCTCATGCAGGATGTGGCGAAGTTGGTCAGCGAATTGCGTACTGCTGCTGAAACGGTGAATCAGGTGCAGAATCGTTTCCTGCAAGCGGGGGAACGTTTGCAATTAGCGGTTGGTGATCTGCAAACGGCTGTGGCGCAAAGCGGCGATAATATTCGCGTGATTCGGGATTCGGTGCGTGAAGGCTTCCGTTTGGATGCCAAGGATAAAACATGAGCGGCGGATTTCCTTCCTTAAGTGGCGGTCAGGAAGAACTCGAAGAGGGTTTTTGGTCGTCTTTCAGCAATGTCATGATGGTGATTCTCAAGATATTCTTGTTGGTCATTGTGATTATGGCATTGAATAACCGAAATTTACTCGACGATTTGCAACACAGCGTTAGAGCCAAAGAAAACGCGCAACAGGCCGCACAAGAGGCAGCTTCCCACGCACAACAAGCCGAGCGAGCAGCGGCTAAAGCGGCGCAAGTTGCGGAATACCGTTTGCAAGAAAAAGCCACGCTGGAAGAGCAGTTGGAATACTTGCAACAGCGGGTTAATTCATTAGAAATGGAATTACTGCAAAGCCAAGCGGAAACCGAACAGGTGCGTAGCAGTGGCGCAAACCAAGCCGCCGAGGTTGCACGTTTACAGCAAGCAAATCAGGCGCAAGCGGATAGTCTAAGCCTGAAGGAAAAATCCTTGGTCGATTTGCAAACCGAACTGAACAATAAGGGGGCAGAAATCGCGGGATTGCGTACCAAAGTCGATGAGAGCGAGAAAAAATTACTGAGTTTGCAGGGCGATTATTCCGCTTTAGACGAAAAATACCAAAAGCTATTACGCCCCGCGCGTTCCAGTAAAAATAAACAAGTGGTTGAAGTTACTTACGGTAAAGGCGGTTACAGTATTCGTCCGCCCAGTGATGCCGCCGCGCACAGTGTTGGGCGCGATGGTTTGGATAGTGAATTAGCAGCACTCAAAGCCCGTTACGGTAATGAGCTGTATGTGAAAGTGATTATCCCTGGCAATAGCGGCTTGTCGTATAACGAGGCATGGCGGTTTACTAACGATGTGCTAAGCAAATACGATTACTATTACCAGCCTGACCACAGCACGCCAGCGGAAACTCAGCCTGCAAACGCACCGAGTAATCCGCCAGCACAACCGTAATATCGCTACGCACCGCGCTGGCGTAGGGCTTCGTACAAGCATACGCCAGTGGCAACCGAAACGTTCAAGCTCGACACTTGCCCTTTCATCGGAATAGAGATCAAAAAGTCACAGCGTTCTTCGGTCAAACGGCGAATGCCAGTACCTTCCGCGCCCATTACCAATGCCATTGGCCCTTTCAAATCGGCTTGGTAAAGCGTTTGTTTGGCCTTGTCACTTGTGCCTGTGAGCCAAATGCCACGTTCTTTCAGCATATCGAGTGTGCGTGCGAGGTTGGTGACGGGAATAAAAGGCACGACTTCAGCCGCGCCGGAAGCCACTTTGCGCACGGTGGGGGTTAAGCTCACCGCATTGTCTTTCGGCGCAATCACGGCATGAACGCCCGCACCTTCGGCAGTTCGCAAACACGCGCCGAGGTTATGTGGGTCGGTTACACCATCCAACACCAACAAAAACGGCGTTTCTTCCAAACCGTCCAGCAAATCATACAAATCGTTTTCGGTGTAGGTTTTGCTTTTGAAATACTCCGCAATAATACCTTGATGGCGGTTATTACCCGCCATTTTGTCGAGTTTGTCAGCGGGCTGCGTGGTAATGCGTAAACCGTTGTCTTCCACTAATTGCAGCAGCTTTTTCAAGCGGTCATTGCGGCTGTTTTTGTCCAGCCAGATTTGCCCAATGTTTTCTGGGTCGTTACGCACCGCGCTTTCCACGGCATGAATGCCGCAAATTAACGATTTTGCCATGATGAATTACTTTGCCTTTTTCTTACTGGATTTGGGTTTCTTGCCGCTTTTTTTCGGCGCGGGTTTAGCGGGGGGTGTTGCGGTCTTGGTTTTTTTCTTGCCGGATTTCTTCGGTGGCAAAATACCTAACGCTTGTTTCGCCTGTTGTTTCGCGCTGGGTTTGGCAGTTTTACTGGCGGGTTTTTTGCCACTACGCGGTTGGGTATCGGAACTTGCCAGCACAAAATCGATCTTGCGTTCGTCCAAATCCACCCGTGCTACCGTGACCGTGACGGTATCGCCCAAGCGGTATTTGCGCCCCGTGTTTTCGCCCGTTAATTGTTGGCGAATGGGGTCGAAGTGGTAGTAATCGCTGGTCAATGCGGTGATGTGAATCAAGCCTTCTACATAAATATTGCTCAATTCTACGAACAAACCAAAACCTGTTACGCCTGAAATCACGCCATTGAAGGTATTGCCAACCTGTTCCTGCATGTATTCGCATTTTAGCCATGCGGTAACGTCACGGGTTGCGTCATCGGCGCGGCGTTCGGTCATGGAACAATGTTCACCCAATGCCGTCATGTCCGCGAGTTTGTACAAAAAGTCGCTGGCTTTACCACCTTGCAGAACGTGGCGAATCGCACGATGCACCAACAAATCGGGGTAACGCCGAATGGGTGAGGTGAAATGCGCGTAATGTTCTTGCGCCAAACCAAAATGCCCCACGGTTTCGGGGCTGTAAACCGCTTGCGACATGGAACGCAGTAACACGGTCTGAATCATGTGTCGATCAGGGCGATCGTGCAAACTGTCGAGCAAACGGGTGTAATCGGCTGGGCTGGGTTCGTCGCCGCCTTCCAAACTCAAGCCTAAACCACCCAAAAATTGGCGCACATCCGCGAGTTTTTCTGGGGTTGGGCCTTCATGCACGCGGTGCAGGGCAGGAATACGATGCTTGCTTAAAAATTTCGCCGCGCACACATTCGCCATGATCATGCATTCTTCGATCAGTTTGTGTGCGTCATTGCGTTCGGTGGGAACAATCGCTTCGATTTTGCGTTCGGCATCGAAAATAATGCGCGTTTCAGCGGTTTCAAAATCAATCGCCCCGCGTCGATCCCGTGCTTTACGCAGAACTTTGAATAATGCGTACAAGTCGTCCAAATGCCCGACCAATTCGGGGGCGTAAGCCGCACGCATTTCGGCATCGCGTTCGACCACGATTTGCGCCATTTTGGTGTAGGTCAAACGCGCGGCAGAATGCATAATACCTTCCATAAAACGGTAGCTGAGTAATTTACCCCGCGCACCCAAATGAATTTCCGCCACCATGCACAAACGATCAACGTGCGGATTCAATGAGCACAAACCGTTGGATAAAATTTCCGGCAACATCGGAATCACTTTGCCGGGGAAATACACCGACGTGCCGCGTTCAGTGGCTTCACGATTAATCGCCATGTCAGGGCGCACATAATGCGATACGTCTGCAATGGCTACTAGCAAACGCCAGTTATTGCCGTCGCGTTCGCAATACACCGCGTCATCGAAGTCTTTTGCGTCTTCACCATCAATCGTCACCAGCGGCGTGTTGCGCAAATCGACCCGCCCGACCTTATCTGCTTCGGGTACTTCAAAGGTGAAGCGATCCGCTTCTTCTAATACGGCATCTGGCCATTCAAACGGTAATTCATGGCTGCGAATTGCCACATTGATTTCCATGCCTGGGGCCATGTGGTCGCCTAATACTTCCACGATTTTGCCGCTGGGTTGGGCGCGTTTGGATGGCTGTTCGACAATCGCTGCGACAACAATTTGCCCATGTTTTGCGCCATGCGTGGCATCGGGGGGAATGAGAATGTCTTGGCTCAAGCGAGTATTGTCGGGAGTGACAAAGCCGATGCCACCTTCGATAAAATACCGCCCAACCACTTGCGTTGTGCCACGTTCTAACACTTCAACCAATGCGCCTTCGCGTCGCCCTTTGGGGTCAATGCCACGCACACTGACCAACGCGCGGTCGCCGTGCATTAATGTGCGCATTTGTTTGGCATGTAAGAATAAATCCGCGCTGCCATCGTCAGGTTTCAAAAAGCCAAAACCGTCTGCGTGCCCAATGACGCGCCCTGCGATTAAATCGGTACGATCCACCGGAACGTATTCGCGGCGGCGGTTGTAGAGTAATTGCCCGTCGCGTTCCATTGCGCGTAAGCGTTTTTTCAGGGCATCCAGATCAATGTCATCAAATAGGTTTAAGGCCGTTGCTAAGGTGGCGAAATCCATCGGTTGCCCGTTTTCCGCCAGTACGCCCAAAATCAACTCGCGGCTAGGAATGGGTTTTTCATATTTCTCAGCTTCACGCTGATGAAAGGGGTCTTTAAACTTCACTCAAAATCCTTGTTATAAAGGTGTTATGCGTTATGCGCCTAGCATAACAAAAAAAGTCACGCAAAATGCATTTCTTCGTTTGACAAGCCACAACAAGCCCTATATTATTCGCGTCTCACAAGGCAAGTGCTTTGTGAATTGCCGAGATGGCGGAATTGGTAGACGCGCTAGTTTCAGGTATTAGTGGGGCAACCCGTGGAAGTTCGAGTCTTCTTCTCGGCACCAAATCCTAAAAGCCAGTCAGAAATGACTGGCTTTTTTTATGTCCGCGATTTCTGTATGCCTCCTTAGACTATGACAAACTAACCAAATTAGGTATAAGAACAGGTAGACGACAATTCCAAACTGAGGTTGGTCATGAATGCAGTCAGTTACGAACACGATTTCTATGGTTGGATTCAAAGCCAAGTTGCACTACTGCAAGCACGTCAGTTTGAACACGTTGATTTGGAACACTTAATCGAGGAATTACAAATCATGGGAGCACGCGAACGCCGTGAATTGGTCAATCGTTTGTGTGTGTTACTCATGCACTTATTGAAATGGCAATACGAGCCAGAGCGACGCGGCAAGAGTTGGGTAAATACAATTCGTGAGCAACGCCGCATGATCCCCAAACACCTCAAGGACAGTCCTAGCTTAAAAGGTGTCTTTCAAGAATTGTGGTTAGAAGCCTATGATGATGCGCGTAAAGAAGCCGCGCTTGAAACCTCGTTGCCGCTGCAACTGTTTCCAAGCGAATGTCTGTGGACATTTGAACAAGTGATTGATCACGAATTTTGGCCGGAAGCCGCTGTCTGAATTGTTCCGGCTGTTCCAATCGTTCCGATACCCCACCATCGGAATGCCTGATAGAATTTTCACCAGAAAAACGGTTAGTACGTTGATTATCTATACACCTCCGCCCGATACGGGGCTTGCCATTCTTTACCATGACGATTACTTATTGG
>CAZEQX010000094.1:0-9968 GCA_964514635.1 uncultured Thiothrix sp.
GCCGCCCTACAGCACGGTAAAGCGGTATGGATGGAGATTGAAAAAGGCATCAGTGAAGCATGCCAGCCTGTTACACAATACTTGCTCAAACACGGTAAGCTCAGCCACAACGATTATTGGGAACGCATTATCGCGGCGTTGGAACGTAATCAAACCACACTTGCGTCCCAATTAGCGGCAGATTTACCCCCTGATCAACAAGCGTTGGTGCAAGTGGGCATTAATTTGCGGCGCAGTCCGGCAGATAATCTGGAAAACGCGCTGAAATCACCCGATTCGCCCTATTTACGCCGCATGATTGCGCTTGCTTTAGGGCAATTGGCGAAAAAAGAAGCTGCACGAGCCGAAAGTTTGTGGCTACAAGCCAAGCAAAACCTAAAATTTACCGCTGAAGAAAGTGCCAAAGTCGAAGGTGCTTTGGGCATACAAGCCGCGTTACGCCTCGACGATAGCGCCTTGACACGCCTTGCAGCGATTCCCGACCAATACCGTTCCTTGGAAGCCAATTTGTGGCTGGCGCGTATGAGTGCGCGACTGGAAGATTGGCAACGTTTGCCCGCTGTGGTTGACCAACTAACCTTCGATAATCAACGCGATAGTTTGAACTGGCAATATTGGAAAGCTCGCGCGCTCGAACAAACTGGACAACAAGCAGCCGCACAAACGTTATACACAGAGGTGGCACGACAAACCTCGTTTTACGGTTTTCTCGCAGCGGATCATTTAGGGCAGGATTACCAAGGCCTGAAACAACCCCCTGTCGACCGTAGCCAACGTGTTGCGGGTTTGCAAAAAGTTGCAGCATTACAGCGAGCTATGGAATGGTTTGCCATTGGTGAACGCGAACAAGGGCGCAAGGAATGGTTTCGCACTCTCAAAGCGATGGATCGTGAAGGTGTCTTAGCGGCGGCGGATTTGGCTATCCGTTCTGGCGACCCGAATTTGGCGATTTGGAGCTTGTCCCGCGCAAAAGAATGGGAAGAAGTGAACCTACGTTTTCCGGTGGTTCATACTGATTTGGTTAGGGAACAGGCTCGTGAACAAGGCATCCAACCCGCATGGATTATGGGAATCATGCGCCGTGAAAGTGCGTTCGATGCCAATGCGGCTTCCGCTGCGAATGCGTATGGTTTGATGCAGTTGATTCCCCCCACCGCTCGCGATATGGGGCGCAAATTAGGGCTAACGATTGCCACGAATGATGACATTTTACAGCCCGTTACCAATGTGCGTCTGGGTAGTGCTTACCTCAAAGACATGTTGAGCACCTTTAATGGCGACTATGCACAAGCCACCGCCGCGTACAATGCAGGGCCTGGTCGTCCACCGAAATGGTCGCCATTACGCACCATTAAAGCAGATCAATGGATAGAAAGCATTCCGTTCACCGAAACACGCGAGTATGTGCAGGCGGTAATGGCTTATACTACGATCTACGATTACAAACTGAACGATGGCAAAGGTTCACGTTTGTTAGAACGCTTAAAGCCGATTAACCCAAGCCTACCCAATGCAACCGAAAGCAATACCACACCGGACACGAACAATGCGCCGCAAACGCCAGCCCCGCAACCTTAACAGCGGGCGGTCACAGCGTGGCGTTGCTATTATTACGGTACTGGTGATTGCCGTTTTAATCGTCACATTAGCAACCGTTATCTTCGCCCGCCAAAGCCGTGCAGTGCGCCAAAATGATAATGTGCAGTCTTTGGAACGTGCATGGGCATACGTTTATAACCTCGAACAATTTGCTGCATTACAGTTGCAAATTGATGCGAAAATTAACAAATTTGACGCATTAACCGACCGTTGGGCGTATGACTTACCCGAACAAAATGTCACCTTAAGTAATGGCGCGGTGGTTCGTTTTAAGGGTAAGTTGGAAGACATGCAATCGCGCTTTAATCTGAATAACTTACTCAGCCAAGATGCCGAACAAAAAGGCAAATTGGATGGTGCGGCCTATGGCTTATTAAAACCCTTTGTTACAAACGCGGGTTTGCCTGCGGGATTTGTCGATGTCATCGCCGACTGGATCGATAATAACGCCCTTCCGCAAAGTGCCGACGGCGCAGAACGGGATTACTACATGTCAGGTAATATGGCGTATCTGGCAGCCGATATGCCCATGACCGATATTAGTGAAGTCCGTTTATTGCGTTTGGAAAACTTAGAACCACAACAAAAAAGCCGCGCTTTGGACAAGTTTTTGCAAACCGTGACCGTATTACCTTTCAAAAAAACCACCATCAACCCCAATACCGCCAGTAAAGCGGTACTGGTGGCATTGGGTTTAAGCAATGATCAACTCATGCTAATCAATGAAAAACGCAAAACCAAAAGCGCGTATAAAACCAAAGACGAATTTTTCCAAGCAATGGGTTTCGATGCAGACAAAGACCCAAAGCACAAAACCCTCATCGACACGTTTGACGTAAGCTCACAATATTTTCGTTTAACAGGCGAAATTAACATTAATCACGCGCGTGTTTTCTTAAACAGTCTATTATTTCGTGAGCCGAATGGTAAGGTTCGTGTCATAATGCACCAGTTCGATCGGGCAATCGACTCCCAAGACACGCAATCGACCCAGCAAACAACAACGACTACTGATAGCGACACAACTAACGATGCTAGTGATACGCCTGCAAACACCAACTGATACTGAGCCTGCTTGGGCTATCATCAATGGCAACCAGCCTGCGGATTGGCGGCATGGTTCGTGGGAAACCTTACTCCCGCTCACCCGCAATCAAACAGTGGTATTACTGATTCCCAGTCGCGAAGTTTTATTAACTCGCACCACGATTAACACGCGCAACCAAAAGCAATTAAAACAGGCATTGCCCTACGCTTTGGAAGATGCCCTAGCCGATGACCCCGAAACACAACACATTGTTTGGCACGCCGTTGCTGATTCTAACCAAATCGATGTCGCCATTATCAACCGCGAACAACTGCGGCGCTGGGTAACAGCATTGCAAACACGCCAGATTCGCCCGCAAACCATTTTGCCTGATGTCTTTGCCCTGCCGTGGGAAACCGACAGCCTGACACTGTGGCAACAAGGTGATCAAGTCTGGGTGCGCACTGGGGAATTATCCGGCTTTGCCTGCCATGCACGAGCCATTCCACTGTTAGTTGACCAGCTTACAACAGGCACATCACCACAACGCTTACGTTTTTTTACCGACCAGCAACACGCTGCACACGCCCCCGCAATAGCATGGGAACAAGATGCACGCTGGCAACTCGTCCCTGAAACCCAAGCCGAACAACTGCAAGCCACTAGCATTGAGCCTGCTCTCAAGTTGAATTTGCTTTCAGGGTTACAAGATGAAGGCAGCGCACAATTTAGGCAACAATGGCAACGCTGGCGCATCGCAGCAGGGTTAGCGTTGACGTGTGCGTTAATCGGCGGCGGGCTGTATGGCGTGGAAAGTTTTCGCCTACAACAGCAGCTTGACCAATTAGATACGCAAAATCAGCAGCTTTTTAGCGAAATATTCCCCGATGCCGGAACAGTTGACCCGCGTAGCTTAAAAACCCGTCTGGCCTCGGAATTAGCAGGTTTAAAAGGCAAATCGGGACAAACAGGTGGCACAAGCCCCTTGGCCTCCTTGACGACATTCGCCAGTGCATTTGCACAGGTCGCGGGGTTGAAACTGGAAGAAATTCGCAGCAATGACGCGACGCTATCGATTGAATTACAAGCGCAGGATCAACAATCGATTGAAACCTTGCGCGAAAACCTCGAAAGCCAGTTAGGCAACCCCGTGGATATGCAATCTTCACGCACAGCCGATTCGGTTAAAGCCAGCCTGACGCTCGGAGGTCAACCATGAATGCTTGGTGGCAAAGTTTAAATGAGCGTGAAAAACGCCTCGTAGGATTCGCTGGCGCATTGGTGCTGTTTGCACTATTGTGGGTATTGGTGTGGAAACCGTTAATGAGTCGCCACCGTTTACTGCAACAAGACCTAGCCGACGCACAAGAAGTAAACGCCCAAATGCAGCAACAGCGTGATGAAATTCTCGCTTTGCGCGGCGCATCCGCTACTACGGTCAATACCACGGGGAGTTTACACACGGGTGTCATTAACACGCTCAAACAATACCAACTGGATGGTGCAGGCACGTCGACCGAAGAAAAAGACAAAGACACGGTAATCCTAAAATTAGAAGGCAAAGCCTTTGATGCTTTAGCCCAAGCACTGACCCAGTTGGAAAACCAATTGGCGGCGCGTCCCAGCAATATGAGCTTAAAACCTGCGGGTAAACCCGGCACAGTTGACGCACAAATTACCTTAGAAAGATGAAAAAAAGTACCCTAATTCTCGCAGGTTTGGGCAGTTTCCTGCTGACTTCTGTCACACAACTGCCCGCAAACTTGCTCACCAAAGTCATGCCAGCCGATTCGCCTGTACAACTGAATGGCTTAAGTGGGACGTTATGGCAAGGTGCGATCACGCAATTGCAGTTTCAACAGTGGACATTGCAAAACGTGCGTTGGCAGTTAAAACCTATGGCGTTGTTTAAAGGGCAATTAGCGGCGCAGATTCAGGCCAATCCCGTGGAAGGTGGCTTGTTGGATGGGGATTGCGGTGTTAATTTTTCAGCGCAGGTAAATTGCAGCCCACTCAATGTTAAAGATTACCCTGCCAGTGCCTTTAGCCCATATGTGCAGCGTTTCATGATTCCTGACCTCAAAGGCACGGTACAGACTAACCTGACCCAGTTGAATTGGGATGGTAAACAAGCCTTAGCCAATGGTCATGTGCAATGGCAAAATGCTGGCTTAGCAATCGACCCACAAACGTTTGGTAACTACACGGCGATTTTCAGTGTCGCTGCCAATAACGCACAACAAATCCAAATCAGTGCCGCGCCGGATGCCAATTACCCACTCGATGGCTCGGTTGTGCTGCAAGCAGATGGGCAATACACCACCAATCTCACACTCAAACCCGCCGCCAGTGCTAACCCAATGGCGACCACGCTTCTCACGGGAATGCTTGGTGGCGCACAACCAGACGGTAGTTTTTTAATCAAAAAACAAGGCAAATTGCCACCACTTTAGAATGCCTGCTGCACCATGCGCATGTCTGCTCCGTCCATACGGCAATCTGCTTGTGGGCGTTGTGCAGGGGTATTCACAAAACTCACCAACAATTCATCGGCACACGCTTTACTGTCCAAAACCCCATGCGCAATGTTGTTGAAGCGGAACAAATACGCTTTGTTATCCGCGAAATGCTGTGACGCAAGCCCTTCAGCCCATTGCAAGGGCGTAATAGGGTCATCCGCCCCCGACAAAATCAAAGCAGGTGTCTGGAAACGCCCTTGAGCCACTGGCAAAACAGCCTGTTGCGCATCACCATGCCAAATATCACACACGTTATACGCATCGGGTAAGTAATAACGCAAATCCGGCAACTGCTGGAGTTTTTGCGCTATTTCATGCGGGGTTAGCGGTGGATTATCACGGCATTCCACCGACCAAAATGCCGCTTCATGAAAAGCGGGGTCAAACTGATGAAACAAGTAATTCTTCACATGACGTTGCACGACAGGTGCTTCGACGCGCCCTTCCTGTAAGTGCCGCAAGAAACTCGCCAAACTACCCAGGCTACGGCTGACATATTGCGCATCAAACAACAAAGCCAATAGCGTTTCGTCATTCATCTGAATGCTATTTAATTCCCGAACCGTACTACCAATGATAGGAATCGTCAGCGGTTGGCGGCGCAACTGCGCCACAAGTTGCTGGTAACGCTGACGCACATCGCCATTCTCAATGATACACTGGCTATTATTCGCACAATAACCGAATAAACGTTGCAAGCTGGCTTGTAATAAATCTGGCCATTCCCGCATCAAATGCTCGCCCGGCGGATACACTGAATCCAAACTAAGGCTGCGTACATGATCGGGAAATAGCCGCTGAACCTCTAATGCCAAACGCGAACCGTAAGAAACTCCCAGTAAGTTCCACTGTTGGTAGCCTAATAGCTGCATTAAATCGCCCACATCTTGCGCACTGGTTTGGGTATTTAATGTCGCCAAGGGCACGCCTTTACGCACCAACTCGTCATGGCATTGCTGATTAGCGGTACGATAACGTTGCGCCTGTTCGTCTGGTGGAACAGGTTGCATCAGTGCCTGTGTATTTAATGTTTGGAAAACCTCGCAGTGGAAATCTGGCTTACTTAATCCGCTACCACGTTGGTCAAATAAGACCAAATCACGCTTTAACCCAGACTTGCTTTTAAACCAATTTAACCAATAATTTTCGATGCTTGCTTTATCCAAGCGTGCGCTATAACCAGGCCCACCCGCCAGATAAACCACAGGATCAGGTTCACGATCAAACCCTTGATAATGAATAACCACTACAGGCAATTGGAAACTGTTAGCAGGCATTGTAGACAACCATCCACACTGGACATGCGTGTCCGCCCCCGTGTCGAACCAACAATCGACAGGAGTAAACTTTTCCCCACCTTCCAATGAATGCTCTTCAAACGTTGCGGGTTTGTGACGCATGGACACGATCCCCAACAACAACGCTGATACCAGCGTAACAACCAGCAGCGATAATATTTTACGCATCTACTTTATTTATGCAGCCCTACAGTAGGTTTTATTTACCCATATTTGGGGGGTATTCACAATAGCTAGTTAAGTTTATTTTTTGATCAGGTAAAGCGTATGAGTGACTGATTATCGCGTTCTGAAAAAAACAGAGGCGAGATAAACTCGCCTCAAATCGACTCGGAAAGTCAGTTGCAAATCATTAAGAGTAAGCACGCTCACCGTGAGAAACGGTATCCAGACCTTCGCGCTCTTCGTCATGCGTAACGCGCAGACCCATTGTGTGTTTCAAGATGGTGAACAACACAAAGCTAACCACACCAGACCAAATCACAGCGGTGAAAACACCCCACAACTGGCTGAGGATTTGTGCGCTGCTGTATTCAGCGACCGCGCCTGCTGCGTAGTCAAATACACCCATACCACCCAGTGCTGGATTCACTAAGATACCTGTACCGATTGCACCGATAATACCGCCAATACCGTGAACACCGAATACGTCTAATGAATCATCGTAGCCCAACATGTGTTTCAAGCCAGTCACACCCCACAAGCACGCTGCACCTGTGATTAAGCCCAGTACGATAGCCCCCATCGGGCCGACAAAACCCGCCGCAGGTGTTACCGCAACTAAGCCAGCAACTGCACCAGAAACAATGCCCAACAATGAAGGTTTTCCACGCAGTAACCATTCTGCGAACATCCATGACAATGCCGCTGCTGCGGTCGCCACGATAGTGTTCAACATTGCTAAAACGGCTGTACCAGTCGCTTCTAAGTTAGAACCTGCATTAAAGCCAAACCAACCGACCCACAGTAAAGAACCACCGATCATGGTCATCACCAATGAGTGTGGTGGCATTGGGTCACGACCGTAACCAACACGCGGACCAACCACAATCGCCCCCACTAAAGCCGCAACCGCCGCATTGATATGGACGACTGTGCCACCTGCGAAGTCCAACGCGCCTTTAGCAAACAAGAAGCCTGCCGGAGCATCGAACGCAGAAGGACCACCCCAGAACCAAACCATGTGCGCCATTGGCAGGTAAGAGAAGGTGAACCACAATACTGAGAATACTAATAACGCAGAGAATTTAATACGTTCTGCAAAGCTACCCACAATCAGGGCAACCGTAATCGCAGCAAAGGTCAATTGGAATACGGCGAAAACCATTTCAGGAATCACAACGCCCTTGCTGAAAGTTTCAACTGTCACGGCAGTATCCACACCGGACAAGAACATTTTGCTCAAACCACCGATGAAGCTATTCATTGCCCCACCGTCAGTGAATGCCATACTGTAACCGTAGACAACCCACAAGATAGAAATCACACAGAAAATCGCGAAGACTTGCGCCAAAACAGACAACATGTTTTTCGCACGAACCAAGCCACCGTAGAACAGTGCCAAGCCCGGAAGAACCATTAAGATAACCAGTAAAGTGGATACCATCATCCACGCGGTATCGCCTTTATCTGGCGTTGGTGCAACAGCAGCGGCCGCTTGTGCGGCTGTTCCTGCCGTAGTCGGATCAGCCATCGCCACACCGGAAAGCCCTGCTAAAGCCCCCAAAACCGTCAAACCCAAACGTGTATTCATTATCAACGAGCCTCCCTTACAATGCATTTACGCCGCTTTCACCAGTACGAATACGGATGACTTGCTCAACGGAAGTTACAAAAATCTTGCCATCGCCAATCTTGCCAGTGTTGGCAGATTTACTGATCGCCTCAATTACTTGATCAACGAGGCTATCGTCGACGGCAGCTTCGATCTTGATCTTTGGCAAAAAATCAACAACATACTCCGCACCACGATAGAGTTCGGTATGACCTTTTTGACGACCAAAACCTTTTACTTCAGTCACCGTAATGCCTTTGACACCGATGTCCCCCAAGGCATCGCGCACATCGTCGAGCTTGAAAGGCTTGATAACGGCTGTAACCATTTTCATGAAACCAACTCCTTGCTAGTAAGGGAATGCTCCCACCACGACAGCGGGAGCGGACAGGACAGGATTAGAAATCGAAAGATTTTTTCCAAGAGATGGATGCAATCGGATCACGTTTCTCGCCGTTGCCATCCACGCCCGTTGCATCGTCAACCGCCAGAGTGACAGCACCCGCTTTGTCAAAACTTTTGGTTGCAGAAATTTGATAGTGGTTGTAATCAGCACCACCCGAAGATTTTTTGTAATCCATACGGTTAGCTTTTACGCCATAGCCAATACCGTGCGTCTCACCGCTATAGCCCAAGCCATAGTCAAAGTAGGAATCTTTTACGCCATCTAATTCGGCAGCGACAGGGTAATACACTTCAAAACCAGCCCCTTTAAGACCCAGTTTGGTATAAACTTCGGTAATATCACCTGCACCACTTTCTGCCGTTTTCTTGCTAGGGTAGGTGTAATCAATCACCCCCATGTCATAGCTCAAACCGCCTTTTAACTCGCGCTTGATACCACCGTAAACGTCAATTTCCGCACCGCTGCCTTCAGCCGCATTCGCTTCTGGTGTGAAATCAATGTTCGATACCCAAGTACCTGCGTATAAACCGCTATCATGCGAGTAATCTAACCCGCCTTGTACAGCAGGTTTGTCATCCGTTTGTGTAATGCCACGGAACATATAATTGCTAGTCACACCGACGTTCGCACTTGCACCAGCCTGTGCTTGCGCGGCAACCAACAATGACCCCAAAATAGTCATGGTCAATAGCGTCTTTTTCATCACTTATTCCTCGGAAATATATTTTTGTTCAGCGATGAAAGACCTGCAATTGACGTGCCAACCTTATAAGCAGGTTATTACAGAATAATTAATCGTCACAGTGTGGTAAAAATGCTGCAAATGCATAAATTCACTAACGATTAAAATTCAGCATTCGCACATAAACAGTGCGTAACATTAATACAGCGCACCAAATTGAAGATAAAAACTCATTAAATTACCGCTCTGCTACAATTCAGGGCATTCTGTCAGTTATTGACAACGGATACGCAACGATAAAGGAACATTACCATGCAAGCATTTACGCAATTAGACGATCTCGCCAAAAAACTCACCGCGCTGATGCCCGAACCTGTGCGTCACTTGCAAGAAGACATGGAAAAAAACATGCGCGGCTTGTTAGAAGGCGGTTTGCAGAAGATGAATCTGGTCACACGCGAGGAATTTGACATTCAATCAGCGGTATTACTACGCACCCGCGAAAAGCTAGAAGCGTTAGAAAAGCGGCTTGCGGCTTTGGAAGCACAACAAACCGCACCAAAAGACGAGACGGCAACGCCCACCGTCGAGTAGATCGGCTTAAACGTGCAACATGCCCTTGTGGACGATGAAATCAATAATCGTCTGCAAGCCTTGCTGGGT
>CAZEQX010000095.1:0-9847 GCA_964514635.1 uncultured Thiothrix sp.
GCCGAAACTGTTTGGGTAAGCGAATCGCTTGGCTATTGCCACTGGTAAAGACTTTGGCAGATACAGCTTGCATCATGATGCCCACCTTCTTGTTTAAGATTGTATAAACAAAAGTATATACAGTCTTTCTTGCAAATACCAATCTTCTCCTCGATTTTGTGCGGTGGCTGCCTGTCGTTTAGCGATAGGCAAGCCCGTGGGGATGGTGTAAAGTCGTGGTCAATCATAACAATAACGGGACAACGCATGACCGCGACCGCTCCGCAACTGATTCAGTCGACCTTGACTGAACTCAATAAAGTTATCTTTGGTAAGGAATCTCAAGTTCGGTTGGCTTTAACCTGTTTGTTGGCTAATGGGCATTTGTTGCTGGAAGATTTGCCGGGAATGGGTAAAACCACGCTCGCCCATGCTTTGGCACAGGTGTGTGGTTTGGAATACAAGCGGGTGCAATTTACCAGCGATTTATTGCCTGCTGATTTGCTCGGTGCGTCGGTGTTTGAGGCGCAAAATGGGCGATTTCGTTTTCATCCAGGACCTGTTTTCAGCCAAGTGTTTTTGGCGGATGAGTTAAACCGCGCTAGCCCTAAAGCGCAAAGTGCCTTGCTTGAAGCGATGGAGGAAGGGCAAGTCAGCGTGGATGGGACGACGCATCGTTTGCCATTGCCGTTTTTCGTGATTGCGACGCAAAACCCGCAAAGCCAAGCGGGGACATTTCCATTGCCCGAATCACAACTTGATCGTTTTTTATTGCGAGTATCATTGGGGTATCCTGACCCGACCGCCGAGCGCGAAATCCTGAAAGGGCGTAGTGGGCGTGGTTTATTGGTGGCATTGCCCGCGATTTTGAATGAAGGGCGGTTGAAAGCGTTGCAAACGTTAGTGCCGCAAGTCCGTATGACCGAAACCCTGCTGGATTATTTGCAGCGTTTGATCGCTTATACCCGCCACAGCGATGTGTGTCAGTTGGGTTTGTCGCCGCGTGGGGCGCAGGCATTGGTACGCAGT
Organism: uncultured Thiothrix sp.; assembly: GCA_964514635.1. Lineage (GTDB taxonomy): Bacteria > Pseudomonadota > Gammaproteobacteria > Thiotrichales > Thiotrichaceae > Thiothrix. The sequence continues at coordinate 1,009 of CAZEQX010000095.1, forward strand.
GCGCAGGCATGGGCGTTATTGCAAGCACGGACGCACGTTTTGCCCGAAGATGTGCAGGCGGTTTTCGTGGCGGTGGCGGGGCATCGTTTGATTGGGCGGCAAGAAACCCAAGGCGAACAGTTGGCGCGACACATTTTAAGCAAGGTGGATGTGGTGGGGAATGGGCATGGCGGATAGCGCGGTGTGGCACGGTTGGTTCGGGGCATGGCGTGAAGCATGGCATTGGCGTTGGGAACGTTGGCTCAAGCAACGCCTGCCGCAAGCGCGGGAAACCACCTTAGATCAGCGCAAGATTTTCATTGTTCCCACTAAAACCGCCTTGGCATTTTTGGGCATGATTGGCGTGCTGTTATTGCTGGGGATTAATTTCCAAAATTCCTTGGTGTACGCGGTGTGTTCGTGGTTGCTGGCCTTATTGGTGGTGAATATTTTCTACACTTGGCGTAATTTATCCGGTTTGACGATTCGTTCGATTGGCGTTGCGCCGTGTTTCGCGGGGGAAAAAGCGGTGGTGGAATGGGAGTTAAGCTGCCATCCTGATCAGCAAAAATTGGCATTGGATTTGACATGGGCGGGGGAAGATGCGATCCGCGTGAATCTCATCGCTAACCACACGCAGCGCATTAAGTTATCACACAGTACCACCCAACGCGGATGGTTTCAGCCGCCACGTTTGCACATTGCCACCCGCTATCCGACGGGTTTGGTGGTGGCGTGGTCGTACATTACGCCGGATGTGCAGGGCGTGGTTTACCCGCAGCCTTTGGAAAAAACTTTTCCCGATAACGAAGCGCGTGCTGCCAGTGCCAGCGAAAGCGGGAAAGAAATCGCAGGTGGCACGAGCGATTTTGGTGGGATTCGTGAATACCGTCATGGTGACGCGCCGAAACACGTTCATTGGAAGAAGTTCGCGCAAACGGGCAAATTATACACCCGCGAGTTTGTCGATTATGCCAGCCACGAGCGTTGGTTGGATTGGGATAGCTTACCCATTCCGGGGGTGGAAGTGCGCTTGGCGCATTTGTGTAGCAAGGTGTTGAGTCTGCATCAGCAACAGTGCGAATTTGGTTTGAAGTTACCGCATAAAACCATTGCCCCTGCTAAAGGTGAGTTGCACAAAGCACACTGTTTACGCGCACTGGCCTTATTTGGTTTGCCGGATGCGGGGGGCGGTCATGCCTAAACAGGTTACTTATTCTGGCATGATTTGGTTATTGGCAGCGCAATTGCTGGTGATGTTGCCGTTCGCATTCTATTTGCCATTGTGGTTAATTCCGGTGTTGGGCTTGTCGGCGTGGTGGCGCTTGCGTGTATTGGAAGGCAAAGTTGCTCAACCTAGCCATACTGCGAAACTATTGGTCATGGTGTTGGGTGTATTGGGCTTGATTGGCAGTGGTTTGAAGTTTCCTTCCCTGGATGCAATGGCGGCATTATTGCTGTTGGGGTTCGCCTTTAAAGCGTTGGAAGTGGTCTACCGTCGTGACGCATTAGTGGTGATTTTTGTCGGTTATTTTCTAGTCGCTTTGCAGTTTTTGTACGCGCAAAACATGGGGGCAGCATTGTACGGTGTGCTGTGTTTGACCGTGTTGACGGCAGCGTTGATTGGTGTGCAATTCCCTACCGCTGAATGGACAGCCGCGCAAAACGTGCGGCAAAACTTGCGGTTGGCGGTGTTTATGTTGCTGCAATGCCTGCCATTGATGGTGCTGTTATTCGTGTTCGCGCCACGTTTTCAGCCATTGTGGACTTTGCCACTGGCGACAGGGCAAGGCAAAACGGGCATTAGTGACCGCATGGCCCCTGGGGATATTGAAAGCCTAAGTCAGTCGGATGAACTGGCTTTTCGCGTGACGTTTAAAGGCGCACGTCCGCCACAAAATCAGTTGTATTGGCGCGGCTTGGTGTTGAACCATTTTGATGGCAAAACGTGGCAACAATTCGCCAAATCCTATGAAACATGGGAGCTGAAAAACCAACTCACCCGTTTGTATGCGTTTAACCGCGACCAATTGCAGGTCAAGGGAATGCCCGTGGAATATGAGGTGGTGTACGAAAGGACAGGGCAGCCGTGGTTATTTACGCTCACGCCTGCGGTGCAAGTGCAAGGTGATGTCATTTTTAGTGCGGATTATCGCATTATGGCGCATCAGGATTTGCAAGCCCCGTTATTGTTGCAAGTAACCAGTTACCCCGATGCGATTCGGGATACGCAATTATCCCCCGCCATGCGCCAATTGGCACTGCAATTACCCGCGCAAGGTGATGCGCGTACCCGCGCTTTAGCCCAACAACTGCGCCAACAAGCAGGTTCGGAACAGGCTTATCTGGATGCGGTGTTACAACGGTTTCGCCAACAGCAATTTGCTTACACGTTGCGCCCGCCTAACATGGGGGAAACCGATACGATTGATGCGTTTTTGTTTGACGCTCAGCGTGGTTTTTGCGCACATTACGCGGGCAGTTTTGTGTATCTAATGCGGGCGGCAGGCATTCCCGCGCGGGTAGTTATCGGGTATCAGGGCGGTGCGTGGAATGACAAAGCTCAGTATTTAAGCGTTCATCAATACGATGCCCATGCGTGGGCAGAAGTGTGGTTAGCGGGCAAAGGTTGGGTGCAAATAGACCCAACTTCCGCGATTGCGCCTGAACGTGCCGAACAGGGTTTGGAAGCCGCCGTGAAAAGCGAAGGCACATTTCTTGCGAATCAACGTTTTAGTACGCGCCATGTCGCTTGGTTGAATGCCGTCAAGCAACAGTTGGATACGGTGCAATACGGTTGGCAACGTTGGGTATTGGGTTACGATAGTGCCATGCAGCGCGATTTCTTTACACGCTTATTGGGGCAATTCAGTGCGCAACGCATGGTGTTATTGGTGGGCGGTTTATTCGTGCTGATTGCGTTGTTTTGGGTATTGTCGTTGGGACTAGCGCGACGGCGCGAACGGGAAGCGGTGGAACATCAGTTGTATCGGCAGTTTTGCGCAACCCTAGCAAAGCACGGTGTCACACGGGCGCAAGGGCAAGCACCGAGTATGTTTGCACGACAAGCAGTACAGGCTTTGCCTAAACAGGCTGAAGTGATTCAAACCTTTACCCGCGTTTATGAAAGCTTGTGTTATGACCCCGAAGCCGACAGTACGCTGGCGATTCGTCAGCTTCGGGGCTTGTTAAAGCGATTGTAGGGTTATTTGCCGATGGCGTTTTTCAGACGTGTAACGCCGTTGACAGCCACGAGAACCAGCGCACCTGCCAAGACTCCGAATAAGCCGTTGAGCAGCATTGGGGTAATCGCTGCGAGAATGCCACCAATCCCGCCGATTTGGTGCACGAGCTGTTCGGCATGTTCGGTAAAGGTGTGCCCGTGTGGGATGCCGTGCATTAAAATGCCGCCGCCGACAAGGAACATAGCGGCTGTACCGACCACGGATAATGCTTTCATTAACCACGGTGCGAATACCAAAATGCCGCGCCCAATGGCTTGTTTGAGTGCTGATGCTTTGTCTTTGAGCAGGTGGAAGCCCAAATCATCCAGTTTGACAATGCCCGCCACCAAGCCGTACACGCCGACCGTCATGATAATAGCGATAGCGGATAGAACCAGCACTTGTTGTAGGAATGGCATTTTTTCCACCACACCCAGCGCAATAACAATGATTTCGGCGGAAAGGACAAAGTCGGTACGAATCGCGCCTTTGATTTTTTCCTTTTCAAATTCCACCATGTCCACGTTCGGGTTGTGTAATGCTTCTACCACTTGCGCTTGTTCTGTCGCGTCTTCGTGATGGCTGTGGAGGAATTTGTGCGCGAGCTTTTCAAAGCCTTCAAAGCACAAGTACGCGCCCCCGATCATGAGCAAGGGGGTGATCAATGCGGGGGCGACTAAGCTGATGATTAAGGCAGCAGGTACAAGGATTAACTTGTTGATGAATGAACCTTTGGCAACTGCCCATACCACGGGTAATTCGCGTGCGGCTTGCACACCTGCGACCTGTTCTGCGTTGAGAGCGAGGTCATCACCTAGTACGCCAGCGGTTTTTTTTGCCGCGACTTTGGTCATGAGGGATACATCGTCCAGTATGGTGCTAATGTCATCGAGTAAGGCTAAAAGGCTTCCACCCGCCATGCGTACACTCCTGATTTTCGGTTGTTTATGCGTTTGTGTTGCTGAATTAAATCGGCGTTTATGCTACATGGATGCACGCGCTGGGTCTACGCGGATGTATACGAGCCGTAAACGCGACAGGCGGATATTATGCCCAACGCCATGCGTCTGGATCAGCAAAAACCTTGTCCATTAGGCGATGATTCAAGCGGTGTGCCGTGCTATGGGTCGTGACTTTTGCTTGTAGTGGATGCCCTGCAAGGCACATATCACCAATCAAATCAATAACACGATGACGCACATATTCGTCGGGGGCGCGTAAGCCGCCGCGTGTAATGCCTTTGTTTCCCCACAGTAAAATCACACTACCAGGATGCGCCCCCAAACCGACGGGTACTTGACGAAACAGTGAGGCAAATTGAGCAATCAGCCCAGTGGCTAGTCGTCCAAACGTGCGGGCAAACGCTAATTCTTGGCGAATAATGGCGGGGGTAATGTCACCTTGCCAATTCAGTACGCCAATGTCACGCAAGGCGATGGTGACATCAACGTGGAAAGTGTCGTGCGGTTCGATGGTAATGCGTTTGTTACCTTCGGCGTATTCCACGGTTTTGAGAATGCGTATGTAACGGCGTGGTGCGGTTTGCACACACACACCTGCTTGTTGAACGGCTTGGATAAAAGCTGTTGCACTGCCATCAAAAATGGGTATTTCATCGCCGATTACGTCAATCAGTGCGTTATCGATTTGGAAGGCAGACAATGCCGCTAACAAATGTTCAACCGTGCGGATAAACCATTTACCTTGTGCAAGGCAAGTACACAGCGGCATGTCATGCACTTGATGCCACAGGGCGGGAATCCGCGCTAGTTCCGTACCGTTTGGGGCGCATTTACGAAAGACAATCCCGTGGTCAATCGGGGCTGGATGCAAAGTGACGTGGGCCGTTTTGCCCGTGTGTAAGCCGCGTCCGGTGAAGGTTGCCGAACGCGCAAGGGTGTGCTGAGGGCTACGCATAAATAGTAAGCTGGATGCTCCGTATGAGTCGGGATGACTAGCTTACTATTTGTCGTGCGGTGTGCATTTGGCGTTGGTCACAATTAGGGCATTAATTTGCTCTTTGCTGAGTTTGCCTTTGCTTTTCATGGCTTCATCGGCAATTTGTTTAACACTTTTGGTGTCAGAGGCGGTATTCGGCGTGGTTGCAGCACAACCAGACAGAATATTGCTGGCACACATGACGATAGCGAGTGTCGCTATGGGACGGTATAACAGTTGTTTCACGGTTTCACTACACTCAAGGACGCTTTAATAAGCCAACAATCGCGTGTTGGGCATGGAGTTGTGTCAGTAATTGTAAACCAAATTGCTGGAGTTGCGTGGGGTTTGGGTGGTGTATTTCTTGCGCAATCAAGGTGATGGCGTGGCGTAGGCTGAACGGTGTTTGCAAATGTTCCAACAAGCGTGCGGTGATGGCATTCAGGGTCATGGTCGCAATGCCTTGGGTTGGGGTGCGCAAGCGCAATAAAAACGTAGGTTCAGGGGTGCTAGGTTGCCACTCTGTTGTGATGTTATGCACGGGATACTGGTAGCTTTGCAGCAACATGACGGGGTTTAACGCTATGTTTGCGTCCAAGGCGGCTGGTGCGACAAAATCGGTTTGCCATGTGACATTGTTATCGTCCAGCATCAGGGCTATTTCCACCCATTCAAAATGCACCAGTTCCAACAAATAGGGGCACTTGATGGCTACGTCGAGCGTGGCAAAACGGGGGGAAAGCCATTGCACGAACTCGCCGGAAATGTCACGCAAGTACGGTGATTGGCACGCATGTTGTGCATAAAACTGGCGCACCAAATCGTGCCAGATGTTCGCATCGAGAAGACTATGGGTGATCGGTAAATGTCGCTGCAAAAAGTCATTCACGTTATTGAATAGCAGGTCGACATAGACATTCATGCGGGCGGGATTCACGCCGTTTGGTATGGGGTTTTGGGTTGGGTCACGCAAATGGGCAGCGAAAGTACGTTGATAATGTTCGGTAGCATTCATTGGTATTGTCTTTGTAATGCGGCAATGCGTTCGACTTCGGGTAATAAGGTTGCCAGCGGTGGAATATTAAAATCACGTTCTAATAAAGTGGGTAATACCCCGCAATGCTGATAAGTAAAATCCAATAATTCCCAAACCGGATCAATAACCGCTTCCCCGTGCGTATCAATTAATAGATCAGGTGCTTGTTGATAATGCCCAGCGGTGTGTAAATACACGATACGTTCTTTGGGAAGTTGCTGTAAAAAGGCATAAGGATCATAAGCATGATTCACGCTATTCACATAGACATTATTCACGTCTAAATGCAGTAAGCAATCTGCCTCGGTTAAAACGGCTTGAATAAACGTGGCTTCGTCCATTTCATTGATGGGGGCTTGCACATAAAACGAAGCGTTTTCAAGCGCAATCCGCGTTTCGAGTAGGTCTTGCGTTTGACGAATGCGGGCTGCAACGTGTTTTACCGCATCGTCAGTAAATGGTAAGGGCAATAAATCGTACAGTTGCCCATGATCCGCACACCACGCTAAATGCTCGGTATACAGCGGTACAGAATGTTCGCGCATAAACGTTTTAATGGCTTGCAATAATTCCACATTCAACGGGTTTAAACCGCCCAATGACAATGACAAGCCGTGACAAACCACGGGTAATTGTGCGGTTAGTGCGCGTAATTGCGTGCGGCTGTGTGGGTCAGTGCGTAGCCAATTTTCAGGCGCGATTTCCAAAAAGTTAATACACGCGGGCATGTGTCGCGTTAAATCCGCTAAATGTTCGCGGCGTAACCCTAATCCAGCCCCGTGGAATGCAACGGTCATGCGTTATTTACAACCTTTTGGAAAGTAAAACCGCTTGCCAATGGCTTAACGCATCCCACAAACTGCTTTGGGTTTTTGCCCACGTTAAGGTGTCATTGGGTAGAGCAGTTAATAAAACCAGTGCCATGACAACATTCGCCGCAGGCAAAAACAACCAGCAGAATAACCAACCCGCCTGTTTTAAATCCGGTTGTTGGTCGTGTAATTCGTGCCATGTTGATTGCAAGTGGTACGCCATGCTAAAGCCCATAACAGCGAATAGCATCGGGTAGTAGGTGGCTTTTGCCAGATTCATTAAGCCGAGAACCACCAAACTCAAGGTGGGGATAAAATACGGCGCGAGCGTAATCAGCCAGTTTCCAAAGCCTTGAAACTGCATGACCCCACCATTGTGCGTAGCATTTAAACCCGTGACCCGATTCAGCGTCAAAATCGCCACCAAAGCGTGCGTGAGTTCGTGTTCTAAGGTACTAAACCAGCGCATCATGGTGCTGTGGCGTAACCCTAGAAACCATAGCACCCCATACAAACCCGCCCCCACCAACAACCATTGATAGTGCTGCACATGCGTTACTATGTGTTGGATAACCGCCCACAATTGCTGCAATAGCGTCGGTAATAACAACAGCAAGATGACCGCTAACGGCCATTTGCACAAACTAATGAAACGATTGAGTAGGGATGCCATAGCCGTTCTTCAGTAGTTATGAGGCAGTTTTGCCACCGCATTTACCTTCACCCATTTTGCTGTGTAAGGCTTTGCGTTCTTCCGCATCCAATGAGCCGTCTTTGTTGGTATCGGCTTCGTCAAACATCGCTTCGTGGTGCTTGATAAATTCGTCTTTGGTGACTTTGCCGTCTTTGTCAGTGTCAGAAGGGCAAGATTCGCCGTCGTCGCTGGCTTTTTCATCGGCTTTTTTCATGTTACCGCCACACATACCCGCTCCGCATTTCATCTCGCTATCGGCTTTATTGTCTGCCAGTTGTTGAGGCGTACTGTTCGTGGCGGAAAAAGGGTTTTCGGCAAAGGCAACGGTTGTGCCAACAGCCAATGTTGCGGCTAAGGTTAATTTCAATTTGTTGTTCATACGCGATTCTCTCATCGGTGGTTATGATGTGGCTCAATGCTGTGTGAGCCGCCAGTTAGGTCGGTGTATTGTACGAGAAGTTCCCACGTTTGGGAGTGTTAATCGAAAAACCTAATCGTAACTAAGGCAACATCAGAAAAAATTTTTGCCTATACTTAGCCCCCTTCAAGCCCGTATCACTGTTGGATTTTTACCAGTTATCCACAACGTTTTTGGCCTCTGGTGACAATATCTTGTGCTTGACCATGATTTGAAACACATCCTATAGTAGTTCCCCTTAAAAAGCCGCCGTGCTTCTAATTATTTATCCATTGGCATTTGTCAAGACGTTTTCCATCATTTGAGGATCAACATGCAAGCTGCAAACGCACCGGAAATGACAGTACAGGGTTCTGCTGCCCATTCTTTACCCAAACCAAACCAAGCCTCGGCAAACTGCAAAGTGATCCGTCGCAATGGGCAGGTGACGGAGTTCGACGGCGGCAAAATCCAATTAGCCATGACCAAAGCGTTTCTGGATGTGGAAGGCAATCAAGCCTCTGGGTCGGCTCGCATTCACGATGCAGTTCACAAATTAACCGAACAAGTGATTGATGCGTTGCTGCGCCGCACGCCCGAAGGCGGCACGATGCACATTGAAGACATTCAAGATCAAGTGGAGTTAGCCTTAATGCGTGCAGGTGAACACAAAGTAGCCCGTTGCTACGTTTTATACCGCGAACAACGCGCCCGTTTACGCGCCGAAAAAGATGCCAAAGGCAAAAAGAAAGGCAAAAA
>CAZEQX010000096.1:0-3506 GCA_964514635.1 uncultured Thiothrix sp.
TAGCGGTACTGACGCAAATACCACCACTCAAAGAAGCGTTTTAACCAGTGGAAAAAGGTGCAACTGGGTAACATGAGGTTGCGTTTTTCACTGCGGTAAACCAACATGCCTTTTTCGTTGGTGTCGATAATGCACATTAGTTCAACTTTGAAAGTCGCGGTTGCTGCTTTGCCGTTCAATTCGGCGACTGCATTTTTGGCAGCGGCGGCAGCTTGTAAATCCGCCATGTGTGCTTGTTTGGGCATCCAATCAGGGCCTGGGAAACTGCCAGAATCGCCCGCGACATAAACATTGTCCCAGCCTTCTACTTTGCAGTGCTGATCTGCTTTGATTAAGCCGCCTTCAGAACGTGGTAACTCGGTATTATCAAACCACAGATTACCCGTTATTCCCGGCATGAATAAAATTAAGTCTGCACGAAATTCGTCGCCTTCGGTTTTGACTTTATTGGTTTCAAAACCTTTCATTTTATGCCCAAGGTGTAATTCAATATCACGCTTTTGCATTTCCTTGAGAAGGCCATTTACCGCTTTTTCGCCTAAACGGTTTCCTGGTTTTTCCGCAGGGCTAAAGAATACCAGTTTGAATTGTTCACGGCGGTGTTGTTCACGCAGCAGGGTATCAATGCCGAATAGAAATTCAAACATGGGGCCGCCACGCATGGCACTGGGTTCGTTGGGATTCCCCGCAAAGCCCACCGCAATCGTGCCACCGTACATATTATTCAAACGGTTACGAATTTGCTCCGCTGCTGCAATGCCTTCGCAGGGGGTAATGGCGTGTTCAATACCTGGGAGCTTTTTAATAAAACGTCCGCCGGATGCGATAATCAGCGCGTCGTTACTGACTTCACCATTATCGGTTTCAACAATACGCCCGCCATCACGCAAGCCCGTCACATTGCCTTGGTGAAAGGTGACATTCATGCGTTGAAAGAATTTTGCCAGTGGAATGACTAAATCCGCTCGTTTACGCAAGCCGCTGGGAATCCAAATGATGCTGGGTAGATAATGCAATTCCGCACGCGGTGCGATAACGGTGATGGCAAGGGATTTATCCAGTTTGCGTAATTCGCGCACAGCCGTCAGGGCTGCGAATCCTGCGCCGATAATGGTGACTTGTTTCATAAGTGAGCGTCCATACCACATCCATCTGTGGCGTGGGAGGCGGCACGCCAAACAGACGGGAAAATAATGATGAGTTCTATTGCTGTATCAAGCGCGTCGCCATGTTGTACCGCCAGCACCGTCTTCTAGCAGAATACCTTGTGCTTTGAGTTCATCACGAATACGATCGGATTCCGCCCAGTCTTTCGCCTTACGAGCGTCTAACCGTTGACGGATCAGGGCTTCAATCGCGTCATCGCTTAATCCATCGGTTTGTGCTGCGCCTTTTAACCAGCTTTCAGGGTCTTCATTCAATAACCCTATAATATTACCCAAACGCTTGAGCAACGCACCCAACGGCGCGGCGGCAGCATCGCTTTGGGCTTTGCGAATGCGATTAATGTCGCCTGCTAGTTCAAACAATACGGCGATGGCTTCTGGGGTGTTAAAGTCATCATCCATTGCACTGAAAAAGCGAGTTTCGTAGTACGTTTTTGCTGCTGCACCCACGTCAGGCAAGCCACGCAAGGCTGTATAGAGCCGTGTGAGTGAAGCGCGTGCTGCATCCAATTGTTCGGTCGCGTAGTTGAGTTGGCTACGGTAATGGCTGTTGAGGATGAAGAAACGTACTTCGGCGGCACGATAATGCGCCAAAACTTCACGAATAGTAAAGAAGTTACCCAGCGATTTCGACATTTTTTCGTCATTGACGCGAATAAAACCGTTGTGTATCCAGTAATTGACGTGTTGGTGTCCGGTGCAACCTTCGCTTTGGGCGATTTCGTTCTCATGATGCGGGAATTGCAAATCACTACCGCCACCGTGAATGTCGAAATGATCACCTAGTAATTTCTGCGACATGGCAGAACATTCGATGTGCCAACCTGGACGACCCGCGCCCCACGGTGCATCCCATGCGGGTTCGGTGGGTTTGGCTGCTTTCCACAAGACGAAATCTAATGGGTCGTTCTTGACTTCATCAATTGCAATGCGTTCGCCAGCGCGTAACTCGTCGAGTTTGCGCCCAGACAGTTTGCCGTAACCGTCAAATTCGGAAACGTCATAATAAATGTCGCCATTGCTGCCCTGATACGCCAAGCCTTTTTCCATCAAGGTTTGAATCATTGCCAGCATTTCAGGAATATTACCCGTGGCTCGTGGTTCTGCGTCAGGGCGTGCGACGTTCAAAGCATCCTCATCGTCGTGCATGGCATCAATGAAACGCTGGGTGAGCGCATCAATCGGCTCGCCGTTCTCGGCGGCACGTTTAATGATTTTGTCGTCAATATCGGTAATGTTACGCACATAGGTCGTGCGAAAGCCTTTGGCTTTTAAATAGCGGTGAATGGTGTCAAATACCACCATGACCCGTGCATGACCGAGGTGACAATAGTCATACACCGTCATGCCACAGACGTACATACGCACTTCGCCTTTGACAATCGGAACGAATTTTTCTTTTTGACGGGTTAAGCTATTGTAAATATGTAACATATTGATACTTTAGTTTAATTAGAAGGTAAGTAATCAGTCTACCAGTTTGCTTAAAATGGTCGCGCCATGACTTAAGGTTTTATGTACAGGGCAACGATCAGCAATTTCCAGTAAACGTTCGCGTTGTTCGGCATCTAAATTACCAACCAACTTTATATCACGCACAAAAACGCTTTGCTTATTCGCATCACGGCTGTGGGTTAATGTCACGATGACATTTTCCACCTGCCACTGTTTACGCTCGGCATACATACGAACGGTCATCGCGGTACAAGCCCCCAGTGCGGCTTTCAAATATTCGTAAGGTGCAGGGCCTAAATTACTGCCACCCAGTGAAGCGGGTTCGTCAATGGTTAATTGATGCGAGCCAGCCGTCGCTTGACAAGTGTAGCCTGTTTTGTCAGTTAATTGGACAGTAACGGTATGAGGGTCTTGTGTTTCCATAGTGTGTTTGCGCCTTTGCGTGAGTGAACAGACTCTGGGCAGAATGTTAGCCCAAAGGTCGTCAAGCTGCCAGCCTATCGCTGTCATTGGTTGGCGGAAAGCATTTCGCTTATACGGTAATTTAGTGCGTATTTGATAGAACAAAGCTGCAAAAAGCGATAGTGTTGAATTTTTCCGGCAGATGGCTGTGCAGGGGAGTCTGGCGATAGCCCTTACCGCGTGTCGCACGTTTTTGGAGATCATAACGTTGAAAAAGTTACCGATTGGTATCAGCACCTTACAAAAAATCCGAGATAATGGTTGTGTTTATGTTGATAAAACGGCGTATGTACAACAGTTAGTCGAGTCGGGCGCGTATTACTTCCTCTCTCGCCCGCGCCGCTTTGGTAAATCGCTATTGGTCGACACTCTCAGAGAACTGTTCCAAGGTAATGAGGCGTTGTTTCGTGGTTTGCACATTCA
>CAZEQX010000096.1:3606-9713 GCA_964514635.1 uncultured Thiothrix sp.
GATGCCCATATCCGTTTTGCCTTACTCACGGGAGTTAGCAAATTTTCCAAGGTGTCGTTATTCAGCGGTTTAAACAACCTCAACGACATTACGCTGGATGGACGTTACAGTGCTTTATGCGGTTACACCCAAACGGAGTTGGAACAGGCTTTCGCCGACTCCTTGCAGGGGGTTGATATGGCGCTCATGAAACGCTGGTACAACGGCTATGCTTGGCTGGGGGAAAGCGTTTACAACCCTTTTGATGTGCTACTGTTTTTGGACAAAGGCAAAGAGTATTTACCGCATTGGTTTGAGACAGGTTCACCGACGTTTTTAGTGGATGTGCTGAAAAAACGGCGTTTCCATTTGCCCAACCTCGAAGCTGTGCGGATGGACTACAAAAAGCTAGGGGATTTTGACGTAGACCGCCTGAATATCGAAACGCTGCTGTTCCAAACGGGCTATTTGACCATCAAGCAAGAATTGGATAATGGCGAAGGGCGAGCACCAGATTACTTACTGACTTACCCCAATCATGAAGTCCGTTACAGTTTGATGAGTTACTTTCTGGATAACTACCTCACCGACACCTCACACACGTTGGGTACGGTGAGTGATGCTTTATGCCAAGGTGATTTACCCGCTTTTGAGCAACACATCCGCAGCCTGTTTGACACGATTGCTTACGAAAATTACAGCAATAACCCGATTGCTCAATACGAAGGTTATTACGCGGCGGTGATGTACGCTTATTTGTGCGCGTTAGGTATGGAAACGCGGGCGGAAGTCAGCAATAACTTAGGGCGGATTGATCTAGCAATACGTTTGCCGCTCTCCAATGGGCGCAAACAGGTTTATGTGATTGAGTTTAAAATGGTCAAGGGGACGCAAGGTGATGGCAGTGCGATGCAGCAAATCAAGGCAAAAGACTATGCCGCGCCCTACCGTGATGGGCAACACCGCATTACCCTGTTAGGGATGGAGTTCAGCGCGGAAGTGCGGAATCTGGTCGGGTTCGCGTGGGAGGTCATCGCATGATAGGCAAACAGCAGCTTCTGTTTGACATGTCTCTTATTTCAAGCACGTTCTCTCAGCATTTGCCTGTGATGGTATCATGGTAACATGTGCTTTGCGTTACTAAAAATTGAGAACTATTCATCCATACGAGGGAGTCGACCGTGAAAATAATCCATTCGCCCATTTTGTTTACTTTGATGTTTTGCAGCGGCATTCAAACCGCAGCCGCTAATGATTCCATTGCCGCACTCGGTGCAGGTGGTATTGTGCTGGGGAAAACCGATGCCATTGTGATGGAAAAAGAAGACCTCTTCATTAGCGAAGATAAAATTCGCGTGGCGTACATCTTCCGCAATACCAGCAAGAAACCGATTGAAACCCGCGTCGCGTTCCCCGTGCCGGAATTTCCTGAAGAACCCGAAGGCGATTTGGGCATTGATACGCATTCCAACAACCCAATGGGTTTTTCGGTAACGGTCGATGGTACGAAAAAAGACTTTGCGACGGAAATCAAGAAAAAAGACGGGCAAGTGAAAGTCATGCATCACTGGATGCAAACTTTCCCCGCAGGTGAAGCGTTATCCGTGGTACACGAATACAAACCTGCGGTGGGTGGCGAAGCGGGTTTCTATTTTGGTAGTGATGAGCGCAAATCACGCATTAAGCAGTACTGCATCGAACCCGACATGGTGAAATGGTTGGATAAACAAATGAAAGACAATTACACCATGAGCGTTTCGCCCAGTTTTGTGCATTACATTCTCAAAACGGGGGCAAATTGGAAAGGACCTATTGGTACATTCCGCCTCACCCTGAAAAAGCAAAATGCCACCGACAAGCTATCGTTTTGTGGCACGGGCGTGAAAAAAGTTGATGACAAAACTTTCGTCATGGAAAAAACCAACTTTACCCCGAAAGACAATCTGTATGTGATGTTCATTCACCAAAACGACATGAGCCAGTAAACAATCAACTGTTTATTACGAATCGTTGACCCATTTGTGTGATTGTCATTTCCCCATTGGCAGCATGGTTAGGATTGTTTATGATGATTGCTGCAATGCACAAATCGCTAGAGAGTCATTCAGGTTAAATAAGCATAACAACGGTGTGTGACGTTAGCACAAGGGGATGAAGGTGTTTCAAAGTATTTATATCGCGGGTGCTGAACCGCGTAGTGGTAAATCATTAATCGTGTTGGGCATGATGGAAATGTTGCGTGCCATGACACCGAAAGTTGGGTTTTTCCGTCCGGTAATCGCGGAAAATAATGGGCGTGACCCGTTAATCCATTTGATTTCCAAGCGTTATGAATTGCCAATGGATGGCAGTGAGTTATACGGCTGCACATTGGACGTGGCGCGTAAGATGGTGTCGGAAGGGCATTACGATGAATTACTGAAGCTCATTATCGCCAAATACAAAGCCTTAGCCGCGCAAGTGGACATTGTGGTTTGTGCGGGTACGGATTTTGTTGGCGCAAATTCGGCATTTGAATTGGATTTCAACGCGGCATTGGCGAACCATTTCAACTGTGTATTTTTGCCCGTGGTGAAAGGGCATAACCGCACGGCGGAGGAAATCGCCGATTCGGTACGCATGTTGGAAGAACACCTTGCCGCTGGGCAGCATTGCCAGTTATTAGCCGCCTTTGCGAATCGTGTGCCGTCGGATCAAGTTGAAGCGTTAAACAGTTTGTTACAGGGTTCGCGGTTTCCGTTCTACATTTTGCCTGAAAAACATGCGTTGGAACGCCCAACCATTGGTGAAATTGCTCGCGCTTTGCATCTGGAATGTTTGTACGGTACGCGCCAATCCCTGAATCACGAAGTCGCTTGTTATAAAATTGCAGCGATGCAGGTGCATGATTTTTTGCAGCATGTGGAAAGTTGCAGTTTGGTGATTACACCTGGGGATCGTTCCGATATTATTTTGGGCACATTGGCGGCAGATGCGTCGCGCACATTTCCGGCAATTGCGGGGATGATTTTGACAGGCGACCAACAACCAGCACCGCAGGTGAAAACCTTGTTGGAAGGTATGAACCCGTTACGCTTGCCGATTTTGTTCTCACCGTGGGATACCTTAACCACAGCGTTAAAAGTGAAAGAAGTCGAGGGCACGATTTTACCATCCAACGAGCGCAAAATTGCGGTGGCATTGGGTTTAATGGAGTCGTGTGTGGATATGCAGCAGTTGCGGGAACTGATTCTGCAAAATGCCAGCACGCGCATGAGTCCGTTAATGTTTGAATACGAACTGATTCAGCGGGCGAAATCCCAACGTAAACACATCGTTTTACCCGAAAGTAATGACGAGCGGGTGTTACGCGCTGCGGAGATTTTGTCATTGCGTGATGTGGTTGACATTACGTTGCTGGGCGTGGAAGAAGAAGTGCGTTCCAAAGCCATGCACTTGGGTTTGAAATTACGCAATGTGACGATTATTGATCCGCGTCATTCGGATTTGCGGCGTGAATTTGCCGAAACTTACTACGAATTGCGCAAGCACAAAAACATGACGCTCGCGGCGGCGTGCGACATTATGCAGGATGTTAGTTATTTCGGCACGATGATGGTTCATCTTGGTTACGCGGATGGTATGGTGTCGGGAGCGATTCACACCACACAACACACGATTCGCCCTGCCTTTGAAATCATCAAAACCAAGCCGCATTGCAATCTGGTTTCCAGCGTATTCTTTATGTGCTTGGAAGATCGCGTGCTGGTTTATGGTGATTGTGCCGTGAATCCGAACCCAAATGCCGAACAGTTAGCCGATATTGCAATAACCTCATCCGATACCGCCCGCATGTTTGGGATCGAGCCGCGTACTGCGCTGCTGTCGTATTCCACAGGTGAATCGGGTAAAGGTGATGATGTAGAAACCGTGCGGGTGGCGGTGCAATTAGCGCATGAACGCCGTCCTGATCTCAAACTCGACGGGCCGATTCAATACGACGCGGCAGTGGATGCGGATGTGGCCAGTTCCAAAATGCCCAATAGCGAAGTGGCGGGCAAAGCCACGGTGTTTATCTTCCCCGATTTGAACACGGGGAATAACACTTACAAAGCGGTGCAACGTTCGGCTAATGCGGTGGCGATTGGGCCAGTTTTGCAAGGTTTAAACAAGCCAGTCAATGATTTAAGTCGTGGTTGTTTGGTGGCGGATATTGTCAATACCGTGGTGATTACCGCGATTCAGGCGCAGCAGGCTTAAAGCTTGTTCAATGCGTAAAAAACTGCCGCAGATTCAGCGGCGGTTTGCCTTGGTCTGGAAATAATGACTATCAAAACCAAAATGGTTGAAAATAGTACAGAGGGGTTGGCGTTAATTGCCTAGAATTTGTCTGATACGCTATCATGAGCTGCCGACACGGCAATAATCAAAATGATGGGGTAGTGTCTTGAAACGTCTTTTCGCTTTTATTTTCGCGCTGGTTATCAGTTTGGCGGGTTGTGGTTCTGATTCCACCACACAAACTGGGGCAGCGTCAGCTAATGGAGTAAACATGTCTGCAAATCCTAAAATCTTGATTGAAACAACCAAGGGCAATATTACGGTAGAGCTTGATGCGCAAGCTGCACCGAAAACCGTCGAAAACATTTTGGCTTATGTCAACAGTGGTTTTTATGACGGTACTGTTTTCCACCGTGTAATCCCAGGGTTCATGATTCAAGGTGGTGGTATGACGGCTGATATGCGCGAGAAAGCGGATAAACGCCCGCCTGTTACCAACGAAGCGGACAATGGTTTGAAAAACGACCGTGGCACGATTGCAATGGCGCGTACTATGGATCCGCATTCTGCTTCTTCGCAGTTCTTTATCAATGTGGCAGATAACGCTTTCTTGAATTTCCGTTCCAAAACGCCACAAGGTTGGGGTTATGCGGTTTTTGGGAAAGTGACTGATGGTATGGATGTGGTGGATGCGATTGTCAGTGTTCGTACTACTTCCAAAGGTATGCACCAAGATGTACCAGAGCAGCCGATTTTAATGAACAAAGTCTCTGTTGTTCAGTAATGATCTCCACGGGGCAGGGCGTAAAACCGCCTGTCCCGTCCATTTTTTCCCCAAAAGATTCACCAGTTTTGGGCATGAATCTTGCTAAACATAGATAACAATAAGGCTTGCAGGTTTCTCTGCTGTTTATTACAAACTCTCGCTCGGAATAAATATATGAAAAAAGAATGGAATCAGTATGATCCGGGTTCGTTCTATGACGAACTGATTGCAGCGGTGCATCAGCCGCGTGAATCCAGCTTTAAGTTGGTTGAGTATTTGCGTCACATGACACCAGACCGTTTTCGGCAGTGTGTGCAAGAATCCGAAGCTGTGATTCGCGAAATGGGTATTACTTTTACCGTTTACAGCGACGCAGGCAACATCGACCGCGCGTGGCCGTTCGACATTATCCCGCGCATTATACCAGCAAAAGAATGGGATCGCACTGAAATAGGGCTTAAACAGCGCATTCGTGCACTTAATATGTTCATTCAGGACATCTACAATGGTGGGAAAATCATCAAGGATGGCGTAATTCCTGCCGATGTGGTGATGCAATCCAAAGGCTACCGCGAGGCGTGCATTGGCATGACTCCGCCACATGGCGTTTGGGCGAACATTTGCGGTTCAGATTTAGTGCGTCACAGCGATGGCGTGTTGTATGTGTTGGAAGATAACTTGCGTGTACCATCAGGCGTGGCGTACATGCTGGAAAATCGCAACATTACCAAGCGCGTTTTACCTGAAATTTTCAAAACCTTACCGATTCGTCCGGTTAGTGATTACCCCGCGCATCTGTATGAAATGTTGGCATCCTTACGCCCTGAATTGGAAAACCCCACCATCGCTTTGATGACTCCGGGCATTTATAACTCCGCCTACTTTGAACATGCTTTCTTGGCGCAACAAGCGGGTTTGGTCTTGCTGGAAGGTGCGGATTTAATTGTCGGTAAAGACGGTTTTGTGTACATGAAAACCATCGGCGGTTTGGAACGTGTCGATGTGATTTACCGCCGCATTGATGACGATTTCTTAGACCCAGAAGTGTTCCGCCCTGATTCGGTGTTGGGGATTCCGGGGATTATGCGTGCATGGAAAGAGG
>CAZEQX010000097.1:0-9688 GCA_964514635.1 uncultured Thiothrix sp.
ACCGCTGCCACGTCCAGCGAGTGATACGGCAATAGATGGTATGCTGCCCCAACATTGGGTTGTTCAGGCTTGGCGGCTTTACCCCAGTAGCAGAAATACGGTGCTTGCATCGTTGGGCTTACCTCTTGTAAATGGTTTTTTACTGGAAAATACCCCATTTCTGATTCAAAAATTTGGGTATTTTCTGTTGATGATTATTGTTTTATTTGTACCAGTTTTCAATGCACCAATTAATCTGATTTATCATTAAACCAAACCACACTATTGATTGGTTGTTTTACCAAACGCACAGCGTTCTTTGTCACTGACCTGACAATTCCCGACTTTTTTGTAGCTGTATTAAACTCGACAACCCACACAAAAAACAATATAATTTATTGATTATTAATATAAAATACGAAATGGCACAGCATTTGCTTGTCGCTACTATCTAGCGAGAGGCAATAACGATGCTGCAAAACGAGACTTTCATTACGATCAATGATACGACTCTGCGTGATGGGGAACAGTCCGCAGGTGTGGCGTTTTCTTTAAGCGAAAAACTGGCGATTGCGCGTGGGTTAGATACCTTGGGTGTACCCGAATTAGAAGTCGGAATACCAGCGATGGGTGAGGAAGAACGCGAGTCAATTCGTGCGGTTGCCCAGTTGGGGTTAAACACACGCTTGATGGTGTGGAGTCGGATGCGTCGCGCCGATATTTTGCTATGCCGCGATTTGGGCGTGGATATGATCGACATTTCGATCTCTGTTTCTGATCAACAAATCTGCCACAAATTAAAGCAAGATCGGGCATGGGTTTTGCATCAGATTCGTGAGCATGTGCAAATTGCCAAGGATTTAGGCGTGGGTGTGTGCGTTGGGGGTGAAGATGCTTCCCGCGCAAACCGCGACTTTCTCTTGCAAGTGCTGGAAACCGCCGAACAAGCAGGCGCACAACGCTTCCGCTTTGCAGATACGGTGGGAATTATGGAACCTTTTTTGTTGTACGAATGGATGTCGTCACTTCGCGCCCGCACCGATTTGGAAATTGAAATGCACGCTCATGATGATTTGGGCTTAGCCACCGCCAATACCCTTGCTGCTGCACGCGCTGGTGCAACGCATGTGAACACCACCGTGCATGGTTTGGGGGAACGCGCTGGCAATGCTCCGCTGGAAGAAGTGGCAATGGGGTTGAACCGTTTATATGGCTTACAGTGCGGTATCAATCTCAAGCGTTTTCCGAAGTTATCACTATTGGTAGAAAAAGCGTCGGGTCGCCCCGTCGGTTGGCAAAAAAGCTTAGTCGGCGAAGGGGTTTTCACCCACGAATCCGGTATTCATGTCGATGGTTTATTGAAAGATTCTGATAATTACCAAGGCTTTGATCCCGCCGAGATCGGACGACATCACCAATTAGTGTTAGGCAAACATTCCGGCACGCACGGCGTTCAACGCGCCTACGCCATGCTGGGTTTGCCACCGTTGGTTCACGAGCAAGCAGAAGCCATTCTCGCGTTAGTGAGACGTTTTTCCACCCAACACAAACGCCCACCGAACGTTGAGGAATTACGGCAATTCTTGCAACAAACACGTCCACAGGAGTCCAGCGTATGTCATTAGAAATAGCGATGAATGCAGCCGAATCCATGAACCATGCAGAACCAGTACCTTCGCTTTGGCAATTGATTCGGGAAGACATTACTTGTGTGTTTCAGCGTGACCCTGCGGCGCGTTCGCGTTGGGAAGTGGCAACCCTTTACCCTGGCATTCATGCCGTCATGTTGCAGCGCATTGCGCACAGTTTATGGCAACGCGGCTGGCGATATTTTCCGCGTTTTATATCGTACCTTGGGCGATGGTGGACGAACGTCGACATTCACCCTGGCGCGAAAATTGGGCGACGTTTTTTCATCGACCACGGTGCATGTGTAGTGATCGGGGAAACCGCCGAAATCGGCGATGACGTAACTTTATACCACGGCGTTACCCTAGGTGGCGTTTCATGGAACAAAGGCAAACGTCACCCTACACTGGGAAACCGAGTCGTCGTAGGTGCAGGGGCAAAAATTCTAGGGCCGATTGAACTGGGAAACGACGTGCGCGTTGGAGCAAATTCCGTGGTAGTACGCAATGTTCCTATGGGTAAAACCGTGGTCGGTATTCCAGCAAAAATCGTACAAAGCAAATTCGCCCGCAACGATAACCCAGAAGGTATCGACTTAAATCATCACCTGATTCCCGACCCCGTAGCGGGCGCGATTCAGTGTTTGTTAGACCGTATTCGCCAATTAGAAGAAAGCGTCGGCAAACGTGGTTGCCTTCCTGAACAGGAAGACGAAGGCGAAGAATGCAACCACTGCGATGCGCGTGATCTGTGTGAAGACGATCCCGCAGAAATTTACATAAAACCGATCCAATTCAAAAAGTAGGAGGAAACTAACGATGGACTTACAAGACTTTGAAGCCGAAGATTTATATTTCAATGCCACTATCGACCCAGAAATCACCGAGTTACTCGAAGAAGCAGCCAGTTTATACCCTGCCCCCGAAGCCGAAACGTTGTTATTGAAAGCGTATTTTCTTGAACCTGAAGATTTGAACGTGCTGGTCGCGTTATATCGCTATTACTACTACCAACACCGTCTGCGTGACGCGCTGAGTGTGGCACAAAAAGCGATCAGTGCCAGTGGCAAACGCTTGCACATGCCAGATGATTGGCGGCATCTAACCCGCCTGCATTTAGGACAAGGCGTATTAGTTTCCATGACTTTAACTCGCTTTTATCTAATGGCACATAAAGGTGCAGGGTATTTAGAAATGCGCCTTGGTGAACTGGCCGACGCGGTAGGGAGATTACAAACCCTTGTGGATATTGATTCTAACGACCGTTTGGGCGCAAAGGCATTGCTCGCACTAGCGCAAGAACGCTTGCACGAACAGCATTACGAGCCACGGCTTGCTACCGCTTAAGCTAACACCTTACCTAACGCCAATTTGAGAAGACGCAGACAGATTGTCAGTAATCTGCCTGCATGGGCGGTTTGCTCTACGATTTTACATCGGTTTTTCCCTTCAGTAAGATGGTACGCACTGGATTCAGAATGACCCTTAAACCATGCAAAAAGTTGACGTTGCCAGCATTACAGATGCTTTTATTGAAGCCGTGTTTGAAATCGAACAGATGGCGATTCCACAGAAGGAAAAGACACGGCGTTTTCAAGCCGCTGCGACTAAAGTACGCAATGCGCTCTTTTATGATAAACGCAAATTTGGCGACCAGCGTTTAGCCAGCATCGCGCGTAAAGCCAGTAAGTCGTTACAACAACGCTACCCTACTTACCAAACGCTATTAGTCGCACTCGCTACCGCACAAACCACGGAAGAAATCGAACACATCACACAACAATTACTCGACACCGCGACTGCTCAACAAGACATTGCGGCTAGTGCAGCTTTTGCGCAGTTAAAACGCTCTTATCAGCCACGCTTGGCAATTTCCACTTATCGCAAATACATCACGAATTTACGCAATCAATTACGCGACCATAATTTACGTCATCATTCATTACCCACGGTTGTGGAACGTTATCGCCATCGTTTTCCAGCGTATCAAGCCTTGTTGGATGAGTTATTAACGGCAGATGCCCACACAGCGGGGTTAAAACGCCTGCATTTATTGAATGCAGCAACCGAATGCCAAGATGAAATAGCATTTGCCGCATTTAGCAAAATCAAAACTGACCATGAAGCCTGTCGCCATTTATTTGTGGGACAAATGGAAAAAGTGACTTTAGAACAAGAACAGGCCGAAGCTTTACAATATCGTAAAACACATACGATTAAAATCAATCCCAAGGGCATTATTCATTTCATTGACGACCTTATCACGCGCCCAACTAAACAGAATAACACACGCTTTGATTACGCACGGTTAGCGATTGGTATTGCTCTAGCGACAGGGCGACGCGCCGTAGAGGTTTTGTACACAGGTGATTTCCAACCCTTGGATGATTTTACGGTTTATTTTACAGGACAAGCTAAAAAGCGAGCAGGAACAGAAGGCGATACGCCCTTAACATTAATCATACCTACGTTGATTCCGGCCGAATGGGTGATTAGCAGTATGCTACGTTTGCACACCTTGCCTTTTATACGCAATATGCATGAGCGTCTAGCGGAACAACCCAATGAACGCCTGAGTCGTAATATGGTAAATAAAATCACTACCGCTACGCTCAATAATCGCGTCAAACAAATCATGGGGGAAGATTTTACCTTTAAAGACAGTCGCGCCATTTATGCTCGTATGGCTTATGCGCGTTTTTTTAATACGCATCTGTGGCAACACATCGATGAAGATGAGTTTTTTCGGCGATTGTTGGGGCATCAAGATTATGAAACGATTAAAGCCTATCGTTGTATTCAATTAGACGAAACGGGCATCGATTTCTCCGCTATGCAGTAGGTATTCATATAAGCTTTAAGGTTTGTGCTTGGTTGTGCACTTAGCCAAGCACAGTGCTGCACTCAAGAAGGACGATAACGATTCATACGTTCTAACATTTTTACAAAGCTACGACGCATTAATTCGATAGCATGGCTTAACTGCCCAATTTCGTCATTCCGCTCTTGGTATAACGCCCCTATGTCGGCCTCAAGATCACCTTTGCTAATGGCTTGTGCCGCGATGGTAATATCTTCGATAGGCATCAGAATTTGTGTGCGTACCATCCAATTCACCCAAATTAACATCAACGTGAATAAACAGGTCAGAATACCAACTATACCTAAACTACGATGCACAACCGCATTATTAATACCAGACATTGGCACACCGATCACATTAATCCCTACCACCTCCCCTAACTTATAATGAAAACCACTTTGCGTACCGTATTGCTGGCGAATCATAGCGGGGGCATCTTCCGGCTTACTGTGACACAGCATACAATCACTTTTACTCACTGTTGGATTTGCCGATAATAAATAAGGCTGTCCTTTTACGCTACCCTCACGGATTAATAGCGTTTGCTGCGTGTCTTGTCGAAACTGATTTAGCAACTCTTGCTCCAATGGCTCTGGATAATTAGCTTTATTTAAAGGATTATCCGAAACCACACGGATGTAATAGTCCGGTTGTAACTTTTTAAAGTGCTCCGCAATATGGGTCGTTGCCACAGTAGAAGAAATAGCAGGTGGATAAAGAACCTTCTGCTGTAGCAAAGCGGGGCGAACATCTTCGGTGATGTATTGTCTGATTGAACGTACCATATTATTCATCAACGAAAGCTGTTGATTAGCACGGTTATAGAAATCATATTTCGTGTATAAATACACAACAGGAACGGTAATTAATAATGATAGAACATAAACGACTATTAAAAGACCATTAAAACGCGAACGAATACTGTGTTTGTTATCCATAACCTCATCTCCTAGTTTAATCATCATCCTCTACTAACGCTTTCCCATAATAGCCTCGGCACGTTTTTGGAAGGCATCGCGCTCTTTTGCTGAGTCAAACTCCGCTAACAGTAATGTCAATAGGCGTGGTAGATTTGGTTGATCTGTACTTCCAGTATGCTGCCATGCATACAATGCATCATTAAAGATTAATGGTGCAATAGGGCCAAAATAATCAAATAATAAATCACGCCATTGATTAAGAATAGGTTGAATGCTTGCCGTTGGTGGCGATAATCGCAATGGTGGTGCGCCTGGCATAGCGCTGGGTTGTTTTTCTGCCTGATGTTTCATACCTCGCAATTTACCAACAGCCGATTTAACCCCCATATTAATCAATGGAAAATTAACTTTTTTATCCGTCAATAGTAAAAAAGAACAGCAATCCATAAAGCGGTAAATAACCAACAATTTATCCCCAACATGGATATATAATTCATCGTGCTGTTGTTCAATACTGGCGAGTGCTGAGAAAATTTGCTCGACGATGGGGATTGCAGTCTTGATGGGATGGTTTTTTTCGTCAGAAAATGTCGAACCCAATATACTGGATTCATGATAAATACAAACATCATATACGCCATTTAATGTTTGGATGGATTTTAATACACTATCCATAACGCCTGCCACTATCGCTATTCTAGGTGGATTTACTTTAAACTTTAGTTATTTAACGGGAACAGCTATTTCAATACCACTGCAACAATTGTTCAACTTGTTGCCCAATGCCCCGTTGCGATGCTTTAGGCCGTGACATCACTCCCAAGGCTTTTTCTGACTCAATAAACAAACTTAAATTATGCGTCTGTGCATGTTTAAGCATAATGCGGTTGACTTTCCCCATTGCCAGACTGGTTTCTAACGCAGGGGCTAAACCCGATAAGAAAGCGATAAACTCATTAAGCTGTTCATCGGGTATGGTGGAATACAACGCTTCACCCAACGGGTTTGTCAACATCAAACCAGCAACACCAGGCACAGCACCGACTTGATCCAACACGTTCAATAAGGTTTCGTTGATTACAGGGGGAGCTTCCACCACTGGTTTTTTTTCGGTTGGCTCAGGACAAGGCGCAGGAGGAATGACTTTTATGGCTTCCGCAGATTCACACGTTACCTGTTGAATCAGCGACAAGACATCGGTTTTACGACGCGTATCCACGGCGAAAACCTCCGCTGTCAGACCCAGTACCGCTACCGCTTCACGGAACACGTCCAAACTGGTGTAAGCCCCAGGCATGTCAACGTGTGTTACACCAATAACACATGCTTTGTGTGGCAAATAACGTGCAAACGCTTGCGCATAAAAACGCAAATCGCGTAAAGGATCAGCACTACTATTGTTTAGCAGCAGGATAATGCCATCACAACTTTCCAGCAAAATATCCCACATGAAATCAAACCGTGCATAACCAGGCGTACCATACAAGTGTACACGCCGCCCTTTTTCCAACGTTACCGTACCGTAATCCATTGCAACAGTTGTCGTATTTTTTTGCGCGGTACGACCATCCGCTATGCTATTAGGACGTTCTGTTTGCAGCGACCTCAACCCCACTACCGAACGCACTGCCGCACTTTTACCTGCCCCTACAGGACCGGTAAACACCACCTTGTACTTGTTCAACGCCCGCGTACTCCCTAAGCGACACTCACGACCATACCACCACATGATTGGCAATCAAATGACTCAGTTCTACACCACTTACCGATAGGGAAGTGATTATTAAATTACCAACTGTGGTTAAATTTAATATAGATCAAGAAAAACGCAAGTTTTTAAATCATTTGCAACGAATTGTAAGCTTTCATACACAGCCCATCCGCATTAACGACAAGCTGTGAGTAATGCAACAACCCCCCCAAACTATTCTGGAATATGAAAAACCCTTTAATAACAACAATATAAATAAATTCGTTATTTATTAATAATCATTGGCACGATTATTGGAATACTCAACGTACAAGCAAGGTTAGTAGGAATCACCCATGACCGTTATGCCGCAAACATCCACGCTCTTACAACACCATCATGACTACTTGATGTGTCATCGACGTGGTGAAGTAAACGAACCACTACTGGCGCAGATGTACGCTTCGTGGATGTGCCACCAAGGGGCAATGCCGCTGTATTTGGGGTTAAGCCTCGACGTGTTTCGCAGCATGATGGCTTACCACTTTCCGAGCTTGCCGGACTTGCCATTGCCGCAGGCTGTAACGGGGTTACAGGCGGAACGGCTACCTGAATTGGACGATTTACGCGCACTCTTGCAGCAATTCCATAGCCAACCGCCCCCTGATGCAGGTTGGATGGTAGAAATTGTGTGTGCAGGCTGCATGGGAAATAACCACTTATGGCAAGACTTGGGGTTATGGTCGCGGCGTGACTTATCGCAATTAATGCAGACGAATTTTCACGACCTAGCCGCACAAAACACCAAAGACATGAAGTGGAAAAAGTTTCTCTATAAACAATTGTGCGAAGCGGAAGGCATTTATGTGTGCCGTGCGCCATCTTGCGAAGTGTGTGTGGATTATGCCATGTGCTTTAACACGCCAGAAGTGATGCCATGATCCAACTCCATAGAGAGATGAGTGCTTACCCTCTTGCCCTACAACGCGCCATCGCCGCGTATTTAGGTTTAGCGGTAGGGGATGCATTCGGGGCAACGGTGGAATTTATGACCCCGAATGAAATCCGCCACCAATTCGCCCCACAACATGGAACGCACCGCGACATGATTGGCGGTGGTTGGCTCAAACTCAAAGCAGGTGAGATTACCGACGACACCGAAATGAGTTTGGCAATGGGACAAGCGATTCTGCAACACAATGGCATACAGGCTGAAGCCATCGCAGAAAGTTTCAGCGCGTGGATGCGCGGTAAACCTAAAGACATTGGCAATACAGTACGCCGTGGCATTGTGCAATACCGTCGCACGGGGCAAACCGCAATGCCCGCCAGCGAACACGATGCAGGCAATGGCGCGTGTATGCGATGTTTGCCGATTGCTTTGGCAACGTGGGGACAAGACTGGGGCATGGTAGCGCACGCTTCCCGCTTACAAGCGCACATTACCCACCACAATGCCTTATCGGATGCAGGAACAGAGTGTGTGATTAAGCTGGTGCAATCCGCGTTACACGGCGCGACATTAAACGAACTCGAAACCATTGCCCATGCTTTGATCCGCCCGTTTCCTGTCTTTGAATATCGAAAGAACCGCCGCGAGAACCCCAGCGGTTATATCGTGGATACCTTGCAAGCCGTGTTCCAAGCTTTGTTTCTGACAACGCCCAACGCACAGCAAACACCTTTTGAGACCGCCTTGATTGATGTGGTAAATCGTGGCGGTGATGCGGATACCACTGGTGCGATTCTCGGCATGATCGCAGGCGCGTTGTATGGCGTGGAAAGCATTCCAACCCGCTGGTTGGAACGGCTACACCCCAACACACGAAGCCAATGCATCGAGCAAGCCCGCGCCCTTTACCAACTGGCTATACAAGGACACACCCCATGAGACTTTCCCGCAAAGACGAACATTCGATTACCGCGATGCTGTCTCTGGCAGCACACGACCGTCACACTTCCCCCGTTAGTTTGGCAGAACTGTCTGAAACCTTGGGTATTTCCACCTCCTACTTAGAGCACCTGTTCAGCGGATTGCGCCGTCACGGTTTGGTGGAAGGCTTGCGCGGGGTTGGCGGTGGTTATCGTTTAGCCCGCCCTGCTTCCCAAATCAGCATTGCTGACATTCTGTACGCTACCGAAGCCTTGAGCGACGAAGAAAACGACGCTCATGCGGAACACAGTGCGGAAGCCATGCAAGCTTGGGGCGAACTCACGCGCCGGATTCGGGAGTTTTTGTGCGAATTAACCCTTGCCGACTTTGCTGCCACCAAACCCAAAACCGTTTGGAAGCAACGCGAAAACACCGTAAGCACCTACATTGCCAACATGTTTCCCGCTCATCGCCACGGGTTACGCGCGGGAATGTCAGCTTAACAACAATCGACAAAGCAATCGGCTGTATCAAACCTCACATTCAGCACAGCTTTCCGAAAAATAATGATAAAAATCAACAATAAAAGCATTTGGCACAGGGTTTGCTAACTCGTTAGTAAGTAGCACGATACACCAGTATAGATAATGGGAGATAACGCCATGATTACACTAACCGACAACGCCCAGAAAGCACTGGGACGCTTCATTCAAGGAGCTGAAAAACCCATCGCAG
>CAZEQX010000098.1:0-7024 GCA_964514635.1 uncultured Thiothrix sp.
CTTCTTGCCACTCGCTGGTTTCCTGTGGATCAAAATCGTGATAATCCATACTCATAACGAGTCCTCATCTAGCGGTTTAGCGTTTGCAAATTAGTCATTATTTTTGTGTGGTGATGGATGGGCATGGCAGTGGTTATCCCCAGCCGCTTTTTTTATGGTTGTGCCTGACCTTGTGTGCATCAGCTTTGTGTAACTCTCCCATCTGGGAGCGGATGCTACTATAGAAATTATTAGAAAAGCTAGGAAGAAATCGCGAAAAAATTCAATAGTGCACATTGAAAAAATAACTACTTATTAAACATGTAGTTATAAAATCTAAATTAGATTTTTATGGCTAGGGTAAATGCTAGGTTAATAGGGATACTCCTAAAGCCATCGCAATTACCCCTGTTTTAGATTAAAAGTTATGCATGATACACGTTCTGTAAAACCGAAATATGATAGAAATGTAATCAATTCAATATCAAGCTTTACTATCATGCAGTTAAGAAATTAATTGATTATTTTTCAAATTGTTATGGGTTAAACGTTGGTTTTTTGATGAATTTACTGTGAAAAATCAAGCAAAAGCACGACACGAGTGCCGCGTGCGGGTGGGAATCGTGGTGGATAGTGGGGTTTGAAACAGTTTTGCCCCAATATGCTAGAATGGCGCGAAACACTCTTCTCATACAGGCTAATAGATGACCGAACGCATTGCCAGCGTGGAACGCAACACGCTCGAAACCCAAATCCGTGTCACCATTAATCTCGACGGCACGGGCAAATCCCGCTTTGATACGGGAGTCCCTTTCCTCGAACACATGCTCGACCAAGTGGCGCGGCACGGCATGATCGACCTTGATATTGAATGCCAAGGCGACCGCCACATTGATGATCACCACACGGTGGAAGACATTGGCATTGCGTTAGGACAAGCTTTCAGCAAAGCCATTGGCGATAAAAAAGGCATTCGCCGTTACGGGCACGCTTATGTGCCGCTCGATGAAGCGCTTTCCCGTGTGGTGGTGGATTTTTCCGGTCGTCCGGGTTTGGATCACACCGTCGATTACCGCCGTTCACACATTGGCGCGTTTGATACCGACTTGTTCTACGAATTTTTCCAAGGCTTTGTCAATCACGCGCTGGTAACGCTGCACATTGATAACCTCAAGGGGCGTAATGCGCACCATATTGCTGAAACGGTGTTCAAAGCGTTAGGACGTGCGCTGCGTATGGCGGTGGAACTCGACTCGCGCATGGCGGGCGTAATGCCTTCAACCAAAGGGTGTTTGTAATGCAAACCATCGCAATCATTGATTACAACATGGGCAATCTGCACTCGGTAGAACGTGCTGTGGTACACGTTGCCAACGGCGCGAATGTCGTGGTCACGGCTGACCCCAGTGTGATTTTGCACGCGGATCGTGTGGTGTTCCCAGGGCAAGGTGCGGCACGCGATTGTATGCGCGAACTCGAAACCCGTGGCATGGCGGAAGTCGTGCGCGAAGCCATGCAAACCAAACCGTTCCTTGGCATTTGCATGGGAATGCAGGTTTTAATGCAGCATTCCGAAGAAAACGGCGGCATCGAATGCCTCGGTTTGTACGATGGCAATGTGCGTTATTTTGGTGCAGCGCATCAAGCCAAAGCTGTACGTTTGAAAATCCCACAAATGGGTTGGAATCAAATCTGGCAACAAACTGCTCACCCGTTATGGAACGGTATTGCCGATGGCGCACGTTTTTATTTCGTCCACAGTTATTACATTGAGCCAGCCGATAAAACTTTAATGACGGGGATGACGGATTACGGTATTCAATACGCCTCGGCAATTGCGCGGGATAATGTATTTGCGATTCAAGCACATCCTGAAAAATCCGCTGCGGATGGCTTAAAACTGCTAGAAAACTTCGTGAATTGGCAGGTGTAACTGCGAATTGACTATTGCTTGTTATTTAGGAATCAAACTAATGAAAAATCGTGTATTGCTGTCATTGTGTGTGGCGGCGAGTGTGAGTTTGCTGGCGGCGTGTTCTGATCAGTCCCCGAAAACCGAACAGCCTAAAGCCGAATTAAAATCTGATCCAACGATGCAAGTGGGAGCACCTTCAACCGTGAAAGAATTAGTGAAAACCGACGTGAAAGTGGGCGATGGCGCACAAGCTAAACAGGGTAGCCTTGTTTCTGTGCATTACACGGGCTGGTTGTATGACGAATCTGCACCCGATAAACACGGTCAGAAATTCGACAGTTCTTTGGATCGTGGTCAACCGTTCCAATTCCCATTGGGTGGCGGGCGCGTGATTCCAGGTTGGGATTTGGGCGTGGATGGTATGAAAGTCGGTGGTAAACGCACGCTGATTATTCCCGCTGAATTGGGTTACGGTGCGCGTGGCGCGGGTGGTGTGATTCCACCGAATGCGACCTTGGTCTTTGATGTGGAACTGCTGGGCGTGCAATAAGTTGCAACTGACGGTTTTAACAGCAGAAAAAGGCGCATTATGCGCCTTTTTCGTGGGGGCGTGTTTAAACTTACAGCTCGAAGCTAGGCAGTTTTTTCGTTACCAATTCGTGTTTTAAGGTAACGTATTTCGGCATACCGTTTTCGTAAGGCGGGTAATCTTCGCCTTCGATCAGCGGTTGCAAATATTCACGGCACGCAGCGGTAATGCCAAAGCCGTCTTCGGTAATGAACTCTTTTGGCATCATTTTTTCGACGTTGGCGATGTCTTTCAATTCGCCTACGCCAATGTGCCATTGGTATGGGCTGTTGGAATCGCGGATCACGGCTGGCATGACGGAATTACGCCCTTCGATAGCCAGTTCTACCGCCGCTTTGCCCAAAGCGTAAGCTTGTTCCACGTCGGATTTAGAAGCCAAATGGCGGGCAGCGCGTTGCAGGTAGTCCGCGACACCCCAGTGGAATTTATAACCAAATGCTTGTTTGATCATGTTCGCTACCACGGGTGCAGCCCCGCCTAATTGCGCGTGGCCAAACGCATCGCGTGTGCCTTGT
Organism: uncultured Thiothrix sp.; assembly: GCA_964514635.1. Classification (GTDB taxonomy): domain Bacteria; phylum Pseudomonadota; class Gammaproteobacteria; order Thiotrichales; family Thiotrichaceae; genus Thiothrix. The sequence continues at coordinate 2,999 of CAZEQX010000098.1, forward strand.
TCGGCGATGAATGTGCCGTCAGGGTAATGGCAACCTTCGGAAACCACCACGGTGCAATAGCCGTATTGTTTGACTTTGGCATCAACGGTGGCGAGGAATTTTTCTTGGTTGAACTCGACTTCAGGGAACAGGATCACGACTGGAATATCGTTGTTGTCATCCGCCGCCAAACCGCCTGCTGCGGCAATCCAACCCGCGTGACGGCCCATCACTTCCAGCACGAACACTTTGGTGGAGGTGGAACACATGGACGCTACGTCGTAGCTGGCTTCGCGCGTGGAAACCGCAATGTATTTCGCTACTGAACCAAAACCGGGGCAGTTATCCGTCACAGGTAAATCGTTATCCACGGTTTTGGGGACGTGAATCGCTTGAATTGGGAAGCCCAACGAATCCGCTAATTGCGATACTTTCAAACAAGTGTCGGCGGAGTCACCACCGCCATTGTAGAAGAAGTAACCGATGTTGTGCGCTTTGAAGACTTCGATCAAACGCTCGTATTCACGGCGATTTTTTTCCAAACTTTTCAATTTGTAACGGCAAGAACCAAACGCACCAGATGGCGTATGGCGTAAAGCGGCTACGTCTGCGTCAGAAATTTTGCTGGTATCGATCAGGTTTTCCAGTAATGCACCAATAATGCCGCTTTGTCCGGCGTAAACCGTGCCGATTTTGTCGCTGTGTTGGCGGGCGGTTTGGATTACGCCACAAGCAGAGGCATTAATAACAGCGGTAACACCACCGGATTGCGCGTAAAAAGCATTCTTGACGGTCATGCACAGACTCCTGAAAAACTAAATTGTCGTCGTAATGAATGGGTGAAAGCGGCTAGGAAGAATCGCCAGCACGTCGGCTGGGTATTGTGCCTGCAAGTGTGGCAGAAGTTGAAGCGAAAACACGCGGATTTTTGCGGATTGGTTCACCTCTCCCGACAGGCAGGAGAGGCAAAACGCGAGAGGATTAAGCTAAAGCAGCGAAGATTTCGTCACGCACGCCTTCCACTTTACCAATGCCGTTGACTTTGATGTAACGTGGAGCTTTGGCTTCGCCAGATGCCGCCCATGCGGAATAGTAGCCGATCAGTGGCGCGGTTTGTGCGTGGTAAACGTCCAAACGTTTGCGCACGGTTTCTTCTTGGTCGTCGTCACGTTGGATCAAATCTTCACCAGTTTCGTCGTCTTTGCCTTCGACTTTCGGCGGGTTGAAGACAACGTGGTAAGTACGCCCAGAAGCCAAATGCACGCGACGACCGCTCATGCGACGGATGATTTCATTGTCATCAACCGCGATTTCCACCACTGCGTCGATGTCAATGCCACCCGCTTTCAGCGCGTCTGCTTGCGCTAACGTGCGTGGGAAACCGTCAAACAGGAAGCCATTTGCGCAATCCGCTTCTTGAATGCGTTCTTTCACCAGACCAATAATAATGTCATCGGAAACCAGACCACCCGCGTCCATGACTTTTTTCGCTTCGACACCCAACGGAGTTCCCGCTTTGACTGCGGCACGCAGCATGTCACCCGTGGAAATTTGTGGAATACCGAATTTTTCTTTGATGTAGCCAGATTGCGTACCTTTACCAGCTCCCGGACCACCTAACAGGATGATTTTCATAAGCGGATTTCCTCCCAAAAAATTTGCTGCTGCCTAAAAAATCGCAGGGCATCCAGCGATGCCCTGATTGAACCGAAACCCCGATATTAAGGTTTAGTACAGTTGTGAAGCAACTATTTAATGACGCTTTGATGACGCTTTTGCAAGGCGTTGCAACCACACATCCAAACCTTGTGCATTCAAATCCGAATCCACTGCTAATAGCGCACGCGCTTCGGATTCGGGCATAGCACAACCGCCAGCCTTCAGTTCAGCCAGCCATTGCTGCAAAATCTTTTCCTGCAAAATGGCGACGCGGTTATCGGGTTGATCGGCATGAGCTAAGGCTAATGCACTTAACTGGTCAAGACTAGCGCGTAGGCGCGGGAATAGTTCGGGTAAACCCGTAACTTTGCCGTAATGCGTCAATAACATCGCGCAAGGGTTGAGGCTTTCCAATTTATTTAAACTGTTTGCCCAATCGTCGGGGGAAAACGCCACAGGCGTGGTTGGCGCGAAAATCCACACACCTTGTTCGGTATCAAATTCGCGGTAGGAAATGCCAAACGTATCGCCCGTGAAGCAATGCGCAGTTTGGCGGTCAAAAATGCAACCGTGGTGATTCGCGTGCCCTGGCGTGTCGTAAAACACCAATTCACGCCCGTTCAAATTCACCACATAACCATCGTCGGCAGCAATCACACGCTCAGCGGGAATCGCCACTAATTTACCGTAATGTTTAACAAATTCGGCTTCGCCATACACCACCGTTGCCCCCGCTTGCAATTTCGATGGGTCAATCATGTGCGGTGCGCCTTTCGGATGCACGATCAAAGTCGCATTCGGGCAACGCGCCATGAGTTCACCCGCTCCACCAGCGTGATCCAAATGAATGTGGGTCGGGATCACATATTGCACATTGTCAGCACTCAAACCCATGCCTTCCAGCATAGCCAGCAAATCGGGAACGGTGTGATAAGTCCCCGTATCAATGAATGCTACCGCATCGCCTTCGCGCACCATGTAACACGCCGCCATGTGTGGGCGGTACAAATCACTGTCAATGCAGTAAATGCCATTGCCTAAATCTTGAAATCGTGCCGTCATTCGTTTCCTCCTCCGTTTCGCATTCGCTTACAATAGCCTAACGTATAAACCAAGCACCGAACATTCACAAGGAGTCGACAATGGCGCGTAAAAAACTTCCCATCGGGATTCAGAATTTCCGTGAAGTTCGGCAGGATGGTTATTATTATATCGATAAAACGGGGTTGGCGTTAGATTTATACAATAATGGCAAGCATTATTTTTTATCGCGCCCACGTCGTTTTGGCAAAAGCCTGTTTCTGGATACGTTAAAAGAATTGTTTGAAGGTAATGAAAAACTATTTGTGGGTTTAGCGATTCATGATCAATGGGATTGGGCGGTAAAATATCCGGTATTACGCTTTAGTTTTGGCAGTAAAAACTTTCGTACCACACAGGATTTGGCAGATTCATTACACACGCAATTAACCTTATTGGAAGAGCATTGGGGTATTACGCCGAAATTTACCGATGCAAGTGGGCGGTTAATTCAATTGGTTATTGACTTGCAACAACGCACTCAGCAAAAAGTCGTATTGCTGATTGATGAGTACGATAAACCCATTTTAGATGCATTAGATTATCCAGAGGTGGCGAATGCGAATCGGGATTTTTTGCGTGGGTTTTACAGTATTATCAAAGACTATGACGCACACATTCGCTTTTCCTTCCTCACAGGTGTTAGCAAGTTTTCCAAGGTTAGTTTGTTTTCTGGTTTGAATAACCTGTACGATATTACATTAGCCCCTGAATTTTCGGCTATTTGTGGTTACACAGAAACTGATCTCGATGAGGTATTCGCACCCGAATTAGTCGGTTTGGAACGCGAGCGAATAAAATCATGGTACAATGGTTACAACTGGCTGGGGGAATCGGTTTATAACCCCTTTGATATTCTACAACTGCTGAGAAATCGTGAGTTTAGGAACTATTGGTTTGAAACAGGTACGCCGACCTTTTTAGTGGAACAATTGGCGCGTAAGCAGTTTTTTACCCCCGATTTGGAAGCCTTACAATCCGACAATGCGCTATTGTCTGCTTTTGATGTGGGTAATATGAGTAATGAAGCCTTGTTGTTTCAAACAGGTTATCTTACCATTAAAAGTGTAGAACAATTAGTGTTTGGCTATCCCGTTTATACTTTGGCTTATCCTAATTTGGAAGTAAAAAATAGCCTAAATGCTAGTTTGTTAGGGGCTTATGGTCTGGATGAAGGTTTTGCCTTGCGTAGTCGATTAAGTCTGTTAAAAAGTCTGCAACGTAATACGCTGAATGAATTACAAACTATCTTCCACGCTTTTTTCGCCAGCATTCCTTACCAATGGTATACCAAAAATGACATGGCGA
>CAZEQX010000098.1:7124-9444 GCA_964514635.1 uncultured Thiothrix sp.
GTGTGGAGTTTGCGAAAACCGAACGCAATATTGTGGGATTTGAAGTGGAAGAGGTTAGTCGTTAATATAATAGCCCAATGTATAAACCAAGCACCGAACACTCACAAGGAGTCGACAATGGCACGCACCCCATCCACCATGTTAGCACTCGGCACGATTGCCCCTGATTTTGCGTTGTTAGAACCTGCGACAGGGCGTATTGTGGCGCGTCAAGATTTTGTGGGTAAACCATTATTGGTCGCTTTCATTTGTAATCATTGCCCGTATGTGGTGTTGATTCGGCAGGCATTGGCGCAATTAGCGGCTGAATACCAAGCCAAAGGTGTGGCGGTGGTAGCGATTAATGCCAATGATGTGGCGAATTATCCCGACGATAGCCCTGAAAACATGATTATCGAAGTGCAAACGCAGGGTTATACTTTCCCGTATTTATTCGATGCCACACAAGCGGTTGCTAAAGCGTATCAGGCGGCATGTACGCCGGATTTATTTTTATTTGATGAAAAGCATGAATTGTTTTATCGTGGGCAATTCGATGATGCTCGCCCGCAGAATGGCATTACCCCGACAGGTGCAGATTTACGCTTTGCTTTAGAGCGTTTATTAGCGCATCAATACCCACCGGATGCGCAGAAAGCTTCATTGGGTTGTAATATCAAATGGCAAGTGGGTAATGAGCCGGATTATTTTGGGCATTAATGGTATTCGGCTGTTTGTTAAGAACGCCAGCTTTTTTGCAGGTTGGTTTTGTCTTGCAGCGTGTAAACCCATTCGCGCCCATCTTTGTGTTTGGTGAATAAGTTTAATTCCACCAAACCATTTAATAGCGTGGCAGCGGTATTATAGGAGCAATTTAGCTTTTGTTCGACATTGCGGGCAGTAAATAGCGTTTGTGGATTATCTTTAGCGATATTGAACACCATGCGTTGTTTATCATTGAGTTTGCCGTATAAACCGCTGTCCCATAACCAACGTTCAAAGGCTTCGCGGTCACGCTGGATTTGTTGATAGGTTTCCAGAAAGTTTTTAATCGCACGGGTAATAATACGGCATTGATAATCCACGAAGTAGGTTAAATCCATACCGTCGGTTTCACTGTATAAATACGATTTATCGTATTGCACGGGAGCTTTTTTTAATAAAGTACTAATCGCAATGTAACGAAATGCGCTGTAATCGTGTTTGAATAAAAACCAGTAGAATAAACCGCGTGCAACACGCCCATTACCGTCGCGAAAAGGGTGTTCATAACCAATCACAAAATGCAGGGTAATGGCTTTGATTAATAGGTGAATATACGCGCTATTTTCCGCATCATCATGACAGGCATTCACCCATTCCGCTAATTGCCGCAAGCGTTGTTTTAAACCTTGTGCGGGTGGTGGTTGATGCAGAATTTCACCTTCGCGCCCCGCGACGACCACATCATCACTGCGCCGCAATTGACCGGGGGTGTATTTTTCATCCGCAATGCCTTTGACACCAATGCGGTGCATGTCGGTAATTAATTCAACGCTTAACGCTTGGTGACGCTGTTCCCACGCAAACTGCATCATTTGAAAATTGCCCACAATCATTTTTTCATCAGGCGTGCGTGGTTTGCGCTGGCGTTTGAGCATTTCTTTAGCGACTAAGGTTGTGGTCGCAGCCCCTTCCAATTGGCTGCTGCTAATCGCTTCGTCTTCGATCAAATCGCTGATTAAATAGTCGTGCAGTTGGCGTTTTTCACCAATTCGCGCACTCATTAAATCCAAGGAGGCGGCATTGGTGTGTTTATCCACCAGTGATAAGGCGCGTTGAATTGCAGGTGTTTGAAAATAAAGGCATAAAGTCGCGGGTTCGCCGAGGGTAAGCAGCGGTGTGAGTTGCTGATCACGGCTACGGCGTAACACCGCCCACGCCCATTCCGCGTTCAAGGTGGGTTTGACGCGATAACGCAATTCATCGAAATGCAGGTAACGCCCTTTGTCGTCTACTGGACGCTGAAATATTAGGTAATCCAATAACTTATCAGGGCATTGCTGTTGAATCTGCATGACGGTGCTAAGGAACGCTTCGGCTGGCGTTTGACCCTGAAACGGCGGCAATTTAATCATACTGATCCCAGACTTATCTCAAAAAGTCACAAAATTGAGATAAGTTTAATGAGTGTGGTTGGTGTTGTCACAACATTTCCGCGCATTGACCGCCACTTGAACATTCCCATGCGTAAAACTGACAATTCGCACCCGTCGGGTGTTACGCCTATAATCCGCTACTTAATGAAGAAAGACCGGATGCCTTACGCCATGAAACGCCCTGAATTGCTTGCCCCAGCGGG
>CAZEQX010000099.1:0-9408 GCA_964514635.1 uncultured Thiothrix sp.
AAAGAGCAAATCATTTTCCCTGAAATTGATTATGACAAAATTGACGCACTGCGTGGTATGAATATTACCATTACTACTACCGCTAAAACTGACGAAGAGGGACGAGCACTGCTCGAAGCCTTCAAGTTCCCCTTCAGACAGTAAGAGGATAAAAGATTCCATGGCTAAAAAATCCATGATCGCCCGCGAAGCACGTCGTACTGCTGCCGTTGCTAAATATGCAGATAAACGTGCTGCGTTAAAAGAAATCATTCGTAGTCCAGAAAGCTCATTTGAAGCTGTTATGGAAGCGGTTGAAAAACTGCAAAAGCTGCCACGCGATGGTAGTGCAGTCCGTCAAATGACCCGTTGTAACTTAACCGGTCGTCCACATGCTGTTTATCGCAAGTTCGGCCTGTGCCGTAACAAATTGCGTGAAGCGGCGATGCGTGGTGACGTTCCTGGCTTAAGCAAAGCAAGCTGGTAAGGGAGAAGCTAAAGATGAGTATGAGTGATCCTATCGCTGATATGCTGACTCGCATCCGCAATGGTCAAGCAGCCAGCAAAGCGACTGTTTCTTTCCCAGCTTCCAAGCAAAAAAATGCCATTCTCAGCGTTTTGGAAAGTGAAGGTTACATCGTAGGCTTTGAAGCAGGTGAAGCGGAAGGCAAGCCTGTTATCATTGTGAAACTGAAATATTTCCAAGGCAAACCTGTTATTAGCAGCATCAAGCGTGTTAGCCGTCCGGGCTTGCGCATTTTCCGTGGGAAAGATGAACTGCCAACAGTTATGGGTGGCTACGGTGTAGCGATTATTTCCACATCACAAGGTGTCATGAGTGATCGCGCTGCGCGTGCAGCTGGTCAAGGTGGCGAAGTCCTTTGTGTGGTCGAATAAAAGGCGGACTTTGACATGTCAAGAATTGCAAAGAAAGCACTGACTCTACCGAAAGGCGTAGAAGTCAGCATCAGCGGTCAGAATCTGAAAATCAAAGGTGGCAAAGGCACTTTTGATTTTACCGTGCATGAAGCCGTTGAAGTTGCTCAAGATAATGGTGTTTTGACGTTCCGTGCAAAAAATGACAGCGCGTGGGCGTTGGCAGGTACTACTCGTGCACTGACCAATAATATGGTTATTGGTGCAAGCCAAGGTTTCGAGAAGAAACTGCAATTGGTTGGTGTAGGTTATCGTGCTCAAGCACAAGGTACTAAATTGAACTTGAGCCTTGGCTTCTCTCATCCAGTTGTGCATGAAATGCCAGAAGGTATTACTGTCGAAACCCCTAGTCAGACAGAAATTATCATTCGTGGTAGTGACAAGCAAAGAGTTGGTCAAGTTGCAGCGGAAATTCGTGCGTACCGTCCACCAGAGCCATACAAAGGCAAAGGTGTGAAATATGTCGACGAAACTATTCTGCGCAAAGAAACCAAGAAGAAGAAGTAAGGTGGCATAAGATGTTAGACAAAAAAGAATCTCGTATTCGCCGTGGCAAACGTGCACGCACCAAGATGCGTGAGCTGCGCGTAAGTCGTCTGAGTGTACACCGTACTTCCTTGCATATTTATGCGCAGGTTGTTTCTGCGGATGGTTCTCAAGTTTTAGCTTCTGCTTCTACGCTGGATAAAGACCTGCGTGCAAGTTTGGGCTACACTGGCAACGTGGATGCTGCAACAGCAGTGGGTAAACTGATTGCCGAGCGTGCGCTGGCAAAAGGTATTGAATCCGTTGCTTTTGATCGCTCCGGTTTTAAATATCATGGTCGCATCAAAGCGTTAGCTGATGGTGCTCGTGAAGCCGGTCTGAAATTCTAAGGGTTTATCCAATGGCGAAGGCAGAAAATACAGCAGCACCATCTGACGGTTTGCAAGAGAAACTGGTTCAAGTCAACCGCGTTGCTAAAACAGTAAAGGGCGGTCGTATCATGAGCTTCACTGCTTTGACAGTGGTCGGCGATGGTAATGGTCGTGTGGGTTTCGGTTATGGTAAGGCGCGTGAAGTGCCTGCTGCAATCCAAAAAGCGATGGATCAGGCTCGCCGTAGCATGATTAATGTGTCCTTGGTTGAAGGTACTTTACAATACCCAATCAAGTACGAAAAAGGCGCGGCTCGCGTTTATATGCAACCTGCTTCAGAAGGTACTGGTGTTATCGCAGGTGGTGCGATGCGTGCGGTACTTGAGGTAGCAGGTGTGCGTAACGTATTGTCTAAGTGCGTTGGCACTCGCAATGCGGGTAACGTAGTGCGTGCGACTATCGCGGCTTTAGCTTCCATGCAGAATCCTGAAGTGATTGCTGCTAAGCGTGGCAAGACTGTTGAGCAAATTAAGGGGTAAGCGATGACGACTGCAAAGCAACTCAAAGTAACGTTGGTGCGTAGTCTGAATGGTCGTTTAGAAAGCCATCAGCAATGCGCCCGTGGTCTTGGTATCCGTAAAATTAACAACCCTGTATTAGTTGTTGATACCCCGGAAAACCGTGGCATGATCAACAAAATTTCCTACATGCTGAAGGTTGAGGAAGCTTAAGATGAAATTAAATACGCTACAGCCTGATGCTGGCAGCCGTCCAGAGCGCACCCGTGTCGGTCGTGGTATTGGTTCTGGCTTAGGTAAAACTGCTGGTCGTGGTCATAAAGGCCAAAAATCACGCAAAAGTGGTTTCAACAAGCGTGGTTTTGAAGGCGGTCAAATGCCTATGCACCGCCGTTTGCCTAAGTTCGGTTTCACTTCTCGTATCGGTCGTCGTACCGCTGAAGTTCGCTTAAGTGAACTGGCTAAAGTTGATGGTGATATCATTGATCTGTTGACGTTGAAAGCTGCAAACATCGTCGATGCGCAAACTTTACAAGCCAAAATTATCCTTTCTGGAACGGTTACAAAGGCTGTGACTGTAAAAGGCATTGGCGTTACTAAAGGTGCGCGTGAGGCTATCGAAGCAGCAGGCGGCAAGATCGAAGAATAACGGACAATACTCATGCGCAAAAACCCAGCCGATTCCTTCGGGGGATTTGGGAACATGGTTGAAATTCGCCAGCGGCTAACATTTGTGCTGCTGGCTTTAATCGTTTACCGAATCGGTACTTATATTCCAGTGCCTGGTGTAAATCCGGCGGCAATGGCTCAATTTTTTGACCAGAATAACGGTACGATTTTAGGTGTGTTCAATATGTTTTCCGGGGGTGCGCTAGCGCGTCTCAGTGTGTTTGCACTGGGCGTGATGCCGTATATTTCCGCATCCATTATTGTGCAACTCATGACGACAGTTGTTCCCTTCTTTGAGCAATTGAAGAAAGAAGGTGAATCGGGTCGCAGAAAGATTACACAGTACACACGTTATGGCACGGTAGCCTTGGCTTTATTCCAAAGCTTTGGTGTTGCTATGGCTTTAGGTGGGCAAGAAATCGGTGGTGGTCAAACTATTGCTTTGAATCCAGGGCTTAGTTTTACGATTACGACAGTTGTGACTTTAGTGACAGGGACGTTGTTCCTGATGTGGTTGGGGGAGCAGATTACAGAGCGTGGCATCGGTAATGGGATTTCCCTGATTATTTTCTCTGGTATCGTGGCGGGGTTGCCTGCTGCTATCGGGGGGACATTGGAGTTAGCAAGTACGGGTGAGTTGTCTCCGTTTCTCGTTATTATTTTGTTGGTTTTGGTGCTGTTAGTAACAGCCTTGGTTATTTTTGTTGAACGTGGGCAACGCCGCATTACGGTGAACTACGCTAACCGTCAACAAGGCCGCAAAATGATGATGGGACAATCAAGCCACTTGCCGTTGAAGTTGAATATGGCAGGTGTTATCCCGCCGATCTTTGCTTCAAGTATTATCTTGTTCCCGTCTACCTTAGGTCAGTGGTTTGCAAACACGGATGGTATGGGTTGGTTAAAGGACTTCTTTAACATGTTACAGCCTGGGCAGCCGTTGTATGTATTGTTGTACGCTGTAGCCATTGTGTTCTTCTGTTTCTTCTATACCGCGTTGGTGTTCAACTCGCGCGAGACAGCAGAAAACCTGAAGAAAGCGGGTGCTTTTATCCCCGGTATTCGTCCGGGTGAGCAAACATCCAAATACATTGATGGTGTTATGACCCGATTGACTGCCGTTGGTGCAATCTACATCACATTGGTCTGCTTATTACCAGAATTTTTGATTCTAGGTTGGAATGTGCCTTTCTATTTCGGGGGTACTTCGCTACTGATTATTGTGGTCGTCGTTATGGATTTCCTGTCACAACTACAGGCGCACATGATGTCGCACCAGTACGAAGGCTTGATGAAGAAAGCCAATTTTAAAGCGCAGACACGCCCCGGCACATTGCGCTGATTTGAATCACTTGGAGAGTTTTTATCATGAAGGTTAGAGCCTCTGTTAAAAAATTGTGCCGTAACTGCCGAATTATTCGCAGAAACGGTGTCGTTCGCGTTATCTGTGCTGATCCACGCCACAAGCAACGTCAGGGCTAAGATAAAGCAATCAATATCTTGACTCCCAAAAGAGTCAAGGGAACTAGAATAACCTCTGCTTTGACAGAGGTTATTTGTTGATAATCTTAATGGAATGCGGCATAATCGCTGCCTTTTCCGTTGGTCTGGAGAGATTTTAATGGCTCGTATTGCGGGTATCAATCTTCCTGTCAATAAGCATGTGGTTATTGGTCTGACTGCTATCTATGGTATCGGCCGTCCACGCGCTGCGGAAATTTGCGCTGCTGCGGACATCGTTCCTAGCACCAAAATCCGTGACTTGACAGAAGAACAAGTCGAACGCATTCGTCTTGAGGTGGGTAAATTCCTCGTCGAAGGCGATTTGCGTCGTGAAGTTTCCATGAATATCAAACGTTTGATGGACATGGGTTGCTATCGTGGCATTCGCCACAGACGTGGTTTACCACTGCGTGGTCAGCGCACTAAAACCAATGCGCGTACTCGTAAAGGTCCTCGTCGTCCGATTCGTAAATAAAGAGATTGCAGGTAGAGTAAGTAATGGCAAGACAGCCTAAGAAAGGTGCAACTGTTAACCTTCGTAAGAAGGTCAAGAAAACTGTCACTGACGGTGTTGCCCACATCCATGCATCATTTAATAACACCATCGTAACCATCACCGACCGTCAAGGCAACGCACTTGCTTGGGCAACATCCGGTGGCTCTGGTTTCCGTGGTTCACGCAAAAGTACCCCGTTTGCTGCACAGGTTGCGGCAGAGCGTGCAGGTACTGCGGCAAAAGAATACGGCTTGAAAAACTTGGATGTTGAAGTAAAAGGTCCAGGCCCTGGTCGTGAATCCGCAGTCCGTGCGCTGAATAGCGTCGGTTTCAAAATTAACACTATTGTGGATGTAACGCCTATCCCGCATAACGGCTGCCGTCCACCTAAGAAACGTCGTGTGTAACGGGAGATAATCATGGCACGTTATATTGGCCCTACCTGCAAACTCAGCAGACGTGAAGGTACTGACCTTTACCTCAAGAGTCGTGGTGTCTCTCTGGAGAAAAAATGCAAACTGGATAAAGCTCCGGGGCAGCACGGTGAAAACAAAGCACGCCTTTCTGACTACGGTGTGCAATTACGTGAAAAACAAAAAGTCCGTCGCATTTACGGTGTTTTAGAGCGTCAATTCCGCAACTATTTTAAAGAAGCAGCACGTCGCAAAGGTTCTACGGGCGAAAACTTGCTGCAATTGTTGGAATGCCGCTTAGACAACGTTGTCTATCGCATGGGCTTTGGCTCTACACGTGCGGAATCCCGCCAGTTGGTTAGCCACAAAGCAATCAGCGTCAACGGTCAAACTGTTAACATCCCTTCTTATCAAGTAAAAGCAGGCGATGTAGTTGAAGTGCGTGAAAAATCCAAAAAGCAAACCCGTATTCAGGAAGCAGTTGCTGTTGCAGAACAAGCTGGTTTCCCTGCATGGGTTGAAGTGGATGCGAAAGCACTGAAAGGTACATTCAAATCTGTACCAGACCGTAGCGACCTGCCATCCGAAATCAATGAATCGTTGATTGTGGAATTGTATTCCAAGTAATCACTGATTCCGGTTCGAGAGACAAGTATGACCTCGAAAACAACAGAATTGCTAAAACCACGTAACGTTCAAGTGCAAGAAGCGGGGTTAAATACCTATCGCATTACGCTTGAACCGTTAGAGCGTGGCTTTGGTCACACACTCGGCAATGCATTGCGTCGTATCCTGCTGTCCTCTATTCCGGGCAGCGCGATTACTGAGGTGCAAATTGCGGGTGTGGTACATGAGTACACCAGTATCGAAGGTGTGCAAGAAGACGTGGTTGAGATTCTTTTGAATCTCAAAAAGTTGGCTATCCGCTTGAATGCGCGTGATGAAGCAACCCTGACCCTGAAGAAAAAAGGTAAAGGCGTTGTGACGGCTGCGGACATTGAGCGTGATCACGATGTGGAAATCATTGACCCATCTCACGTCATCGCGCATATCACCAAGGACGAAACCGAGCTGGAAATGAGCCTGACTGTGACTCGCGGTCGTGGTTATCAGCCTGCTTCCGTGCGTCGTGGCCCTGATTCACCAGAACTGCCACTGGGTACGTTGGTGTTAGATGCAAGCTACAGCCCAATCGTGCGCGTTGCCTACAATGTAGAAAGTGCGCGTGTTGAGCAACGTACTGATATGGACAAATTGGTTCTGGAAGTACAGACCAATGGTTCTGTGAATGCAGAAGAGTCCGTTGGTATGGCAGCGCAAATCCTGCAACAACAACTGGCTGTATTCTTCGACCTGCGTATTGAAGAACCAGTACGTCGTGAAGAGTCACAACCAGAGATTGACCCGATTCTGTTGCGTCCGGTTGATGATTTAGAACTGACTGTGCGTTCGGCGAACTGCCTGAAAGCGGAGAACTTGTTCTATATCGGCGACCTCGTTCAGCGTACTGAAACAGAACTGCTGAAAACTCCGAATCTGGGCAAAAAGTCCCTGACCGAAATTAAAGATGTGCTGGCACAACATGGTTTAACTTTGGGTACGAAGCTGGACAACTGGCCACCCGCAGGTTTAGACCATCGTGAAAGCAAAGTGGGTTAATCCACGGGTTTTGAAGGATATAGAACATGCGTCACCGTAATACTGGTCGTCAATTGAGCCGCGATAGCAGTGCGCGTAAAGCCCTGTTACAAGCTCTGACAAACTCATTGATCCGTCACGAAGCGATCAAAACCACGCTGCCAAAGGCGAAAGAACTGCGCCGTGTAGCTGAGCCGCTGATCACTCGTGCGAAAGAAGATTCCGTACACAATCGCCGTATTGCTTTCGCGCGTCTGCGTGACAAAGAAGTGGTCGGTAAATTGTTTACTGAAATCGGTCCACGTTTCAAAGCACGTCAAGGTGGTTATCTGCGTATCATCAAATGCGGTTTCCGCGCTGGTGACAATGCGCCGATGGCTTATGTTGCGTTGGTTGAAGACGAAGCTCAAGCTGCCGCTGAATAATTCAGCGTTTGGCGAATTAGCTTTTTAGAAAAAGGTCGACATCGTTCGACCTTTTTTGCGTTTAGCCTCTTTGCTCTATATCATTTGCCGATCCAGAGCAATTCGCTAGACTGCTCTCTTTTTGGAAGGGGTTCATCATGCAAGACAATCAAACGGTTGTGACGGCAGCCAGTGCGCAAAAAACAGCGAAGATTTTCTATTACGGTAATATCTTGGCAGTGCTAATACCATTTCCGGTGTTTATTTTGTGGTTCGGGGCTTCCATGTTCGTGTATGCCATGATGCGTCATCACCCGAACCCACGAGTGGGTTACTACACCCAGATTGGCGCGTATCACTATTACGGTCTGGCTGGCGCATTAGTACCCGTATTGACCTTTGCTCCTGGGGATTTCTTTACCAACTGGTGGTGGGCATTGTGGATTGTGTGTGCTGCCACATTAATTCCCTTGTCAATACGCCAAATTTTGCGGATCAATCGTGAACAATGGCACGATACCGACCCTAATCAAGCTCATCACTAATAAAATGCCCCACTAAGTAAGGAGTGGTTGTCCATGTCTGAATTACGTCATGATTGGCGGATTGAAGAAGTCAATGCCTTGTTGGCGCTGCCTTTTGCTGATCTCATGTTTAAAGCTCATCAAATACATCGGGAGCATTTCGCACCTAACCAAGTGCAAATCAGTACCTTATTGAGTATTAAAACGGGTGCTTGTCCAGAAGATTGTGGTTATTGTTCGCAAAGTGCCAAACACGATACCTCATTAGAACGTGAGCGCTTATTGCCCTTGCAAGAAGTGATTGATGCCGCACAAGCAGCAAAACAACAAGGCGCAACCCGTTTTTGCATGGGGGCTGCGTGGCGTAACCCAACCGATAAGAACCTTGAACGTGTTGTCGAAATGGTCGAAGCCGTCAAAGGTTTAGGCATGGAAACCTGTGTAACGCTGGGAATGTTGCAAAACCACCAAGCTCAACGTTTGAAAGAGGCAGGTTTGGATTACTACAACCACAACCTCGACACCTCGCCAGAATTTTACGGCAATGTGATTACCACACGCACTTACCAAGACCGTTTGGATACCTTGGAAAACGTGCGTAATGCAGGCATTAATGTCTGTTGTGGTGGCATTTTGGGCATGGGCGAATCGCGCCAAGACCGTGCGCGTTTGCTGCAACAATTGGCAAACATGAAATTCCACCCTGAATCCGTCCCCGTGAACGATTTAGTGCGTGTTGAAGGTACGCCAATGGCGGGTAACGATAAACTTGACCCGTTCGAGTTCATCCGTGTAGTCGCTGTAGCGCGGATCATGATGCCAAAATCTTATGTGCGTTTGTCCGCAGGTCGTACCGAAATGAGCGACGAAATGCAGGCGTGGTGCTTCTTTGCGGGCGCAAATTCCATGTTCTACGGTGATAAATTACTCACTACCGAAAACCCCGAAGAAAATCACGACCAACAACTGTTCGCACGTTTAGGGATGCAAACCGAAGGCGGTCATACATCCGGCGTGCATTTCTAATTTTAATGACGTTTGAGTGACATGCACGAAAGTTGAAGATTAAGTCGTGCATGTTGACTCATAAGGGCTGCTTAAATTACCATTTTTGATAAATGCAAAAAATAATTAATCAAAATATGGAATATTTATGGCACTGTCTGGCTTCGCCACTTTTGGGCTTCGAGTATTGGCTAGTTCATTAGTTAATGCGGTAACAATTTTTTTAGCGGTGAAAAATCACGGGGGCAGAATTGGGACATTGCCCGTTTTAATGCCGCACAACAAGAAAAGTTAGAAGACAAACGGCAAAGAATGCAGACAACGCAAATCATGATGCAGTATCTGCAAAACCAAGATAATCAAGCATTTCAAGCCGAGCAGGCGCGTTTGAGTCGCGAACATCAAGCGGAATTGGAACGTTTTCGCCAGCAAGTGCAGCAGGAAATCAATGAGCGTAATTTGCAGT
>CAZEQX010000100.1:0-9394 GCA_964514635.1 uncultured Thiothrix sp.
TCTCATCCATCTTGTGGATGACATCAATCCACGCCTGCTCCTGCGAAGCGGTTAACGCTAAACTGAGGGTATTGTCGGAGGACGGGGGCGGCATAGCGTGTGTTGTTTAAGAAGAAAACCAGTTTTCCATGCGCAACCCATTAAAACCGAGAAAATCACTGGTATTACGAGTGACTAAGGTTAGTCCATGAAGATGGGCAATGGCGGCAATCATACCATCAGCGAAAGCTGGCGTTTGTCCGGTTGCTGTGAGGCGACTGCGTTCCGTTGCGTGCCATTCGGCAGCAGCTTGAGTATATGGTAGTATTTGCAAACCAGAACGGAGCAAATCCTGAAAATGTGTTTCCAGTTGGTTACGTTTGTGTGAAAGCGGTAAACGTTGACAACCAAACAGTAATTCATGCCACACAATACTGGCAGTAGCGATTTGTTTACGGTGTTGCTGTAGTTTGAACATGACCTGTTCATCAGGTAGTCGTTTTGTTGGCTCGGATAAGATATTGGTATCTAACAAGTACAATAAGCTCAAAAGACCACCTCGCGTCCTGCCGAACGATCACGCACATCAGCAAATAAGTCTTCGTCTTCTGGGTAATCAGCCGGATTCATTTGTTGGCGAAAGCGTTGAATCGCTTGCCAAATATCGTTTTCTCCATTGGCAGGTTCAATTTCACGCACGGCAATTTCAATGGTTTTTCCAGCGAAAAGTAATTTAATGGCTTCAAGGAAATTTTCGTTCAGGTCAGCCGGAGTGAGTTTGTATAAAGTATACATGGCTGTTGCTCCTATGGTGTCGAGTGGCAATGATCATAGCAAGCTTCAATCGCTAATCCCATACCGCTCCAGTTTGTTGCGCAAGCCGACCCGTGATAAGCCGAGTTCGGCAGCCGCGCGGCTTTTATTACCGTGATGGCGGGCAATGGCAGCACGCACAATGTAGATTTCGAGTGCTTCAACGCGCTCTTTTAACGAGCCAGGGTTATCCAATAATGTTGTCGGAATGTCAGGCATTTCGGGTAAATTCAGCGCGTGGGGCGGGGCAAAACCAATGTGGGAACTGAGCGTGCCCATGTCCAATAAACTGCTGTGTGCCATGACCAACATGCGTTGTACTTCATTTTGCAATTCACGCACATTGCCCGGCCAATCATAGGTTTGTAAGGCTTGTAGGGCTTGTGGGCTGAAGCCGCGCGTGGGTTTGCCCATTTGTTGGCTGGCACGTTGCAATAAGTGGTTGGCTAATGGGGCGATGTCCATGCGGCGTTCGCGCAGTGGGCTGAGTTGAATCGTGACTCCAGCAAGGCGATAGTACAAATCTTCGCGGAAACGCCCCATACGGACTTCTTCCAATAAATGGCGATTGGTTGCTGCTAACACGCGCACATTAACGTGTTTGCGTTGGCTGCTACCGACAGGGCGGAAACTGCCATCTTGCAACACACGCAATAATTTGATCTGGAAAGCGGGGGTGGTTTCACCGATTTCATCCAAGAAAATCGTCCCTTGATTTGCTTGTTCAAATAAACCAATGTGGTCGGCAACTGCTCCCGTAAACGCGCCACGTTTATGCCCAAACAGTTCGCTTTCAAGTAACGAGTCGGGTAATGCGCCGCAGTTTTCCACCACGAAAGGTTTATCCGCGCGGTGACTGTTGTAATGCAAAGCGCGGGCGAATAATTCCTTGCCCGTGCCGGATTCACCCGTAATCAGCACCGAAACGTCATAGGGCGCGACTTTTTCCACCAGTTCCAACGCATTGTTCAAACCGCTGTCGGGGGCGCGAATAATATTGTCGAGGTGGAAGGTATTTTGTAGGCGGCGGCGTTGATTGCGCGTATGTTCGTGCAGGCTTTGGCTGCTGGCTTTGATTTCCAATGACAGCCATTCGTTTTCACGTTGCAAACGATGCAACCGCGCCGCATTGCGCACGGTGAGTAATAAATTATCGGGATGCCACGGTTTGGCAATGTATTGGTAGATACCCGCCGCATTAATGCCTTCGATAATGTCTTCTGGGTCGGTGTAGCCCGAAATAATCATGCGCACAACATGGGGGTATTGTTCGCGTACTTGGGTTAAAAATTCCACCCCTGTCACGTCTGGCATACGCTGATCTGCCAGCACGATTTGAATGCTATGTTCGTGCAGTAGCGTTAAAGCTTGCGTGGCGGATGAGGCGGTAAAAACTTCAAATTCTTCCGTTAAAATCCGTGCCATGCTTTCCAGAGAACGAATTTCATCATCAACCACTAAGACGCTGGCGGTGACATCGTGCAACACATCGCTCATGGGTAATGCTTACACCTTTGCTGGACGGCGTTGAGTCAGCCACGCCAGCCACGTTTCCATGCCTTCGCCATTGGTCGCGGAGACGTGCAGAATTTCAATGTCAGGATTAACGCGCCGTGCGTAGGCTTCGCATTGGGCAACGTCAAAGCGCAAATACGGCAACAGGTCGATTTTATTGAGGATCATGACATCCGCCGCGTGGAACATGTCGGGGTATTTGAGCGGTTTATCTTCGCCTTCGGTGACGGATAAAATGACTACTTTGTGCGCTTCACCCAAATCAAACGCGGCGGGGCAAACCAGATTACCGACGTTTTCAATAAAAACCACACTGTTAGGTTCAATCGGCATGGCTTGCAAAGCGTGCCCGACCATGTGTGCGTCTAAATGGCAGCCTTTGCCCGTGTTAATTTGTAAGGCGGGCGCACCTGTGGCGCGAATCCGCTCTGCGTCGTGGTTGGTTTGTTGGTCGCCTTCGATCACGGCTAATGGCATTTGCCCGTGTAAGCGCGTTAATGTTTCCGTGAGCAAGGTGGTTTTGCCTGAACCGGGGCTGGAAACTAAATTCAACGCCAGAATCCCGCGTTGTGCAAACCATTGGCGGTTGCGGTTGGCGTATTGGTCGTTTTTACCCAGAATGTCTTGCTCGATTTGCACCATGCGTGCTTGGGATAACCCAGGGGCGTGTGCGTGCGCAGCACCCTGCCCGTAATCGTGGGTGTGACCACCGTCTTGCACTTGCAACGGGGAATGGTCATGACTGGCGTGGTGCTGATGCGGGGTTAGTGATCGTCGCACAAAATCGTGTGCAGTGGGTTTGCGCAGCGCGTATTGCCCCTCGAATTGAATTTCACCTTCACCACAACCACAAACGGTACACATTATTCCACCTCCAATTCTTTAATCCGTAGCGCGTCGCCATCCGTTACCTGTAATTGATAACTGCTGCAATGTGGGCAAGCATCGTAGCGTTGTTTGATCACTACGCTTTGCGAACAACCTAAGCACCACGCTTGCGCGGGTAATTCGATAATCTCTAATTTTGCGCCATCTGCAAGGGTATTGCGACTAACCACCTCAAAACCAAAGCGCAATGCAGCGATTTCTACCCCCGCTAATGCGCCAATTTCCAACCAAACGGTTTTTACTTGGGTGAAGTGTTGGCGCGTGCTTTCGGTTTCGAGAATTTGCACAATACCTTCACACAACGACATTTCATGCACGGTTGCTAATCTCCAGTTGGTAGGCTACACACGGGTCGAGCGCGGTAATCAGCACTTGAGCTTGTTGGTACAAATCGGCTTCATCCAAGGCTTGCAAGCCGTGTAACATTTGCGACAGTGAGCCGCGTGGGTGAAAATTCCACTCGGTTGGGGCAACAATCTGATACTGTCGAATAATGCCCGCTTCTTGCACCACGCGATGCGTGAGTAAGCCGCGTGCGGTGTGTAAAGCGCACAAACCTTCGCCACGTTCCGATCCGTTAGGATGCTCCGGCAAGTGAGCAGGGTAGGGGGGCGGCTCAGGGCTTGTCGACATGGCTAATGGGTAGAGCGCGTCCCAGCATTCCAACATGTCCAACACGCGTGCGATTAGGCGCGTGAGTAAGCCACTGCCGTATTCTTTGCGCCAAAACCGCAAGGCTGGTTCATTCCACTGACGAGTTAAGGCGGATGTTTCTACCGCCGATCCATCCACTTCGGGTTGGGCAATGAAATGTTCAGCATCCGCACTGTTTAAACGCTGTGCCCACCAAGCATTATCTAAAACGGGTAAACTTTGCACAGAATGTTGCCCTAAACGTTCCCAATGATGGTTGCGAATCATGGTAATCAAGCTGCCAATTTTGCCACGAATGGCAAGTTTCTTTACATCACCGCTGGCGCAATATTGCAACCAACGTTTGGTACGCAACCCCAATAAACGGTTTTCAAAGCATTGGCGAATCGCGTCTAGAATGGGTTTTGGTTGATCCGTTTTGAGCAAGTCGCGCTTGAGTTTGAACAAGACCTGCAATTCTGCGGCGGTTGCAGTATCACGAGTTAGAACATTGCCCCAGTCTTGGAATAGCCGTAATAAATGCTCGAATAGCATTTCCACATTGACTTGAAAATCCTGATAACGCGCTAATTTTTCAGAAAAAGGTAACGCCAGCGCGTGTTCGCAAGCACGCGCTGCGGTAATGGATTGTGCCATACCACAGACACTGAACAGCATTCCCGTTAGGCGCGGTGCGACTTTCAGCGGTTGGTTAATGAGTAAACGCGGGTTCAGGCGCAAACGATTCGACTGAATCGTGACGGTTGTGACTTCGCCTTGTTGCCACTGTAGGGTAATGTTTAATTGTCCGGCGAAAGTGTCACTAACCTTCATGGAAATTTTGCTGCCATAGGGGAATAATCCCCTAAGACTAGCAAGCTCTGTGCCACTTGTGTGGCGTTATGACAGAAATCTTTCTAACAGTGCAGTTCAGGTTGCCAAGCGGATAGGTCAATATTAGGGTCGACTTCCCAACGTGCAGGGGGATGCTGCAAATGCCCTTTGAGTAAGCGCATGTAATCAGCACGGCTGATATTTTCCGCGCCCATGCTGAGCAAATGTGGGTTCTCGATTTGGCAATCAATCACGGCAAATCCCCAGCGTTGCAAATGGTACGCCATTGCGACCATTGCAATTTTTGAGGTGTCGGGTTCACGGCTAAACATGGATTCACCACTAAATACCCCGCCCGTTGCCACGCCGTATAAGCCGCCAACCAATTCGCCGTCTGCATTCCACACTTCCACCGAATGGGCAATATCACGCGCATGAAGTAGACAGTACGCAGTGTGCATTTCGTGGGTAATCCACGTTCCACTGGCATAGGTACGCGGCGCGGCGCAAGCTTCGACCACATCCGCAAAGCAGGTATCGAAGGTGATGCGATAGCCTTTGTTACGCAAGGATTTGCGTAAACTGCGGGTGATGCGAATTTTGTGGGGAAACAAGACCGTGCGTGGGTCTGGCGACCACCAATAAATCGGTTCTCGCGGACCAAACCACGGAAAAATACCCGCTTTATAGGCATTTACTAGCCGTGGCACGCTTAAATCACCGCCCACAGCGAGCAAGCCGTTGGGTTCATCCCACGCCAACTCAACTGGTGGGAAGGGTTCTTCCGACCAGTTAGCATTGAGTAAGGTTAGATTTAGAGCACGAGGCAGCAATCAAGCACCTTGTTTGGATAAGTTATCGAGGTATTTTTCCGCATCCAATGCCGCCATGCAGCCTGTACCTGCGGAAGTAATCGCTTGGCGATAGACGTGATCCATCACATCACCTGCGGCGAATACGCCTTCGACGCTGGTTTGGGTAGCATTACCGCGTGTGCCGCTATTGACCTTGATGTAGCCGTTTTCCAGTTCCAATTGACCTTGGAAAATATCGGTGTTTGGTTTGTGACCGATTGCTACGAAAATGCCCATTAAGTCGATGTCTTGGGTTTCACCACTCTGGACGTTTTTCACACGCATTCCTGTCACACCGCTTTTATCGCCCAATACTTCGTCTAAGGTATTGTTCCACAACAGTTTAACTTTGCCTTGCTCAGCTTTTTCCAGCAGGTGTTTTTGCAGGATTTTTTCAGAACGTAAGGTATCGCGGCGATGCACCAAATACACTTCAGAAGCGATATTGGATAAGTACAAAGCCTCTTCCACGGCGGTATTGCCACCACCGATAACCGCGACTTTTTGGTTGCGGTAGAAGAAGCCGTCGCAGGTAGCACACGCAGAAACGCCACGACCTTTGAACTTTTCTTCGGATTCCAACCCCAAATACATCGCGGATGCACCCGTGGCAATAATCAGCGCGTCGCAGGTGTAAGTACCGCTATCGCCAGAGAGGGTGAATGGACGGTTTTGCAGATCAACGCTGTTAATATGGTCGAAAATGATTTCGGTATCGAAACGTTCTGCGTGTTTTTGCATCCGTTCCATAAGCTGTGGTCCCATGACTCCCGCATCATCACCTGGCCAGTTATCCACCTCGGTTGTGGTCATTAATTGGCCGCCTTGCTGCATCCCTGTCACTAATACAGGTTGAAGATTGGCACGCGCAGCATAGACGGCAGCGGTATAACCCGCAGGACCAGAACCTAAAATGAGTAAACGACAATGTTTCGTCGAGTTCATGTGCATGTATAATTCTCCTTGTAAAACGGGCAATGAGGATTGCCCCGTCTGCTGTTGGTCGGGTAATCCTATGTGACCTGCAACGCTGGGTAAAGTAGTAATCAGAAAAACACCCCTTATAATCACGGGATGCAACAAATAGGGATATTAGTTTGGATAAGAAATCAAACGCAAAATCAAAACCAATGCATAACAAAACACGGATGAGCTTGCAGCAAGCGACTGTGATTGTGTTTTTGGGGATTGCCACTGTTATTTTATTGGCATTGTTGTCTTATAACGCTGCTGATCCAGGCCCTTTTCACCACGATAGCCAGATTGGGGAGTGTGCGAACTTGGCTGGTTGTAAAGGTGCTTGGTTAGCTAACTTCTTGATTGGACTGCTAGGCTATCTGGCGTATGCCTTGCCTTTGGTACTGGTGGCATTGGGTTTGACAACCTTCCGGTTCAGTCCACATCAACAGAACCCTAATAACCCCATTGGCGGTTTTAACGATGTTATCACGGCGTTGGGGGCGTTATTCACGCTATTGTCGGGGACAGGCTTAGCACATTTGCTGTTTGACCCTTATCCGGTGGGCTTGGGTGGGGGTATTTTAGGGCAAGCTATTGGTGATTTTTGTGCGCGTACCGTCTTTGGTTACGTTGGTTCGGTGCTAATGCTGTTGTCCATTTTTTTGGGTGGGGTTACGATTGTTGGGGGAATTTCGTGGGGAAAAGTCACAGAAAAGTTAGGTGATTGGATGCTGCAATTGTTTGAGAAATTGCAGGTGGTTCAAGGGCAAAGTAGCACAAAAAGTAGTGGGAATACCGCGTCTATCATCCCCAATGTGGTTATCGGTCAAGATGATAGTAAGGGTGGAATGCTGGGGCGTATTTCCGATGGTGTATCGGATGCCTTTCATGGCAGCAAAGACTCGTTAGGGGATTCGCTGGGTAAAGCAGCAGAATGGATGAGTCGCAATACGGGTATCGGTAAAAGTGCGCACCCGTTACAAGATGGGGTGGATGTGATTGAATTGCAGCCGAAAACTCGCCAAGAACCCATTTTAGATATTCCGCCAGATTTATCGGCTGTGCGTCCCAATCGTGTAACGCCTGCTGTCATGCCAACGGTGGGGACAAGTGTTGGGTTTGTCGAAGCCGCTGCGGCAAAGCCTGTGGTGGTAACGGATAACCTCATGGAAATATTGGATAATGATGTGCTTGTCTCGGCAGCGGACAAAATGGATAACGATAGTACCGTTAAAAAGAAAAAAGCAGAAAAGCCTCTATTCGTGAAACGTGGTAGTGGCAAGCAGCCCACTTTGATCTTGCCGCGTTTGCAGTTATTGAATGCGCCTTCTAAAGAACGTGTGACCCAGCCTAAGGAACGTTTGCGGGAGTTGGCGGGTAAACTGGTAGAAGCGTTAGGGCATTATGGTATCAAGGAAGGCGTAAAAGTCGTCGCAGTTGACCCAGGTCCTGTCATTACTCGTTTTGAACTGCAATTACCTGACGGGACAAAAGCTTCTAAAGTATCTGGCTTGGCTTCGGACTTGGCGCGGAATATGTGTGTTTCCAGTGTGCGGGTGGTGG
Organism: uncultured Thiothrix sp.; assembly: GCA_964514635.1. Classification (GTDB taxonomy): domain Bacteria; phylum Pseudomonadota; class Gammaproteobacteria; order Thiotrichales; family Thiotrichaceae; genus Thiothrix. The sequence goes on from CAZEQX010000100.1 coordinate 8,040, forward strand.
AAGTTATCCCCGGTCGCCCGACCATTGGGATTGAAGTACCCAACGACAAGCGCGATGTTGTCACCATCAGCGAAATGCTCGGTGCGCCCGTTTACACCAAAAGTTTATCACCCTTAACTTTGGCTTTGGGCAAAGACATTGCCGGAAATCCGGTAGTGGCGGACTTAGCGCGGATGCCGCATTTATTGGTAGCGGGGACAACGGGTTCGGGGAAATCGGTATTCGTGAATGCGGTACTCATGAGTTTGCTGTATAAAGCGACACCTGCTGATGTGCGCATGATCATGATTGACCCGAAAATGCTCGAACTCAGCAGCTACGAAGACATTCCGCACTTACTCGCACCCGTCGTTACCGACATGAAGCACGCTGCAAATGCATTGCGCTGGTGCGTGGTGGAAATGGAACGCCGTTACTTGTTAATGTCCAAGCTCAAAGTGCGCAATATCGGCGGTTTCAATGAGAAAGTCCGTGAAGCCAAAGAGCGTGGTGATCCCATTTATGACCCATTATTTGACCCGCTCAAACATGTGGATGGGCAAGCCGAACCGTTAAAACCGCTGCCGTACATTGTGGTTATTGTCGATGAATTTGCCGACATGATGATGGTCGTGGGTAAAAAAGTCGAAGAACTGATTGCACGTTTGGCACAAAAAGCGCGTGCATCGGGGATTCATTTGATTTTAGCGACACAACGTCCGTCGGTGGATGTGATTACGGGGTTAATTAAGGCAAATATTCCAACTCGAATCGCTTTCCAAGTGTCCACGAAGATTGATTCGCGTACCATTTTGGATCAAGGGGGGGCGGAACAATTGCTCGGCTATGGCGATATGTTATACATGCCACCGGGGACTTCTTTGCCATTACGGATTCATGGCGCGTTGGTGACAGACCGCGAAGTGGAAGATGTGACAAATTATCTGAAGCTGCAAGGGGAACCAGATTACATTGCGGATGTCTTAGCTGATACAACGTCTGCATCCGATGCTATCCCAGGGTTAGAACCCTTATCCGAGCGGGAAGGCGAGGCGGACCCCTTGTATGACGAAGCTGTGGCGATTGTGATCGAGTCGCGGCGAGCTTCGATTTCTTATCTACAGCGTCGTTTGAAAGTGGGCTATAACCGTGCGGCGCGTATGATAGAAGACATGGAAACAGCCGGAGTAGTCAGCCCCGTCTTGAGCAATGGAAGTCGGGATGTGCTAGTGGCAGCTTTGCCGAAAGACTAATACACTGGTTATTGATTGAAAGTTTTTTAAAGAAAAGGTTAATTGATGAAAACACTGTTTGCCAAAACACTCTTCACTTTGTTAGCGGTAGATCGGAAGAGCGTCGTGTAGGGAAAGAGTGTG
>CAZEQX010000101.1:0-9380 GCA_964514635.1 uncultured Thiothrix sp.
CGGCTTTGGGTTTCACGCGCAAACCGAACGCGACATTATCAAACACCGTCATGTGCTGAAACAGCGCGTAATGCTGGAACATGAAACCAATCTGTCGCTCCCGCACATGCAGGTTGGACGCATTCAAGCCTTCCAGCCAAATTTCGCCACTATCCGCCTGTTCCAAACCCGCAATAATGCGTAACAGCGTGGTTTTGCCGCAACCGGAAGGGCCTAATAACGCCACCAATTTACCCGTGGGAAATTCCAGCGTAATGTCATCCAATGCTTTGAAACTAGAGAAATTTTTGTGAATATTTTTAACTTGAATGCTCATGACGCTTTCCACTCCACATACCATTTAATTGCCAATGTCACCAAAGCCAGTAATGCCAATAACGAGGCAACCGCAAACGCCGCAGCAAATTGGTATTCGTTATACAAAATCTCGACATGTAACGGTAAAGTAGTGGTTTGCCCACGCAAATGCCCCGAAACCACCGATACCGCGCCAAATTCGCCCATTGCTCGCGCATTACACAAAATCACGCCATACAACAGACCCCATTTAATATTCGGTAACGTAACATACCAAAACGTTTGCCACCCCGACGCACCTAACGAAACGGCGGCTTCTTCGGCATCACTGCCTTGCGCTTCCATCAGTGGAATCAACTCCCGCGCCACAAACGGAAACGTCACAAACACCGTCGCCAAAATAATCCCCGGTATGGCGAAAATCACTTTCAGGTCGTGTTCCATTAACCAAACACCAAACCAACCGTGCGCCCCGAATACCAAGACATACACCAAACCCGCCACCACTGGCGAAACCGAAAACGGTAGGTCAATCAAAGTCGTGAGTAATTGTTTGCCGCGAAACTCAAATTTGGTAATGCACCATGCGGCAGCAATCCCAAATACCACGTTTAAGGGAATCGCCACCGCCGCCGCTAATAAGGTCAAACCGATGGCGGATAACGTATCAGGGTGCACAATCGCCGCAACGTAAACATCCCAACCTTTGCGTAATGCTTCGACAAATACTGTCACCAACGGCAATAATAAAAACAGCGCAAAGAAACTTAATGCAACCGCCAAAATGCTCCACTTCACCCAACGCGGCTCAGACGTGGCGGGATTATGCTCGAAAATCGCCGCGCCTTGACGCGCCTGAATGCCACCAACCATGCCACTCATGTTGCATCCTCCCCTGTTAAATACCGCTTACGATTTGCCGCCCAATGCTGCAAGCCATTAATAATCAATAATAAAGTAAACGACACCACCAACATAACAGCCGCAATTGCCGTTGCGCCTGCGGTATCAAACTGCTCTAAGCGCGTAATAATCAGCAGCGGGGTAATTTCCGACACCATCGGCACATTACCCGCAATGAAAATCACCGAGCCGTATTCCCCCACCGCCCGCGCAAATGCCAACGCAAAACCTGTCAAAATCGCGGGTAACAAGGCCGGAAACACCACATAGCGCACCGCTTGCCAACGGCTTGCCCCTAATGTCGCGGCGGCTTCTTCAAATTCCACACTCAAATCTTGCAAAATGGGCTGCACAGTTCTCACCACAAAGGGCAAACCAATAAAGGTCAGTGCAATGAGAATACCCAATGGCGTAAAAGCAATTTTAATTCCATACGGCTCAAATAAACTGCCGATCCAACCATTTTTCGCATACAACGCGGATAAAGTAATCCCCGCCACGGCTGTTGGTAATGCAAATGGCAAATCCACCAGCGCATCCACAAAACGTTTACCAAAAAACTCATAGCGTACCAAAGACCACGCCAGCAATAATCCAAAGACCACATTAATAGCAGCAGCTAATAAGGATGTTAAAAAAGAAACACGATAGGAAGATACTACCGCAGGATCACTAATCGTTTGCCAAAAGTCAGCAAAATCCATTGAGGCTGCTTTAATGAAAACGGCTGACAGGGGAATTAAAACAATAAGTGATAAATAAACCAGTGTATAACCTAAAGATAAACCGAATCCCGGCAATACCCTAAACTTTGCAGATTGCGCCATCAGTGTCAGTTCCGTGGGTAGAATCAAAAAAGTCTACACCCGTGATTAACGGGCATAATAAAGGGGTGAAATATAATTCTCACCCCTTTTCGTGAGCTAGTAACGGAATATAGTTTAATCGTTACCAACGGATGATTAGAAATAACAAATCATGGAATACTTATACGCTTTCATGATAAGCCCACATCACACGGTTAAATTTAGTTACCCTTGATCTGGTCGAATGTGCCACCGTTGCTAAAATGCGTCGATTGCGCTTTTTCCCAACTACCGAATACGTCACCTAAGGTAAATAATTGCACTGGCGCGAATTGGCTTTTGTATTTGGCTAACGCGGTAGCATCACGCGGACGGAAATAATGCTTACCAATAATGTCTTGACCCTCAGGGCTATACAAATATTCCAAATACGCTTTCGCTAATGCTTCGGTGTTATGCTGTTTGGCATAGCGCGTTACCACCGTAACGGGCGGTTCTGCCAAAATGGATAAAGATGGGGTCACGATTTCGTATTTATCCTTACCCAATTCATTCAATACCAAATACGCTTCGTTTTCCCAAGTAATCAATACATCACCGACTTCACGTTGAGTAAACGTGGTAGTTGAGCCACGCGCTCCGGTATCCAGTACTTTGACATTATCAAAGATTTTTTTCACAAAGGCTTTTGCCGATTCGTCATTACCACCCGGTTGCTTTAAAGCATAACCCCATGCTGCGAGGTAATTCCAACGTGCTCCGCCGGAGGTTTTAGGGTTAGGTGTTACAACCTCCACCCCCTCTTTGGCTAAATCAGACCAATCTTTAATACCTTTTGGATTACCCTTACGCACTAAAAACACAATGGTTGATGTATAAGGCGTGGAATTGTTGGGTAAGGCTTTCTGCCAATCTTTTGATAATAAATTGCCGTCTTTATACAGCGAGTCAATGTCATAACCCAAAGCTAATGTCGCGACATCACCGTCTAAACCATCAATTAAAGCGCGTGCTTGTTTACCAGAGCCACCATGAGATTGCTCAATCGTTACCGTATCGCCTGTTTTTTCTTTCCAATATTTAGCAAAGGCCGCATTATAATCGGTGTATAACTCACGAGTCGGGTCATAAGAAACATTTCTGAGTTTTACATCTGCCGCATTCGCTAAACTTGCCAAACTGCCCAAACCAATTGCCAAAGCAACAGCCAATAACTGGCGACGTGCTGGTTTAAATGCCACTGTTAATTTCATCGTTATGAGCCTCTTCGTTAATGTCTGTTAATGGCTTTGCATCTTAAAGATTTAGCCTTACAAACCAAACCAAGAAAACTTGCAATACTTATTCAGATTAACCATATAGCGGTAACGACTAGATTAGCAAATGCCTAAAAACAAAAATGCCAAAGTAACATCGCTACTTTGGCATTCTAATAATCTTGGATCATTGCTAAATTAAGACATAGCATCATTAAGCAGATGCCGTCACAACCTCAGGTTCACGCACATTAGTTTCGACGGGGGTTACTTTCTTACGACCAAAGGAAATGCGATTCCATACCCGTTCATGGGCATAATAAAGAAAAATTTTGGTAATTACTTCTGTGACACCAATTGACAAGGCCGTGCCAATACTGCCCGTAAAAAGCCACGACCAAAAAATTGTATCGGCCGTACCCGTTGCACGCCAAGAAGCGGCTTTTACTAGACTGCGTAGAGGTGTTTCACCCGTAACATAAACCACTTCTGGTTGCTTAATCAAACGATCCAAAATCATATGCGATACACTCCCCGAGCAGACTGAATTAGAGCCGACTTTAAGCCATAACCGACTTATCTGATGCTTTTTACGCTTAAATCTAATGACGGGGAATAGTCTAACCGTATTTTGTAAATAACAATAAATAATAAAAAGTGGAATACTTATGAAGATTTGTGATAAAGCATGGCTACAGAATCGTTCTCCTTCACTGAAAAAAGCCAATATCGCGACCAATATTGGCTGTAAGGTTCATCACCCATACGAGGTAAAGCACTAATTATTGGGTACTTTCTTCCATGCTTACCTTCACAAAGGCCAGAACCAGAGAATCGCCGGAATGGTGGCACAACCTGCAATAATGTTCATGGGAATACCAATTTTCAGGTAATCCATCACACGATAACCACCAGGACCATAAACCATCAAATTGGTTTGGTAGCCAATCGGTGTCATAAAGCTTGCTGATGCTGCAAACATAATAGCAATCGCAAATGGCATTACATCAACGCCTAACCCCTGTGCAATCGAATTACAAATCGGGAACATTAACACCGCAGCAGCATTATTGGTGATCACTTCGGTGAATAAAGACGTTAGCGCGTACACCGCAATCAAAGCCATTACTGGAGTAAGATGCCCACCAGACATTAAACTTTCTGCAATAAATTTCGCTGCACCTGTATTATCCAATGACTGCCCTAAAGCAAAAGAAGCCCCGACAACGGTTAAAACAGTAAAGTCAATCGAACGGCGGGCTAATCCAGCATTCATGCAGCGCGTCAATAACATTGCCCCAGCCGCCAACCATGCCGCTTGCAGAATGGGAATGATTTCAAACGCACTCAGCAAAACCATGACTGCCAAAATACTTAATGACAACCGAGCTTTTTTAAAGTTTGGCGGGCTGGAATCTTCTAGGGCACTCACCAACAAGAAATCTTTACGGAAACGGTATTGGTTGGCAAACTCTTTACTGGCCTCTAATAATAATGTGTCGCCGACCTGCAATTTTGTTCCTAAACCACGGTCTGGCAGATTATCGCGTCCACCGCGTGAAACGGACAACACCACCGCCTGATATGCTCCCATGAAGTCACATTCTTCCAAGGTCATACCCAGAAAAGGAAATTCAGGGCCAATAACTGCTTCCACCAAACGGCGCTGATAATGTGCAACATTAACATCTAAGCGTTGAATATCCGCATTCACAGGTTTTAAGCCGTGAATACTGCGCAACTCATGGGCGCAACGGGGCGCACCAACAAAGAGTAAGCGGTCGTTTTCCTGTAAAACGAAATCTGCCCCTGGGTTGTTAATCACTTCGCTTTGGCGAATCACCTCCACCAAATAACCATACCCCAAATTGGATAACCCAGCATCAGACAGTGATTTATTGGCTAATACTGCACCATCAATCACCATTTCAACATAATATTCACGGACTTTATCTAACCCTTCTTCCACACCACTACTATTGGGTAATAAGCGATTACCAAACAGTAATAAAAAGACACTGCCCACAAATAATAGAATTAAACCGACACCCGTAATATCAAATACACCTAGAGGTTCAATGCCATTTTTTTGCAATAAGCCATTCACTACTAAATTGGTACTCGTACCGATTAACGTACAAGTTCCCCCCAAAATCGTCACATAGCTCAAGGGAAGTAAAAGTTTTGAAGGCGGCAATTTCAGCCGCTTACACCATTCTTGAATAGCGGGAATCAACATCGCCACCACGGTGGTATTATTCAAAAATGCACTTAAGGTCGCGGTAGGCACTAACATACGAAACTGTGCGCCACGCACGGTTTTGGGCTGCCCCAATAAATGGCGCGTAATGTACTGAATTGCCCCCGTTTCGCGCAAACCTGCTGCGACAATGTATAAAGCGGCAATCGTCATTAACCCTGTATTCCCGAAACCTTCAAAAGCCTCGCTGGGTTTTAGAATACCAGTCACCATTAAGATGATCAAAGCACCCATTAAAATCAAGTCGGCAGCGATTTTTGAAAAAGCCAAAAATCCCAAAACACCGAACACTAACACAATGGCGAGATAGCCTTCCCATCCCATAGAACCTCCTTTGAACCCGTCAACCAATAAATCGCAGTGGTGGCTATCATTCTAAATCATCTTGCTTAATGAACAAAACCAATAAAATATGGAATGCTTATGAATTTTTATGATAAAGAATATCATCTATAAACACGCCACACCGTGGCTTTTTTACCAATGACTGATGGTAGCCCACAACAAAAAAGGGAATACCAACCACGTCAGTATCCCCTTTCCTTAAGGTAAGTGATGTTTACAGTTAGTTAATCATGCCAGCGCCAACCGTATTATTGGTGCTTTCATCAATCACGATGAACGCGCCCGTACCACGATTATCGGTATAAGCATCGGTTAATAATGGTTGTGCCAATTTAAAACTGACTTGGGCAATATCATTCATTGCCAAACGTTCAACCGCTTGCTTTTCCAAGGTATTCACATCCACACGATACGCGATTTCCGTCACTTTCGCTTTGGTTTCGCGCGTGGTGTGACGAATCAAATACGTCCGCGCACGATCCATTGGTGTTTCGGATAACCAGCAAATTGTCGCTGTAATTTGTTTGGTTTGTGTTGGTAGCGCATCGGATTTCACGATCATGTCACCGCGTGAAATGTCGATTTCATCTTCCAACAAAATTGTCACCGACTGTTCGGTAATCGCCTCACGCAATGGCTTGCCGCCCAATTCAATCGCTTTGACTGTGCTGGTCAAACCGGAAGGCAATGCTGTTACCGCGTCACCCACCGCAATGCTGCCAGATTCCACCCGCCCCATGAAACCACGGTAGTCGTGTAATGCTGGGTTGGTCGAATCTTGTGGGCGGCACACAAACTGCACAGGGAAACGGAATGGCTCATCGTGTTCGGAATGCGCGGATGGGGCGTTTTCCAAAATTTCCATCAAGGTTTCGCCTTGATACCAGTTTAAATTGTCGCCACGATCCACCACCATGTCGCCTTTTAACGCGGATAATGGGATAAAGCGCACATCTTTAATACCAAGTTGTTCCGCAAAATCCAAATACGCGGCGCGAACTTCTTCAAAACGCGCTTGGCTGTAGTCCACCAAGTCCATTTTATTGACCGCAACCAATAAATGCGGAATACCGACCAAATGCGCCAAATACGAGTGGCGGCGAGTTTGTGGCTGTACACCTTTACGCGCATCGACCAGAATAATGGCTAAGTTTGCGGTAGAAGCGGCTGTCACCATGTTGCGCGTGTATTGCTCATGCCCAGGCGCGTCGGCGATAATGAATTTGCGCGTACCAGTCGAGAAATAACGATACGCCACGTCAATGGTAATGCCTTGCTCACGTTCGGCTTGCAAACCGTCGGTCAGCAATGACAAATCAACTTCTTGCATCCCACGCTTTTGCGAGGTTTTTTCAATCGCGTGTAACGCATCCGCCAAAATGGATTTGGAATCGAACAACAAACGCCCGATCAGGGTACTTTTACCGTCGTCGACACTGCCGCACGTCAAAAAGCGCAGTAAGCCGTGATCTTCAATCAGGTTAGTCATTAGAAATACCCCTCTTTTTTACGTTGTTCCATTGAGGCTTCACTCGCCTGATCGTCTAAACGGGTCGCACCACGTTCGGTAATGGTCGTGGTTGCAGTTTCAGCAATGATTTTTTCAACGCTGTCCGCGTCGGATTCCACCGGAGCGGTACAAGTAATGTCACCAACAGTACGGAAACGCACTTGCAAGTCGATGATTTCTTCACCCGCTTTCGCTGGCGTAACGTCCGTTACTGGAACAATCGCGCCTTGGCGATACACGACAGGGCGTTTGTGCGCAAAGTAAATGCTCGGTAATTCCAAACCTTCACGCTCGATGTATTGCCAAACGTCTAATTCAGTCCAGTTGGAAATCGGGAATGCACGAATGTTTTCACCTTTATGTGAACGCGCATTGTACAAATCCCACAATTCAGGGCGTTGATTTTTCGGGTCCCATTGCCCAAATTCGTCGCGGAAACTCATGATACGTTCTTTAGCACGCGCTTTTTCTTCGTCACGACGCGCACCACCGATGCACGCATCAAAACCAAACTCTTCAATCGCTTCCAACAATGTGACGGATTGGTGTTTGTTGCGGGATTCGTTTTCGTGTTTCAGTACCACCGTGCCGCGTTTCATGGAATCTTCCACCGAACGCACGATTAAACGCTCACCCAATTCCGCTGCACGTTTGTCACGGAAATCAGTGACTTCTTTGTAGTTATGTCCGGTGTCAATGTGCATTAAAGGAAAGGGGAAACGCCCAGGACGGAAAGCTTTTTCAGCGATGCGTAACATGCAGATCGAATCTTTACCACCGGAGAATAACAGCACGGGGTTAGAACATTGACCTGCCACTTCACGCATGATGTGGATTGCCTCAGCTTCTAGCCAATCGAGATGCGATAGCGTTTTAAGTGTTGTTTGTTTTCGATTGAACAGCATGGTGCTAATCCTCAAAATCTATTCCATATGATGCGATGCAGTATCTACGAAAATCTAAAGCTAAAAAAGCGATATAATTCGATATATATATCTCTAAAAAAGATTTCTCACGCGCGAGCTGCTTGCAAGCGTGTATACGCTATCAACCCCAAAACCGTTAAAAACACACCCAACCATCCCATTGGATTTGGCAATAAACCGTTTAATAACAACACTTCGCCTACCAAAGAAAAAACCACCTCCATCGCTTGCGAAGCATCGACTGCCGCAATTTCGTGCGGATGGCGACACTGATGCCGCGCCGACAAAAATAACGTCGTGGCAATCACACCCGAAAACAACGCCACCAATGCGGTGTTCAACAACTGCCCATTCGACGGTGTTGGCGGCAATGTTACCAGCAATAACACCACCCAAAACGGCATTGAACCCAAGGTCAAGAGCAACACTTTGGCAAAACTATCCTGCATGATCGGATGACGAATCGCCGGAATCCAGCCATGTCCACCTTGCGTAGCTTCCCACACCAATTGCAAGCCCAAGGGATACGCAAACGCCGACACCACAATCGGCACAACGCCCCACCAGCCATGCGTTACCGCCTCGCTCGCCGCTGCACCTGCTTGATCCCCATTTACCAAGACAATCCCGACGAAAATAACAGCAGCCACCGCAATACCTTTTAACGGCACACGTTTCCCAAACCCCAACAACACTAATGGCGTACACAAAATAGTGATTTCCCATGTCGTCGCCACAACCCAACCCGCCGCGTGATCAGCACTAAAACATAACAGCGCGTAAAAAATCCCAAAACCGATACCGCCCGCAATACTCCAAAACACCCAATGCGTGCGATACACCTCCCACACCGCCGTTAGATACGCTTTGCCTTTCGTTATCAACAATAATGTACTGATAAATAACAACATATAAGCAAAGCGCAAACTCGCCGACCACGCCCAATGCCCGCCTTCCAAACTCATGGCACGATTCAAAATAAAAGTACTGCTGAAAAACAACGCCGCCAAACAGCCCAACGCGACTAAACGCACCATTTCCAACCTCAAATCGAGTAGCAAACGGTGTAGGATACCT
>CAZEQX010000102.1:0-9111 GCA_964514635.1 uncultured Thiothrix sp.
CACCGTGGACATCGACCATGCTTCGGCTACGCTCAGCAACCACCACCTCCCACCTGCCGAAAACCAAGGTGAGACCCTGAGCTTGTCGAAGGGCACGGTGGGGGTGGATTTGGGCGTGTCCGCACTGGCAACGCTGTCAACGGGGGAAACGGTGGCAGGGGCGAAGCCGCACAAAGCCTTGCTTTCGCGTCTCAAACGCTTGTCCCGCAGCCTGTCGCGCAAGGTCAGGGGCAGTGCTAACCACCACAAGGCGAAGCAAAAACTGGCAAAGCTTCATGCGCGGATAGCCAACATCCGCCAAGACAATTTGCACAAGCTCACCACGGATTTGACCCGCCGCTTCCACACCCTCGGCATTGAAGATTTGAACGTGTCGGGCATGGTGAAAAATCATCACTTATCCCGTGCCATCAGTGACATGGGTTTTTTCGAGTTCCGGCGGCAACTGGAATACAAAGCGGCAATGCGGGGCAGTGTGGTGGTTGTGGCTGATCGTTTTTTTGCCTCAAGTAAGACCTGTTCAGCGTGTGGCGAAAAGGCAGAAAAACTCCCTCTGTCCATCAGGTCGTGGGAGTGCCCGACCTGTGGCGTAAACCATGATCGGGATGTGAATGCAGCTATTAACTTAGCCAACTATGCTTCGGCTGCGCACTTCGGCACGCTCAGTGTGCCACTCAGCAGCCACGCCGTGAGTTCCACGGTGTCTGCCTGTGGAGGGGAAGGCTCTGGCTCTCGGTGCAAACCGAAAGTGAAACCAGCCCCTGTGAAGCAGGAATTTAACCGCAAACTTGACTAAGGTTTAAGTTTGTATAAGTTTAAAGGAACGGTTTAAATAACCCGCGAGAAACGTTGCTGTACGCCCTGCTTACGCAGGCTCACGTCAAACACCATACAAATGTTACGGATCAAAAACCGACCGCGCGGCGTTACCTCAATACCTGTAGGCACAAACTGTAACAGTTCATCGTGAGCCATTGGCTGCAACAGTTCCAATTCTCGCGCAAAGTACGCTGTGAAATTCACCTTAAATACCCGCTCGATTTGCGAAAAGTTCAACGCGAAATGGCACGCCAACTGTTGGATCACTTCACGACGAATCACATCATCATCATCCAACGTAATGCCGCGAATCACAGGCAAATGTCCCTGTTCAATCGCCGTGTAATACTCATCCAAGGTTTTCGCATTTTGGCTATAACAATCCGCCACACTACTAATCGAACTCACCCCCATGCCAATCAAATCACAATCAGCGTGGGTGGTATAACCTTGGAAATTGCGGTGTAACGTGCCTTGTTGCTGCGCGATGGCTAATTCATCATCGGGTTTAGCAAAATGATCCATACCGATGTATTCATAACCTGCACTAGTCAAATGCTCAATCGCCAATTGCAAAATCTGTAATTTCGTATCAGCCGATGGCAAGTCTGCTTCATTAATGCGCCGCTGTGGTTTAAATAGATTAGGCAAATGCGCATAGTTAAAGACGGAAATCCGGTCCGGTGACAATGCAATCATGGTATCCAAGGTTTGCCGGAAACTTTCCACACTTTGGAACGGCAAACCGTAAATCAAATCCACGCTAATCGACTTAGCACCCAGCGCACGACACGCCTCTATTACCGTTTGGGTCTGTTCAATCGGCTGAATCCGATTCACCGCACGCTGTACCCGTTCATCGACATCTTGCACACCCAAACTAAAGCGGTTAAAACCAATCTCACGCAAGACACTAATGGTTTCTACCGTCACCGAACGCGGGTCAATTTCAATCGAATAGTCACCATCATCACCATCGTGTAGCTTGAAATGCTGGCGTGTTTTCGCCATTAATGCTCGCATTTCGTCATGATTCAAAAACGTTGGTGTACCACCACCCCAATGTAATTGTTCTACGGGGCGATCTACGTCATAGAGACTGGCTTGGATTTCAATTTCGCGGAATAGATACTGCAAATATTTTGTCGATAAGGAATGGTCTTTTGTCGCTATTTTATTACACGCGCAATAAAAGCAAATGGTGTCACAAAATGGGATATGAAAATACAACGACAATGGCAAAGGAATCGGGTCTTCATTACTCAAACGAGCATGGTGCTTGTACTCCGCTTCTGTAAACGGAGCAAACGCCACCGCAGTGGGATAAGACGTATAACGTGGTCCTGCTGTGTCATAACGTCTGATTAATTCTGCATCAAATTGTATTTTGCTCATACCGACCTCGATTAGACCCCAAGCGGGCGGATAACATAAATGCTTTATGCGAAAAACAATTGCAAGTTTCTGACAATAAAGATCAAACTAAGTTGATATGCATCAAGAAACCCTAAGAGCATGGATTGTGTACCCCTAGCAAAAAAGGTCTAATGGGCAGGTGGAAATTGTTGGCATTGATGTCGTTACCTCCTCTGGTCGGCAGTTTCCATCAACGCTCTACATACCCTAAAGCACTTGGCTCTCCGATTTTGGAGAGCCTTCTTTTTTTGGCATTCCCAACGACACAACTCTGTGCAAAAGGCCATCGCATCAATAATGCGACAGCCACACTACACACACCTGTGTTCAGCTATTTAACGCAGCAACTGTCAAGCCGCGTGCTAAATCGCGCTGAATATCTTGAACCGCTTCCAAACCAACCGAAACACGAATCAAACCTTCCACCACACCTGCTTGCGCTTTTTGTTCTGGTGTTAAACGCCCGTGCGTTGTGGTTGCCGGATGCGTAATCGTGGTTTTTGCATCACCTAAATTCGCCGTAATCGATAGCATTTGTGTGGAATCAATCACCCGCCAAGCGGCCTCACGTTCGCCTTTCACCACAAATGACACAATGCCACCAAATGCACTTTGCTGACGCTTGGCTAATTCATGTTGTGGATGTGCGGGTAAACCTGGGTAATAAACATGCTCAATCGCTGGGTGCTCATTCAACCATTGTGCCAACTGCATGGCGTTGTCGCAATGTGCTTTCATGCGCAACCGCAGGGTTTCCAAGCCTTTCAAAAACACCCACGCATTGAACGGACTCATGGAAACACCACCAGTACGCAACACGCCGTAAATGTCCTTACCTACACGTTCAGCATCACCCACCACAGCACCGCCAATCGCACGCCCCTGCCCATCCAAATACTTGGTAGCGGCATGAACCACGATGTCCGCCCCTAGCTCCAACGGGCGTTGTAATGCGGGCGTACAAAAACAGTTATCAATCACCAACAAGCTGTTATGGCGATGTGCTAATTCCGCTAATTCCCGAATATCCGCAATTTCGGTTAAGGGGTTCGCAGGTGTTTCGGCGAAAAACAAACGTGTATTAGGGCGAATCGCAGCATCCCACGCCGACAAATCAGTTAAATCCACAAAGCTTACGTCCACACCAAACTTGGCAACGTAATTTTGCAGCAACACCGTGGTCGTGCCAAACACCGAACGCGAGCAAATCACATGATCCCCCGCCTTCAACAACCCTAACATCACCGCCAAAATGGCTGACATACCCGAACTGGTTGCCACGCAGCTTTCGCCGCCTTCTAACGCCGCTAAACGCTCTTGGAAATAGCGCACCGTCGGGTTAGTGAATCGCGCGTAGATATTGCCCGATTCCGCGCCACTAAAACGCGCCGCCGCTTGTGCCGCACTTTGGAACACAAAACTGGAAGTGGGGAAAATCGCTTCCGCGTGCTCTTGTTCGTGAGTGCGGACATGCCCTGCCCGCACCGCTAACGTATCAAATTCCCAATCGTCGTAGATCAACTGCCACTCATCCCATTTGTGATGTAGACCAAAGTGTTTTCCCGCACTCGATCAAAGAGTTCGATCACATCCTTGTTGCGCATCCGAATGCAACCGTGTGAAGCGGGCTTCCCTAATTTACCTTCCTCACCCGTACCGTGGATGTAAATAAAGCGTTCATGTGAATCCACATTACCCCCCTTATTTTGACCAGGTTCTAAACCATCTAACCACATAATACGACTGGTCACATAGTCATCTGGGCTATCCGCACCAGGTTCAGTCAGGATATTGACAAGCTGCCCTGTATTTTGACGGGATTTGAAAATCGTACCTAAAGGTGCTCCCGCCCCAATTTTTTCTGCGATACGATGCGCACCCAATGGCGTTTGATCACTGCCTTTGGTGCTACCCAAACCTTTCTCAGCCGTTGAAATGATCCACTCGCCTACTTGTTTCCCGCTCTCCACCAGTAACATTTTTTGCGCAGCAGCATCCACAACCAATACCTGTGTTGTGGAATAATCTGGGAATGCCTGCGCCAACTTATTCAACAGTGGCGCGAATTGTTTGTCCGCATCCACAGCAGGCGTTGTAACAGCCACTTGCGCCTGCGGCTCTGCTGGCGTTGTTGCCACTGGCTCTTGTTGCAATGGTGGAAGCGCTAACGGTTGTTGTGTTTCTGGTTCTGCCATTACCACCCCACTATTAAGCACTGTCACAAATATCAATGGCAGCCATGTCGTGTTCACGTTTTGTTTTTTCTGCATCATTCCGTAAAGCCTCTAATTCGGTAAAGTAATCGCCCGTTTCACCCGTGACGTATTGCCCTGTGAAAACCGAGCAATCAAAAGTCTTCAAACGCGGATTGCCCTTACTCACTGCTGCAAGCAAATCCGGCAGTGGTAAATAGAACAACCGATCCACCCCAATCGCCGCAGCGACTTCTTCTTCGGTTCGATCATGGGCAATAAGTTCCTTTGCGGCTGGCATATCAATACCATAAATATTCGGGAACTTGATCGCAGGTGACGCGGAAGCAAAATACACTTTTTTAGCCCCCGCATCACGCGCCATTTGTACGATTTCGCCGGATGTTGTGCCACGCACGATGGAGTCATCCACCAACATGACGTTTTTACCTTTGAACTCCAGACCTAATGGATTGAGTTTTTGCCGTACTGACTTTTTACGTTTGGCCTGCCCCGGCATGATAAACGTGCGCCCGATGTAACGGTTTTTGATAAACCCTTCGCGGTACGGCACACCCAAGGTATACGCCATTTCCAACGCCGAGGTTCGGCTAGTATCGGGAATGGGAATCACCACATCAATATCGTGTTCTGGCCATTCACGCATGACACGTTCAGCCATTTTGCGCCCCATACGCATCCGCGCTTTATGCACAAACACGTTATCAATGATGGAGTCAGGGCGTGCAAAATACACATATTCAAAAATACAGGTCGCGTAACTGGGATTTTCTGCACATTGGCGCGTGAAAACCTGACCATCAGGACGAATGAAAATAGCCTCACCCGGCTCAATATCACGAATCAAGCGATAGCCTTGCGCATCCAATGCCACGCTTTCAGAGGCTAACATGTACTCATTACCCTTTTCAGTTTCGCGCACACCATAGACCAGAGGACGAATACCGTTAGGGTCACGGAAGCCGACCAAACCATCACGGGTCAACATGGCAATAACGGCATACGCCCCCTTGCAACGTTTGTGCACACCTGCCACCGCCGCAAAGATGTCATCAGGACTGACATGTAGAGCATCACGTCGTGACAATTCCTGCGCAAAAACATTGAGCAAGATTTCCGAATCAGAGTCGGTATTGATTTGCCGACGATCCTCCAAATACAACTCACGCTTTAAAATATGCGCGTTGGTCAAATTCCCATTGTGCGCCAGCGAAATCCCATAGGGACTATTCACATAAAATGGTTGCGCTTCTGCCGAAGAAGATGACCCTGCGGTCGGATAACGCACATGTCCAACACCCATATTGCCTTGCAACATGCGCATGTGACGCTCTTGGAATACATCCTTAACTAAACCATTTTCACGTCTTAGGTATAATTTTCTGCCATCGCTAGTGACAATACCCGCAGCATCCTGACCCCGATGCTGCAATACGGTTAAACCATCGTAAAGTGCCTGATTAACTGGCTCATGCCCGATAATCCCGATAATTCCGCACATATTCCTGCCTTCGCATGAAATGAAAACGTCATATTCTACGCCCGTCAAAACAAAACAGCCATGCACTACATCCATGCACGGCTGCACCATTTTTCACACCGAGTTCAGGAAGGCTTATTTTTCAATTACATCCTGTTTCGGTTCGAGGTAGTTGGAAAAGTCGTCTGGTATAATTTCCTTCACGACTTTGGCAGCCTCTTCAAACCAAGGCATCAGTAAAGCATCTTTCCACCAACTTTGCTTGGGGTAGGCAGTCACACTCATCAACAATACCAACAAGGTAATGATGAGGCCACCACGCAGAATCCCGAATACACCGCCCAACAAGTGATCAATGCCACCTAGACCTATCGATGAGACTGCGGTACTGAGTAAATGATTGAGAATCGAACCTACAACCAATACACCAAAAAAAATGACAGCGAAAGCAATTCCTAAACGCACGACCTCACTTTGCACAGCAAACGGCAGTTCAGCAGCTAAAGGTTTGACATAGAAAATAGCCAAACCAAAAGCAGCGACCCATGTAATCAGGGAAAATGCCTCCCTGACCAAGCCCCGAATCAGACCAATCACTGCGGACAATAAAATGAGTATGATAATACCCGCGTCTAAGATTTCCGCTGTCATGCGTTACCGTATTATTGAGTGACGAAACTATTTTGTACGTCTGGATTCTGTGTGTAACGCGCTTTTAATTTCGCTTGCGCCGCAACAGCTTCCTCTTTGGTTGGATAGCCACCGATGCGAACACGGTAAATGGTTTTACCGTCAACTTTCACCTCAGCGACTGCAACCTTATAACCTTCTGCAACCAAAGGTTTCGCCACAGCTTCTGCTTTAGCTTTATCCGCACTAGCCATCAGTTGGATAGCATAACCTGTCGCGGCTGAACCCGTGCTTGCACCCGCATCAGGCTTGCTGGTTTCAGCAGTGGTTTTATCCTTGTTCGCTGCTGCCAATTCTTTGGATTTCTCCGCTGCTGCCTTTTCAGCCGCCACTTTTTCAGCAGCTTCTTTTTTCGCTGCCGCTTTCTCGCGAGCGCTTTCTTCAGACTCAGCCTTTGGCACGGGGCGTTCCCCGACTAACACAGCCGTACTTTTCTTGTGCGTTTCAGTGGTTTCGCTTTTGGATTCGCTTTTTGGTTGATCTTTAGCAGATGCGTTCACATCCATGCTAGAAGAACTGCTTAAACCCACACTACCAACACCCGCGCTTGTCGCTGTCGCACTGCCAGCGGTTTGAGCGGCGGTCGTCGTTGTGCTGCTGGCATCACCTGTACCAACACTGCCAGTCCCTGCGGTTGCGCTAGGGCGCACGCTCAAGTCAGTGCCGTTAGGGTTGACAACTTGGGCATTAACAGAGCCTTCCAGATTCAAATTTTGTTGGCCTAAATCGTTTGTACCTTGTACGGTATTTTGTCCCAATTGGCTGACTGTACTGGGTTTTTCATTAACCAGGCCAGGCTTTTGTTCTTCCACACCCGGAAAACCGATGATGGGTTTGGTTTCTGCCGTTTGATTCACTGCCATTTCTTGACTTTCGCGGTTCTTACCTTTGAGTAACCACGCCAGTAACAAAGCGGCGACTAATACCAGCACCACTGCACCAATCATGCGTTTGGTTGTAGCCTTATTGTCCATCTGTTTCACTGCTCCTTTATCAATCTTCGACACTCAATACTTGTCATGATGCATGGTTTTTCCGAGGCTGGGCGAGAAGCTTAGTCCAGTTGGGGAACGACCACTTCCAACATGCCCGATACTACCAGAAAAGAGCCAAAAGCCACTACCCTATCCCGTTTATTTACACTAAAAAGCACGTTATCCCACGCTGAATGAAAATCCTGATACACCCGAATCGGTGCTTGGACACCCAACCTTTGCAACGTGTTTTTTAATGTCTCGACAGGAACAGCCCGCGCTCCTTGTAATGGCACAAGATGCCATTCTTGAATCCAAGGCTGCATAATGGCTACCACGCCTGCAATATCCTTATCCGCTAGTATAGAGAAAATCGCATGGGTTTGGTGAGTCGTTTGGTTGTCACGCAGCCATTTAGCCAATTCTGTCGCCGCATGTGGATTGTGTGCTACATCCACCACCAACTCAGGCTGGTTATGGAGTTTTTGCAAACGCCCCATTAAACGCACGGTCGTTAAGCCTTGCGCAATATTGTCAGCACTGATAGGCAGAACATTCGCCAAACAGCGTAAAGCTTGCGCCACACACGCCGCATTTTGCGCCTGCACCGCCCCTAATAAGGCAGGTTGCGGTAAACCATGAGCATCAAAATCATCACCGTATTGGTAGAGTGTTGCACCAATACGTTCTGCTTCGACTGCAATACTGGCAGGAGGTTCAGGATCACCGCAAATAATCGGCTTACCCGCACGCATGATGCCCGCTTTTTCGCGCCCAATTACTTCACGGTTATCACCCAACCAATCAACGTGATCAATGCCAATGCTGGTAATGATGGCAACATCCGCATCCCACAGGTTTACTGCGTCCAAACGCCCGCCCAAACCCACTTCCAACACCATGACATCGACTGGTGCGTGAGCAAAACACCACACCGCTGCCAACGTGCCAAACTCAAAATAGGTTAAGGAAATATCACCCCGCACCGCATCAATCGCCGCAAATGCCGCACAAATCGGCGCATCTGCTACTGGTTCGCCGTTAATGGCAATGCGTTCGTTGTAATGCAGTAAATGCGGCGATGTGTAAGTACCAACACGATAACCTTGTGATACCAAGACGGCGGTAAGCATAGCGCAGGTCGAGCCTTTGCCATTCGTTCCCCCCACCGTTATCAGCGGTACAGGTAAGGTCAGTAAGTTCAAACGCGCTGCCACTTGCCGAATGCGCTCTAAACCCAAATCAATGGCGGACAGGTGTAAAGTTTCCTGCCACGCCAGCCATTCTGCTAAGGTTGAATGTTTCAAAGGTATTTCGCTTTAGGCGGTTGCGACTAATTCAAGCTGTACCGGATTCGGTTTGTGCTGCAACATCGCCACCAAATCCGCAATGGTTTCGCGCAATTGCTTGCGGTGTACGATCATGTCAATCGCGCCTTTTTCTTGCAAAAATTCACTGCGTTGAAAACCTTCGGGGAGTTTTTCACGCACGGTCTGCTCGATAACACGCGGCCCTGCAA
>CAZEQX010000103.1:0-8991 GCA_964514635.1 uncultured Thiothrix sp.
CACCTAGCAAGTTACAAATGTGTGTTGTGTGTAAAGCATGTTGAGGGTCTCCTTTTAAGTAGAGGGTTAATAATGCGCTAGATTCTTTCTGAAATACGCCGAGTAGTCAATGCCATTAATCAGAATTATTTACTAAGTCATTCAGCAGTCATCACTGACGCTACCACAACACGCTCTTGCGACTTTGTTGATTCAAAAGCCACTGGTTGAAATGGGTATAATTGGGTATGTTTGTATGGATTCGTCAGATGGAAAACGCTTCATGACCAAGTTAAAAGGCCTTTACGTCATTACTGATGGCTCAACAGGTGCGCTGTTATTGCAGAAAGTGGAACAGGCATTACAAGGTGGTGCTGCGATTGTGCAGTACCGCGATAAAACCTCAGATACAACGCGCCGCTTGCAAGAAGCCCAAGCCCTACATGTGTTATGCCAGCGTTACCGCGCGTTATTGATGATTAATGATGACGTGGAATTGGCAAAAGCCGTGCAAGCAGATGGCGTTCATGTCGGTAAAGACGATACGGCCTTCGCCACGGCGCGAGCTACCCTAGGGGAACACGCGATCATTGGCGTGTCGTGTTACAACCGTTTGGAGCTGGCATTGAATGCCGCGCAACAAGGCGCGAGTTACGTCGCGTTTGGCAGTGTTTTCCCTTCACCGACCAAACCTGACGCGCCGCGTGCCAGTTTGGAATTGCTGCAAACCGCACGACAACAATTACCCAATACACCGATTTGTGTGATCGGCGGCATTACCCTCGATAATGGTAAGCCGCTGCTTGCCAACGGTGCGGATATGTTGGCAGTGATTACCGACGTGTTTCACTCCACGGCGATTACGGCGCGGGCGCAGGCGTTTCATCAGTGGTTTGCGTAGCACGTCCGTCTTTTGTGCCAGGCGCATCATCAAACAAACCCAGAGAAGATTCCGGCTCGTTTTCAGGTGATTGAGTAGCCAGATTCGACAGTGCTGCTTCAATAAGTCCACGTTGTTCGGCACTCAGTTGCGGTTGTTTAGCCGCGTCACGGAGCTTTTGCAATAACGCTGTTTGTTGACGCAGACGTTTTTGTATCCTCTCATCGGTGTAGGGCATGGCGTATAACAAGGCGACTTGTTCATCCAGCGACTGGCTGCTCACGATTTTCTGATACAGACGTTCCATCGCCCCAGCTTTGTCTTGCAGTAATTGAATGGCATATTGCTGACTGCTGTATTGATACAGGGAAAAACTCTCCTGCAACCGTGGTGTTGGTAAACTCGCCGACAGATAGCGTAATAGGGTTTGTTGGTTATTAGCGGCGATACGCACTTCGGAGGAATCCACCCCAATGTTCGTGGATAAAGACGCGACAATTTCATCCGACAAACGTAACAGCAACGTTTTACGCTGAGCGGTTGTCATTGGCGCACGGCTGATTTCTTCCAAAACCCCAGCATAATCGGCGTTTTCGTCCGCCAGATTCAGCATTTTCAAGCGATAATCAAAATATTGATCAGGCTCTAACCGTGCGCGTACCATCTCTAATTGCGCCAGAAATTGTGCATTATCCGTCTTGCCTTGCTCTTGACTCATTGCTTGATAGATTTCGAGGTACGTTTGTAATAGGGGTATTTCCGGCTCTATTTGCAACCGTTCTTCTATGAATTGCTTTAAACGTTCCCTATGCTTTGTCGCCCCAAGAATCACGTTATACGCCACGATTTGCCTAATATCGATTGAGGCATTCCCGCTTTCTAACCATGTGAGGATTTGTTCGAGTAATGCTGAATCAGGGTCACGCAAACCATCCAATAACAAAAAATTGTATTCCATTGGCAACCCAAAATTCGTCACCCGTTCCCACAAAAAACTTTGAGCGGCGGATTTAGATAAGCCGATTGCTTGTTGCAGCAATTCATTAAAACGCTGTTGGTGTTGATCGATCTGCGGCTGATAGGTTTGCGTGAACGTTTCATTGCCTTGATAAACATCAACAGCACTGCCCATCATGCTATATATACTCGATAAATCCTGCAAAATTGCATCCATTGCAGATAATAATTCCGCTAAGGAGGGCTGGGATTTACCCGTTGTTTTACCATTAACTAAGGCAGCTTGTGCAGTGGGTTGCGTTTGAATCGACCCTGCATCTTTTCCAGCTACCAAAGGTACGAGTGATGCGGTTGTGGGTGGTTTTGCAACCTGTGGTAAAAGATTGGTTTGGGGCGCTGGTGCTGATGCTGTTGTGGGACGCTGCCACCATTCATACACGAATATTACAGCCGCAAAAAACATGAGCGCAAATACGCCCAACTCCAGTTTATGTCTGTTCAAGTGGATGCCTCTGACGTAAGATAAGCGCACTCTTTATTACTAGCCAAGGATATTGATTGTGACCCGTTCCGAAACACTGTTCGAGCAAGCCAAATGTTCTATTCCCGGTGGTGTTAATTCGCCGGTACGCGCTTTTCGCAGTGTTGGCGGTACACCACGTTTCATTGCCCGCGCCCAAGGTGCGTATATGTGGGACGCGGATGGCAATCGTTTGATCGATTATGTTGGTTCTTGGGGGCCAATGGTTGCCGGGCACGCACACCCTGAAGTCGTCGCCGCCGTGCAAGCCGCTGCCGTTGATGGCCTGAGTTACGGTGCTCCGACAGCCATCGAAATCACGATGGCGGAAAAAATCTGTGAACTCGTCCCGTCCATTGAGATGGTACGCATGACCAGCTCCGGCACGGAAGCCACCATGTCGGCGATCCGTCTGGCCCGTGGCTTCACAGGACGCAATTTTCTGGTGAAATTTGAAGGTGGCTATCACGGTCACGGTGATTCCTTACTAGTCAAAGCGGGTTCAGGCGCATTAACCTTTGGACAACCCAGCTCGCCCGGTGTTCCTGCGGAATTAGCACAATACACCCTAACCTTGGATTACAACAATAGCGAACAGGTGCGTGAAGTCTTCGCGGCACGCGGTCACGAAATCGCCTGTATCATTGTTGAGCCTGTATCAGGGAACATGAATTGCATTCCACCCGTGGCTGGCTTTTTAGAAACCTTGCGCGAAGTATGTGATGAATCTGGCGCGGTTTTAATCTTTGATGAGGTCATGACGGGTTTCCGCGTGGCATTAGGTGGCGCACAGGCGGTTTATAACGTACAACCGGATTTGACCACTTTGGGCAAAATCATTGGTGGCGGAATGCCTGTTGGCGCATTTGGCGGTAAACGCGCAATCATGGAATGCCTTTCACCATTGGGTGCGGTTTATCAGGCGGGCACATTGTCTGGTAATCCGATTGCAATGACAGCGGGCTTGAAAATGTTGGAAATCATTTCTCGCTCTGGTTTCTATGATGAACTCACCGCGAAAACCACCTATTTCACGCAAGGAATGCAACAAGCCGCACACGCTGCGGGCATACCATTCCTGACCCAACAAGTCGGTGGCATGTTCGGCTTATTCTTTACGCCTGAAGCACGCATCGACACCTACCAGCAAGTAACAGCTTGCAATATTGAACAATTTAATCGTTTCTTCCACGGAATGCTGAATCGTGGTGTGTATCTTGCGCCATCAGCGTATGAAGCGGGTTTTGTTTCCACCGCGCATACGACTGCTGACCTTGATGAAACCATCGCAATTGCGCGTGAGATTTTTGCAACCCTTTGATTAATGGCTGAATAAAGGGCGAAATCTCTCCATTTTAGGGATGTCCATGACATCCCCAGCATTCTATACCTAGAATCGTATTTCACCCCTACGGGGTTGGGGTAAGTGTGTGTTGTTGTCTGTACGGGCGTGCAGACACATAGGCTTATCGTCAATGAAAACCAAAACATGCGTCCATTTGACGCGCTTTATGCATGTATATTCAGGAAAACAGGGAATGCTCCGTCACCTGCTCATTAATTGTATCTTCGCTCTCAGCGCGATATTACCCTTTTCATGGGTAAATGCTGCCAGCGATTCCACAACGATTTATTCTGATGTCGAACCGTCGGTTTATCAGATTCAAGTCCTTAATAAACAAAGCGGTGAAAAAACCGCAATCGGCTCTGGCTTTATCGTACAACAAGGAGACTTAATCGCCACGAATTATCATGTGGTTAGCACTTATGTGAATAACCCCCAAGCCTATGAATTAGGATTTCTTTCCACCAACAAAGCCACAGGAAGTTTAACATTATTGGCGGTGGATGTTATTCATGATCTTGCCGTGCTTAAAGCCCCTCAACCTTTAGGTATGCCAATGGCATTAGGCGACATGCCCCCCAAAGGGGCGCGGGTTTACTCGTTGGGTAATCCATTGGATAAAGGTTTTTCGATTGTTGAGGGCACGAATAATGGCATTATGACTGCCAGTGATGATAACAATATTTTATTCTCAGGCAGTTTAAATCCGGGTATGAGTGGCGGTCCGGCACTCAACGAACAACAACAAGTCATCGGCATTAATGTGGCAACGTCGGGCAATGGTATTAGTTTTTTAGTCCCCGCTGAACATTTAGCAACCTTATTGACCGAGTTGCAAGCTCGTAATTACGCGCCAGAAAGCAATATTCAAGAACGTATCGCAGCACAATTGCGCGAAAATACCGTCAAATACATGCAACGTTTGCAAGATGCAAAATGGGATACCTTACCTTTCGGTAAATTCAGTGCCGTTCCCGGGTACATCGATGGCGCAACACGTTGCTGGGATAACAGCGAACAACAACCCCCAAATGAACTAGCCAAGGTCTACTACACCCGTTGCGATAACGAAAACAGTATCTATCTTGCCGAAAAGCTCGAAGTTGGGCGTTTTGCTTATGAGTACATCTGGTTGGAAAGCGATAGCATGATCCCGCCGCGCTTTTATCACCATTATGAATCACTCAACAGCAGTATGCCCGACAGCGATGCGGGTGAAAAAGACGTAACCAATTTCGCCTGTTACACCAATTTTGTCACTGTTGCAGAACAAGAGTTCAAAATGACGGTGTGTCGCCGCGACTACTTGCACTATGCAGGTTTGAGCGACTTATTAATTACAGGGGCGTTGGTTGGCTATAAACAACAAGGGATGTTTTTTAACTTGGATATGACTGGTGTCAATGTGGACAGCGGGTTGAAAGTATTCAAGCGAATGCTGGAGGAATTTAAGTGGCAAAAATAATTCTAGAAATCCAAAACCGTGGTTTGCATCAGTACCATAAACTCGACCACTTTCCCGTCACTATTGGGCGGGCATTGGATAACGATATTATTATCTCGGATGATTCGGTATCACCGCATCATTTAATGCTGGATCAAAATGCACGCGAACAAGTGATTTTACACAACTTGTCGACTGAAAATGGTACGTTACTCAATAAGCAATCACTAGGGCAAAGTGCGACCATTGTTTCGCTGCCTAGCCAGTTATTATTGGGTAATCGTAAAGTCCGCTTATTATCCAGCGACATGCCCGTGGAAATGACACATATTAACCGCTGTGATGGTTTTATGATGTTGCTTTGCCATCCTGTCGCTGCCATTTTCTTGTTTCTGCTGAATATATTCACATTGGTGGCCAACCAATACTTGGAAACATCTTTGCAAAAAGATGTGCTGTTTTACATTAGCAGCTTGTCGCTGAATTTATTGATTCAGCTATTTTTTATGCTGACCGCTATGGTGATTACCCGTTTGGTCACGCATCGTTGGCAATTCATGCCTGCTATCAGCTTTGTGTCGCTATTTTCACTTGTGCCATTACTGCTGATTGAATTGGGACATTTAGTTGATTATTTCCTCACGTCTGATATTCCCAGCCGTTGGATTGCAACCGGAGTTGGTGACTTCCTGCTATTGCCCACGCTGCTATTCATTTTCCTGCATTGGATTTTGCATCAGCGCGTTAAACCCGCCTTGGGCGTAGCATTATTACTGAGTGCTTTGCCATTGGGGTTACGCACGGTGAATATCATTGATCAAATCTCAACCGAACATGAGTTTTCCGCTGAACCCAATTACAGCCAATCCCTGAGTTCGTTTAATGTACACGCGGCATCCCCGCTCACATTGGATGCGTACCTTGAGGAAGTGAAACAAGCCCTGCCCGAATCCGCAGCAGAGCCGCCCACTGCACCTTAACTGCTTACAAATCACCAAAGCGGTGCTGGATTAACGCCAGTGCCGCAAGTGTTGCTGTTTCCGCGCGTAGAACCCGTTTACCCAATGACACACCTTGAACCTTTGCGGCTAAACAGGCTTCGGTTTCTTCATCGGTAAAACCACCTTCAGGCCCTATCACCAAGGCAAATGGGGCGGGCAAGTCGACAGGTAATTCCCCCAAACGCGGGTAATCCCCAATACCGAGCATTAAACGTGTACCCTGAAAGGTTTGTTGCAGCCAATTTTCCAGACTCAATGGCGCAAGTACTGACGGTAATGTAATACGCCCCGATTGTTCGCAAGCCGCTTGCACAATCCCTTGCCAATGCTGCACTTTTTTTTCTGCCTGTTCTTTATTCATGCGCACCACGCTGCGTTGGGTAATCAAAGGCTGAATCGTGTTCACACCCAGTTCCACCGCTTTTTGTAGCGCAAAATCCATTTTGTCTGGCTTGATCACCGCCTGCGCCAGAGTTATCGCTATGGGTGACTCATTCGCCACGGGAAGGCACGCACTAATGCTCACCGTTGCCGCTTTTTTACTGATACTGGTCAGTTCTGCAACGTAATCCCCTTCTGCGCCATTAAACAACATCAGTGATTCACCCACGCTCAAACGCAAAACCTGAATCGCATGACGAAAGGTCGTTTCTGGTAAATTCACACTAACACCAACCGCTAACGGTTGTTCAATATAAAAACGCGGCATACGCATGGGGCAGTTAAACTCAGGCAATCTAAACCCGCAGAAACTAGCATGGCACTGCCCACCCCACAAGTTTGTCCTGTTTCAAACCCCCACGGATAATTGGTCAAAGGCAAATCATTAAATAAAAATTATCGCGGAAAAAGATTGTTTGTATCACGCAAATTCAATACGCTGCGAACCAATGAAAGCTACAATAGACTAAATTAACTATATAATGGCGGGGGAATCAAAATGTCCAAATATTCGCCTATCGTCCGCGCACTAGGGTCTATCGCCCTACTGAGCGCGTTGACCCTAGTAGGCTGCGGCGACTCCGATAAACCAGACACGGCAAGCAACACCGTTACGGGTAAACCAGATACCGCAACGCAAGACCGCAACCGTTTGCTCACCGAGCTGTTCAGTGTACGCCCACCGAGTATCCAACCACGCAATAAACCATTGGCGATTGCCTTTCGCCAAGCCGTGATCAGCGACGACAAGGTAGGCAGTAGCGCGGATGCTTACCTGAAACTATCACCCAATGTCGCAGGCAAAGCGCGTTTCGACACCACCAGCAGTATCGTGTTTACCCCCGATGCACCGCTGGCTTCTGGGCAAACCTACACCTTGAGCGTCAAACCGGACGGTTTGCTCAATATCCCCACCAATACTCCGGCACTGGATTTCGCCTTCAAAACGGCAGCTCTGGAAGTCGATGTGCAATTCCAAGGGCTGGACCCAGTAGCGGATCAACCCACGCAAATGCAACTGGAAGGCAAGGTTTTCACCTCTGACTACGTTGCGCCGGAGATGGTGGAAAAAATCCTGCAAGCCACCGCGCAGCAAAAGCCGCAGCGCATCGGCTGGGAACACAATGACGCAGGCACGGAACACCGTTTCGTGGTGGTGAATATTCCGCGTGAGACCTTCGGTACGGATTTGCACCTGACATGGGATGCCAAATCACTCAATGCACAAGGCGATAATTTAAACGGTTCGCACGATTTCAAAATCCCCAGCCAAGCCAGCTTTGGCATAACCCGCGTTGATACCTTGAGCGAAAACGCCGAAGGCAAACCGCACGTCAGCATCAGTTTTTCAGACGCACTCGACCCGCAGCAAGACCTAAAAGGTTTGGTGCAACTGGGTAGCAGCGAAATCACCACCCAAATCGTCGGCAACCGCCTGCTGGTTTTCCCTACGGGTGAGTTAGCCCCTGGCGAACACAAACTGATCCTACAACCCGGTATCAAAGCGGCTTCCGCCACCGTGGGCAAATTAGCCGAACGCAGCGAACAAGCAATTACCTTGGGTGCTCCCAAACCTGCCGTGCGTTTTGTCGGCAAAGGCAGCATCCTGCCCGAAGGTCAAAGCATGACCATTCCGCTGGAAGCGCGTGCCGTCAATGCGGTGCAAATCACCGCGATGGAAGTATTTCCCGACAACATCGAACAATTCCTACAAGTCAACGGACTGGATGGCGACCGCGAAATGGAGCGCGTCGGGCGGAATGTTTGGCGCAAAACCATCCCGCTGACCGCTGCTAACCCCAATCAGTGGAATCGTTACAATATTGATGCTACGGAACTCTTCAAAGCCAAACCCGGCTCGATGTACCGTTTGCAACTGTCGGTTGACCGTCGCTTTTCCACCTACCCTTGTCCCGCTGGAACACCTGCCCCACAAATCAGCGACAAACCGCTGACCAGTGCGGAAGATGACGACGGTACAGAAACCAGCGGTTGGGATGGTATCGAGGAATACGCCCTCAATACGGAAGATTACGACTGGGAAAAACGCGATAACCCGTGTGACGACAGCTATTTCCACAATAGCGAGGATGTGGATGATGCGCATAATTTCATCTCCAGCAACCTTGGTTTGATTGCCAAACAAGACGGCACGGGTAAAGTGCATGTCATTGCCAGCGATTTGCGCACTGCCGCAGCCGCAGCGGGTGTGAACCTGACGCTGCGTAATTTCCAAGGTCAAACCCTGACCACCGCAACCACCAGCAACGACGGTTTTGCGGAATTGACCAGCCCAAATACCCCGTTCTTATTGGTGGCAGACAAAGGCACAGACCGCGCTTACCTCAAACTCAATGCCAATACCACTTTGGAAACCAGCCAGTTTGATGTCGGTGGCGAAACCGTCAAACAAGGCTTGAAAGG
>CAZEQX010000104.1:0-8982 GCA_964514635.1 uncultured Thiothrix sp.
GCTGCACCTGTCACCAGAATCACACGGCCTTGCAATGCACCTGCTGCGGGCGCATAAGTCAGTAAATTTTCCTGCATTCTAAGTCTCCACTTGGGGGGTCAACCTGAAAAGAGACAGAGTTTAACGCTTATCCGAGTCGGGGTGTAGTGTTCTGGTTTTCAAGCCACCACTTAACGCACTGCCAATAACCTTAACAACTCTGCCGTTTGCATGGTCGTCACCAAAGACTGTGCGACGGACTTGACCACCGGAATGCAAACGGAATTACCGAATTGCTCATAGATTCGCGCTCTTGAAACCGCATCGACAATAAAACTTTCAGGGAAGCCTTGGAGACGGGCGCATTCTCGTGGCGTTAATAAACGCGGATTACGCCCCAACTTTGACTGATCAATCAGTATTTCAGAACCATCTTTATAATAACGCGCACTCAATGTATTGGTGTACGGGCTATTTTCATTAAACAAGCAATAACCGAACCCATTACCCTTTGCCTGATGTTCTGCCTTACGGCGCAAATGCCCACGCCATAATTTATCAGAAATCGTGAATTTATCTTCAGCACAGGACAAATGTGATAAGTTTTCTAAAATACTACCCAGTCTGGTTGGAGTTTTAGGTGCTTTAGCCCATTGAAACAATGCATTAAAATCAATAGCATCACCATAGTAATCCTTATTAAACCCGACTAAATAAATACGTTCGCGATTTTGTGGCACACCAAAATCAGCAGCGCGTAATACTTTATAATCTACCCAATAGTTCAATGTTTCACTCAAGGCTTTACGCGCATCTTCACTCATGAGTATATCATCAGGCACATCTACTGCAAATTCGCCGCGAAGAATCCCCAATATGGTCTTTAAAGTATTGCCTTTATTATTACTTTGTAATTGTTTTACATTTTCCAGCAAAAAAGCTTTAGGGCGTTTTTCCGCAAGAATCCGCTGAATTTCAAAAAACATTGTGCCACGAGTGTCATTAAACCCCTGTTTTAATCCCGCCTGAGAAAATGCTTGACATGGAAATCCCGCCAATAGCACATCATGATCAGGAATGTTAGCAGCAGGAATTTGTGTTATATCGCCATGTGGTAACTCACCAAAATTTGCAGCATAGGTAATTTGCGAAAAGCGATTCCATTCAGAAGTAAAAACACACTTACCATTCAGCTCCTGAAACGGCAAACGAATACCACCAATGCCCGCAAAAAGATCAGTAAACGTAAAACTGTATGCCATATTGGGTAATGGTTTAAATGGTGGTGTATGATATAGCGACTCGATAATCGCACATTTAACGTTACTGGGTTTAAGTTCGCTATGCTGCCAACACGGTACAGTACGATCACTCGTTTTATTCATGCCTAATAACAATGCAAGTTCTTGTTGAGATAATCCCATTTCTAAACATTTAGAACGAATATAGGCTGCTTTTTCAACCTTATCGTGGGGTGGCGTATCAGACATATAGCGACGTATCCTGCTTTAGACCGTGGGATTATGCGTCCAACACCTAGGATTTGCAAGACGAGCACTACTGCAATACAAATCAAGCCTGAAGTAATTGATTGATTTAGATAAAAATAAATCACTCACTTCAATCCAAGTTATCAATACTTCAGGCCTGTTCTTTAAATAAAAATTCCGCAATTTTCTCTATACTTAGCACGATACTATTTGAGTATCAGAGAATTTGCATCAAGTGCAAACCAAACACAAATGCCAAACCTGCGAGTAATCCCGCTAACGCACCTTTAATGAAAATACTTTGTGCTGTCGCACTATATTTGGTAACGCTTTTATCCAACTTATCCAATTGGCGGTCACGTTGCGTAATAATCAGATCACGCTGCCGCAAAGTCTCATCACGCTGTTGAATTTGTTGCAACTGCTCTTGTATGAGATTTTCCAAGTGCTGAATATGCAATGTCAATTCTTGAATACGTTCATCACGACGACGAATGTGAGCCTCTTTAGCAATAATGGTTTGGTCACGTTCCGCAATAGTCGTATCACGATTTTTTAATTGCTTGTCCCGCTCATCTAAAATACTGTCACGTTTTGCTACCGTAGCATCACGCTCCGCAAGACGAATATCACGTTCTGCAACCGTTTGATCACGCACTTTTAATTGCTGATCACGATCTTGTAATGCACTTTCTTTTTTCTGAATTTGCAAATCACGCTGTTCTAACTGTGCATCACGTTCTGCAACCGTAGCATCACGTTCCGCAATGGATTCATCGCGCACCGCAATCAGTTCATCGCGATCCTGCACCGTCTGGTCGCGCAACTGTAATTGCACATCGCGTTCTGCAATACTTTGGTCACGCAAATGCACTTCTAATTGCAGATTACGGATTTGTTCATCACGACTGGCAATTTCACCATCACGAGCTTGGATACTGGTATCACGCTGTTGCAAGCTTTGATCACGTTCGCCGATTTTAACATCACGTTCGTGAATAGAAACGTCACGTTGCTGCAAACTTTGGTCACGTTCGCTGATTTTAACATCGCGCTCGCGAATCGCTTCATCTCGCGTTTGAATAACACTATTGCGCTCGGTTAGTACCGAATCACGCGCGTGAATGGTTTCATCACGTTCTTGGATTTGTGAGTTTAATAATGCAACGTGATTATCACGCTCTTTAATGCTGTTTTCGCGCTCGCCGATGGTGACATCACGGCTTTGTAATTGCGCATCGCGTAATTGCAGTTGTTTGTCACGTTCGCGCAACTGCAAATCTTGGCTGCTAATGCGCGTGTCACGCTCACGCAAGGCTACATCTCGCTCTTTGATGCGCCGATCACGCTCGCCTAAAGCATTATCACGTTCTTCAATACTGCGGTCACGATTGGTTAAACGTATGTCACGTTCCCGAACATCTTCATCGGTTTTGTTAATGCGTTCGTCACGCAATGCCAGTTGTCGCTCTCGTTCTGACAGTTGCAAATCACGTTCTTGCAGGTGGTCTTCCAGCTCACGAATGGTTTGCAGAAAATCCAACCCCTGTTGATCCCGCAAACGAATCGCATCTTCACGCATTCGCAATTCATTGTCACGATCCGTAATGGTGCGGTCGCGTTCACCCAACTGTTTATCACGATCCGCCAACGTCAGGTCACGTTTTTCGATTTGTTGCTGTTGAATACCAACTCGCTGATCACGTTCTTGCAATAACTTAGCTTTGTCTGCCAATAAACGTTCACGGTTTTGAATTTGCTGGTCACGTTCGGATAAACTCGCATCCCGCGCTTGCAAGTGTTTATTTGCCAAATCCAGATGCGAATCACGCGCCGCTAATTGTCTATCGCGCTCGGTCAACTGATTATCACGCTCATTAACTTGACGGTCGCGCTCTTTGAGTAATTTTTCTTGTTCTAGGGTTTGGCGGGTGCGCTCTTGTAGCAGAGCTTCCCGTTCGATTAATTGTTGGTCTTTTTTACTAATGCTATCGTCACGGTTTTGCAATAATTTATCTTTGCTTTGCAACGCCTGATCAATACGCAACAGCGAGCGGTCTTTATCCTCCATACTGCGGTCACGCTGTTGAATCTGAAGCTCTTTTTCTTGCAGCAGCTTCTCATAATGCATGAGATTCTGTTCCAGTGCTCGCAGACGTGTTTCGCGCTCCTCTAGCAAAGTATCGCGTTGTTGCAGTGCACGATCCCGTGAATACATATTCTCATCACGAGCGCGTAAGTACTTATCTTTATCAGCAATCAGCAGATTTTTTTCCGTGATTTGCTGTTCTCGCTCTGCCAATAACCGCGCCAAAATTTCCAAGCGCTTGTCACGATCTTCGTTTTTCTTATCTGTTTCCTGAATAAATTTATCTTTTAATAACAGCAAGTTAGACATTTCCTGCAAACGCTGCTCACTTTCTTGTGCTCGGCGTTCTAACTCGTCTACGCTGGTTTTTAATGCTTGTTTGTCATTGAAGGTCAGATACACATTGGTATCCAACTTTTTGAATATCTCAAGATCCTTTTCATCGAGCTTCATCATTAATTCCTGCGTATCGACTTGTGCCAGAAACAATTGAACGTGCAAGCCACTATGAGCCTGATGCTACAAAATATTGCGACAATATTGCCCCATTTGGCTAAATTCTGGCACAAATAAAACGTTTTAGCCACGCAAATGGTGATTTTATCGACTCCACCAATGCGGATGAGATAATCGCCAACCGGATTGTGTGAATGTGGTTTCATCTGCGGGAAAATACAAAGTCATTGCCCCAGCATCCACCGTATCCACAACACGGACACCCTGTCCAGTATAGCGTGTTATTACTTCCTCATGCGGATGATGAAAGCGATTACGATACCCACTGGTGACAATAGCCAGCTTAGGCGCAACCGCACGAATGAACGCTAAGCTTGATGAAGACTTACTACCATGATGCGGAACTAACATTACCTCGGCCAACAAGGATTCAGGGTTGCCACTAGCTAATAAGTTTTTTTCGGCAGGACGCTCAATATCCGCCGTCAATAACAATTGATGAAAAGCATTCGCCACCCGCAACACACACGAGCGGTTATTATCCTTATCTTGGGGAAAATCGCTACTAGGATTTAATACCGTAAACGTCACGCCATCCCATTCCCATGATTGCCCGCGCTCACATAGGCTTGTAATACTCACAAAACGCTTGGAAGGGTCGGCATGATCCAGCGTATCAGCACTGCCCACGAGAATGGACTGCACGGGAATCCCTGCTAAGACCGCCCCCGCGCCGCCGCTATGGTCATTATCTGCATGGGAAACCACTAACGCATCCACTTGCGTAATACCTTGCCCACGCAACCACGGTAATACCACTAATTCCCCCATGTCAAAAGAGGACGAGGTTTTCGCCCCCGTATCAAAGACCAAAGTATGATTGGCAGTTTGAACAACACTGGCTAAACCCTGCCCCACATCCAATATATCCGCACGAAACGCCCCTAGTACAGGGCGGACAGGCTGATACCACCACATGGGCAAGAGCAATAATATCCCTAACCAACGGGCAGGCATTCCACGCGGCATAAACAGCATGAAAAAGCCCAAACTAGCAATAACCAACCACGCGCTGGGTATGAGGGGCAAATAAATAGAGGCTGATGGCAATTGCGCCATCCATGCCAAACCCATCATGAGCCACTCCAAGAGTTTAGCGGCTAACCACCACAAACTTTCTGCAACACCTGCCCAAGCACTCACCAATAATCCCAACAGAATGAGAGGCGTTACGATAAAAGTGACAAGAGGAATAGCCAATAAATTCGCTACAGGTGAAATGAACGACACCATCCCAAAAAAACCTGCTGCTAACGGTACAGTACCCAATGACAGAACCAACTGCATTCCCACCGCCGCTGTTTTACCCGCTTTCCGTTGCCGACTCCCCAACCAAACCAACAACCCAACCGTCAAAAACGATAACCAAAATCCCACCGACAATCCTGCTAAAGGGTCGAGCAACAACACCGCCAATAAAGCCACGCTAAAAATCACACTGAACGGAACGTACCGCCGCCACACCAATCCCGCCAACATAATCAAAAGCATCAACAAAGTGCGCTGTGTGGGAATGTTAAACCCTGCCAACAGCGAATAGACAATCGCCAACCCACCACCGCATACACCGCCTGCAATGCGTACTGGCAACCACACATACAAACGTGGAAAGCACCACCACAATAACCACATGGGAACAATCCCTAATCCTGCAACCATTGTAATGTGTAAGCCCGAAATCGCCAGCAAATGAATCGTGCCTGTTTGCCGTAAGATTTGCCATTGCTCATCGCGGATATGATCCGTGTAAGCAATTGCCAACCCCTGCACCAAACCCAAACTGGGCTGCGCAACCAACGCCTTATCCAACCGATCTTTGATTTGTTGCCGCCAATGATTGGGATTCCACCATACGGGTTCAGCCAATAACTGATTCGTTTTGCTATCGCGCACCGAACCCGTACCAATAACCCGTTCTGCAAACAGCCATTGTTCGTAATCGAAACCATTGGGATTACGCAAACCGTTGGGGCGTTTTAAACGCACTTTGAATTGCCAACGTTCCCCCGCCCGTAGTTGTGGTGCGTCCTCGTCATACCAGCCTAATTGCAATCTGCCATGCAAGTTTTCACCATCCGCATCCAACACAAAATGCCAACCATCCACCCGCTGTTCGGGAATATCCGCAATCACCCCAACGACTGACAAATCTTGTCCTTCTTGATTACTGGACAACCAGCGATCACGCATGGCTATTGCGGTCTGAGCAGCATAGCTATAACCCCATAATCCACCCAATAACGCCCACATGATACACACCCATAACGCTGATCTACGCCGCCACAACCAACAGACGAATGCACTACTGCCAAGCAATACCCAGCCCCATAATAGCGCGGATGAACTAGGTAGATGCGGCATATTCAACACGAATAACGTGCCAAGAAAAAAACTCACTGAAAAGGTGCGCATTATGAAAAAACCGTGGATAATGATTTATCTTTATTGCTCTGATGTTGTGCTTCATGCCACGAAAACTGTTACGCAAATTTTCACCACACCCAGACACGCTGAAGCAACATAAGCACCTTCAGTTTCTGGGGGATGCCCTGCATTTGCCCTGCTTGTGGCACTTGAATCGGCATAATGTCGCCAGTGCGTTTGCCATAGGTTTGTTTGCCATGTGGCTGCCCATACCAGCTCAATCGGTACTAGCGGCACTTTTAGCCGTTTTTTTTCGCGCTAACTTACCCATTTCAGTCGCATTGGTATTCGTAACCAACCCTGTCACCACCCCCCCTATGTTGTACGCGGCTTATGTTTTGGGTGCTGCCATCGTTGGGCATCCCAGCACAGGGTTTAATTTTGAGCCTAGTTTAGATTGGTTAATGAATGGTCTGATCTTGATCTGGAAGCCGTTCTTGCTGGGTATTTTTTTAATGGCTGGTATTTCCGCTGTCGTTGGTTATTATGGCGTACATCTGCTATGGCGATTACATCTACTACGACATTTACACATACGCCGTGCACGACGTAAACGCACGCATTAAATACGGAAAGACCTGAACATACCCTTACAATTGCTTGCGTAATGTTTGCAGCTTGGTACGAATCTTAATTTCCAACCCGCGTTCGACAGGTTCGTAATAACGCCGCCCACGCAAAGACTCTGGGAAATAGTTTTCACCTGTCGCGTAAGCGTTCGCTTCATCGTGGGCATAACGATAGCCTTTGCCATAGTCCAAGGCTTTCATGAACTGCGTCGGGGCATTACGCAAGTGCATGGGCACTTCCAACGAGCCGAATTGTTTGGCATCTTGCAGCGCGGCTTTATACGCCGTGTAAACCGCATTGCTTTTCGGCGCACAAGCGAGGTAAACCACGGCCTGCGCAATGGCGAGTTCACCTTCGGGGCTGCCTAGACGTTCGTAAGCGTCCCACGCATTCATGGCTAACTGCAAACCACGCGGATCAGCATTACCAATGTCTTCGCTCGCCATACGCACCACGCGCCGCGCAATGTACAGCGGGTCACAACCGCCATCCAGCATTCGACACAGCCAATACAATGCCGCGTCAGGATCCGTACCGCGCACGGACTTATGCAAAGCAGAAATCTGTTCGTAAAACACATCGCCACCTTTATCGAAACGGCGCGGTGTTTCGGCAATCACTTCTTGTAAAACCGCTTGGGTAATGATTGCCCCCGTTGCAACGGGTTCGGCTAAATCCGCCGCCATTTCCAGCCAATTCAAGGCGCGACGCGCATCACCATCCGCCGCCTGCGCTAACGCATTCAACACTACCGCATCAGCCTGCAAGCGTAACAACCCCAAACCTTTGGTTTCATCCTGTAAAGCATGGCGTAAAACTTGTTGAATATCAGCGGGAGTCAAAGCGCGTAACACATAAGTCCGCACCCGCGACAACAGCGCGTTATTCAATTCAAACGATGGATTTTCGGTGGTTGCGCCAATGAATAACAGCGTACCGTCTTCGATATGCGGCAAAAACGCATCTTGTTGCGCTTTGTTAAAACGGTGAACTTCATCGACAAATAGCACGGTATTACGCCCTGATAGGGCAAGGGTCTGGCGTGCGCTATCCACCGCTGCTCGAATTTCCTTTACGCCCGCCAAAACAGCGGAAATCGTGAGAAACTCGGTCTGCCAGTAATGACTAATCAGACGTGCAAGGGTGGTTTTACCCGTACCGGGTGGCCCCCAAAACAACAAAGAATGTGGGCGGGATTCTTCCAAAGCTCGCCGCAGCGGTTTGCCAACGGCGAGAAGGTGAGCTTGCCCAACATACTCAGTTAGAGTCGTTGGGCGCATTCGTTCAGCTAAAGGAATCAAAGATGTTCCAATAATCAGGAAGGTTTACCAATTACGTCTGCACCTTTAGGCGGCGCGAATTGGAACTGCCCTTCATCGATATTAACGTTGGTACGCATTCCTTGAAACTTAATGTAAGTTTGTTGATTGAACTTATCATTCAAAATCATTTCTTCAATACCGGATTCGCTAATGCCTAAATCCATTGTCGTAAAATCAGAATCTTTCTTTTTAGGAACTAGACGAAACCATTCCAACTTGCTGTTTTCTGCTTCCATGTCTTCAATAGCAAACTGTTTTTCCACAGGCTGCTTTTGCGTCAACATACCGACAGGCGCGGCGGATAAGGCTTGCCCCATTGGTTTAACGGTTACTTGGTCTAAATCCACGTCATAGACCCAAACATTTTTACCGTCCGCAACGATTTGATGTTTATCTGGTGCGGCGTATTCCCAACGGAATTTACCCGGACGCGATAAATACACATTGCCACTCGATGATTGACGCACTTTACCTTTTTCATCAACGACCTGCTGCGTAAAAGCTGCTTGCATGGTATCCACTTGCGTAAAAAACTCATTCAGTTTTTCACGCCCCCCTGCCCACACATTATTTGTCATAGCAACCGCTAACA
>CAZEQX010000105.1:0-8934 GCA_964514635.1 uncultured Thiothrix sp.
ACAAACGCCGTCATGGTAATGAATTGCATCCGCAACGTATCAAATACAAGCGTTTGAAAGCGTAAAGCCTTCCGTATAGTCTGCTATTGCTAATCTTTTCGCCCTTTAGGTTCTGCTAGAGGGCAATTTACCTGCCTAAAAAGCTCGCAATCCATCACCCATTATGATTCAAATGATCAGGGTAATCCCTGATCATTCCGCCCAATTCGCCCACCTGAAAGTTCAGTTTTCATCAAGCAAAACCTGCTATTATCCAGCCCGATATTTGAAAGAAAACCAAATTGGGCTGGATGAAGTATTTCCAACACCTACATCTAGAAACAGACAACGATGATGTATTGTGGCTAACACTCGATGTCGTAAACAGTAACTGCAACACGTTACACACTGCCGTGTTACAGGAGCTTTCGCACGCCTGTATGTTATCGCGCACCCAACAACCTAGCGCGTTAGTGTTACGTTCTGCCAAACCCAGCTCTTTCGCGATTGGGCTGGATGCGACTCAACTTTCCAAGCTAAAAACTCCCGATCAAGCCTTAGAATACAGCCAGTTAGGTCAATCTGTCTGCCAACAATTTGCGGATTTACCCTTCCCAACTATCGCTTTACTGAACGGAATTTGCACTGGTAATGGTTTGGAATTGGCCTTAGCGTTGGATTACCGCATAACGCAGACAACGATACCAATCCAAGTGGGGTTTCGCACGGTTCAACTTGGTCTACACCCTCATTTTGGCGGAATACACCGCTCTATCCATAAATTAGGGCTACGGCGGGCGATGGAATTAATGCTATCCCCCGAATTACTAGATGCCCAAACTGGCAAACAAATCGGGCTAATCCAATATATTGTTTCCCATCAAGAACTTGCCGCCCAAATACATCGCATTATCAATCAAGCCCCCCCACGCCCTGCTTTTTCGTTATCACGTTTTTTTACCCGCTTTGCGAGCTTTCGTAAATTACTCGGTTATCGCCTACGCCACCAATTCAAAAAACAACAGATACACCCTGCCGTTCCCCCAGCAACACAATTTGCAATTTTTAATTTGTGGGAACAACATGGAAAAGCGGCTGAATATTTATATGACGCAGAAGCTATTTCATTTTCGCAATTATTATTTACAGAAGTCACACAAAACTTCTTGCGGGTCAGGCAGTTACAAGCACGTTTACAAGCTTTTGGGGCGGTTACACCCTCAGCAGAAACCACACCATTTCAACACATTCACATTATTGGGCGACACCAAACCGGACAAATACTCGCTGACTGGTGTCGCCAACAAAATTGGCACGTTACCTTGCAAAACGTTGGCAATACAGCAGATGCCATGATAGAGCACGCGGATGTTATTATTGATGCTATCAATGATAATCTTGCTGCTAAACAACAATCCTGTTCGCAAATTGAACAATTAGCCAAACCGAGCGCATTACTCATCAGCATCACAACCACCACCCTCGTGGAAGATATTGCCGCGTACATGCGGCAGCCACAACGTTTGGTAGGGCTGCATTTTAGTAAAATTTTACCCAATGCAAGGCTGGTAGAAGTTATTTTCGACCCTCATGATACGGATGCCGCTCACATTACGCATGTTTGTCAATTCATTCATGCGTTAGGCAAACTGCCTTTACCCGTTAAAAGTTCGCCCGGCTTTTTAATCAATAGAATTTTACTTTCTTATATTTATGAGGGAATAAGACTACACCAACAAGGCATTCCCGCTAATATTATTGACCAAGCTGCCCGTGATTTTGGTTTGCAATTTGGTCCATTGGAATTGGCAGATACACAGGGCTTAGCCTTTTGCCAACAAATTGGCGAAGTGTTAGAAAAGAAATTAAGAATAGAGTTGCCACTCACGTTTTACCACATGATCCGCGAAGGTAGAACGGGTAAAGCAGCAGGCCACGGTTTCTACAAATACCGCAACGGTAAAGTTTTTAACCTTTCCAATGAATCTTGGCAGGGTAATCGCCAAATGTTGCAGGAACGTTTAGTACAACAAATCGTTCAAAGTGCGTATTCGTGCTTGGCATCCAATGTCGTTTCCGACCAAGATTTATTGGATGCCGGAATGATTTTTGGGTTAGGATTTGCAGCATGTCGCGGTGGTCTGCTTCACTACGCACAACACAAATAACCGCCCACAATATGCATTTTCATTCAGGTGATTGCACAGGCACTTCACCACATCCCTATTGGATATAGTAGTTACATCGCTGTAGAAAATGGCATATTATGCTACCTGTCGACTAAAAATGCAGGGAGCTTGGGTGATGAATTTGCCGACCGTTAAACAATTACGCTATTTCGTTGCCCTAGAATCCCATGAACATTTTGGTAAAGCCGCCGAAGCGTGTTTTGTTTCACAGTCTGCTTTTAGCACTGCTATTCGCGAGCTGGAAACAACCCTAGAGGTTCAATTGGTTGACCGAACCAATAAGAATGTCACCATTACCCATATTGGGCGACAAATTGCTAATGAAGCGCGACGCTGTTTGCGCGATTTAGAAAATTTAGTTGATCTTGCGCGTAGTAATCAAGCGTTTCTTACGGGTGAATTACGAGTCGGTATTATTCCAACCATTGCCCCCTTTTTTCTCCCGCATATATTGCCCAGCTTACGTCAGAAATACCCGCAACTACGTCTGTATTTAAATGAAGATATGACCCAGCGCGTCTATGAGAAACTCATGAGTGGCGAGTTGGATTTAATTATTCTTGCCTTACCCTATGCACTGCGCAATGTCGAAGTGCTGCCACTGTTTCAAGACCACTTTTATCTTGCCTGCCGTGCAGATACCCAGCACACACAGCCTCTCCATTACACCTTTGAAGAACTCAAACCTGAAACAATCTTACTATTGGAAGACGGTCACTGTTTGCGCGACCACACCTTATCAGCCTGCCACCTACAAGACATGGATAAGGTTAGTCGCTTTACCGCCAGCAGCATTTTGACCCTTGTGCAAATGCTCGATGCTGATTTGGGCATCTCGTTCTTACCCGAAATGGTGAGAAACTCACCACTTTTAACGGGAACGCAAGTGAAATTATGGCCATTGCCACAAGCTAACCACCGCGAAATCGGCTTAGCATGGCGGCGTGGCAGTGCCCGCGAAGAAGAATTTCGCCAATTAGGTAGGTTCTTCACACAAACATGGTCGGGTATTTTCAACCTTCAACCTAGTCTTGAAAATACCATGAGTATTACTGATTCGTCTTATTGCTTCCGTTCTTAATCACGGTTTAAAAAAAGCTAAGCACTGTTTAAACATATCATCAAGCAATTGCTTGCGTAATGCCCGTTTACGTTTACTACGGGAGCTATGTGTCCCAGATAATTCACTCACTGGTTTTTCCGCAGGTAAGGGGGTAAATTTATAAAAACCATCTACGAATAAACCACCCTGTGATTCCCAAAACTTATCATAGGTATTGAGATAACGCTCTGCCTGATCACGCACAGCAGGTGAGATTTGTTTTTCTGCGGTAACTGCAAAAATAGTATTTAACCCCAATGACAAAGCTAGTGCTTGCAAAGCGGTAAATAATAAAATGGATGGAAAAATATCGCCATTAGCCTTAGCTGCTAACTTAATCCATTCAGAACAACCCACAACGCCTTGCACACCACCGATAACCATCGCCATTTCTGAATGGTTTTTTTCAATAATACGCGCTGATATTATGGTAAAGGTGAGCATGAATATGGTGGTTTGATTGGCTTTAAAGGCTAAAACCCACTCACCCTCACGATATGTTAATTCTGGCATTTCCAAGGTAATACTAAAAACGTCTTCCTTATAATGCTGTGACCATAACGTAATACCCTGCTGAACATTCGCCAAGCTACCTGAGTTTACTAAATGGTTGGCGATATAATCATAATGACTATTTAAAGCCTGTAGTTTTTGCAGTGGCGATAAAGCATAAGCTAAATACTCGCCCAAATATTTATATTGAATGCGTTGGTGATGTTCACGCATTACTGAAAAACAACCCGCTTGCAGTGTTTTACTCAGCTTTAGGTGTCCACTTAAATTTTGAAAAAATGAAACAGACTGATTTAGTCTGCACAAAATATTATGACGATTGACCGTAACCACTTTTGGGAGTTTAAATTCATGGGTCTGGTCTATCAATGCGGTTGGCAACACTTTCATCATCACGTTCAACACTCCACTGTCTTTAGTGCCCGACGCATACGCCATAAGTTGTAAAATATTTAAACGAAAACTCGGTGAAATAGCGCAGCAGTCTTGTTGTAGCTAACAATTATGCAAATAGTACTCAGAAACTGTTTTGACGAATGCGTTTTCCCGTTGAACGTATCAAAATCGATGATTAGCTGTATTTTGATAAAAACACTGTTAATAAAATTGTTACCTTTATAAAATATTTACAATATTTTGTTTGTATAAGGTAAACGACCACTTATCGGGAGTAAAACTAACTTTATACCCAATTTGCCAGCAATTACCGAAACCTCATCTACATATTGCTTAAGAAGCATTGATTTGAGGTTCGTATGTCAGCGACGATTATTCTGACAAGTCTGGGGATTACTTGGCTTGCTTTACTATTATTAAAACCTGTAGCACGACGTGCTAGTTTATTAGACATCCCAAAAGGCAGGAAGCAACATACTGGGGAAATTCCGTTAATCGGTGGATTATCTATTTTTATAGCAATTGGTTTGACAACCTTATTTAATCTCACCATTGAACCGAATATCACCGCTTGGTTATTGTGCTCATTAGGTATTGTTTTAATTGGTGTGGCTGATGATGCCGAGGATTTACCCGTTATTCTGCGTTTAGTTTTGCAAACGCTTTTAACACTCGCGCTTTGTATTGGGACAGGTCTAACATTGAGCAATCTTGGGGATTTATTCGGTTTTGGTGCTGTGCATTTAGGTCTTTCCGCCTATATTTTTACCATTATCGTGGCAATCGCTATTATTAACGCATTTAATATGATTGATGGTGTCGATGGACTATTAGGCACTATGTCACTTATTACCCTAGGTGCACTCGCCGTTTTATTCCAACGAGCGGGTTATACAATGGAATTAAGCCTCTGTGTGATTTTTATTATCGCCCTATTACCCTACCTATTAAACAATTTATTGGTTTTCCCCTTTAAACAAAAAGTGTTTATGGGTGATGCCGGATCAATGTTTATAGGGTTTAGCGTTTGTTGGTTATTACTGCAAGGTTCGCAAGTTGAAGCACAACAACACACTGAACCTGCCTTTCGCCCAATCACCGTTTTATGGCTAATGGCTATCCCTGCGATGGACATGGTTCGTGTTACTATTGCTCGTGTATTGAAACAACAATCACCGTTTGCAGCAGGACGTGACCATTTACATCACATTTTATTGAATGCTGGTTTGAATAAATACCAAGCATTAGCCCTCATTAGCTTATTCGGGCTATTAATGGCAACAACAGGCTTGGTGGCTGAACACTTACAGGCTTCAGAATCATTACTGACTTACGGTATTGTCCTCTTATTCCTGCTGTATTTTAGTACGATTGCTTACTTAGAACGTGCAGGACAAAACTGTTTGCAACCGTGGTTACAGGGCAAATTACTGAACAAACCACTGGCTTAACCGAATTGCGCTGACGACTCCTGCAAGATTCGGAAGTAATTAATGAATGGTGGAGTTTGTTCTGGTGTTAAACGCACAGAACGCTCCTCAAAATAAGGAGGTGACGTTTCATCGGTATACACACGAATTTGCATCCGATACAACGGCTGTTGGCTGTTATCCAAAAATTGTTGACCAAAATCTGGCTGTACCGAACGCCCATCTTTAGCAGCCTCCTCGCGTTCTAACAAGTAAGCATCGACTTTTGCTGCATCCCCTTCTGCTAACAACAACAGCGTCTGCCGTGAAGCCAACATCGGGTTAATCCCCGCCGAACCAGAGCTAACCGTCAAAAAACGGGTCAGTGCTTGATACAGTTGCGGGGTCATTCCCAGCACTTGTTGCAACTCTTCAATGCGCTCAAACGGCGCGTCTTTTGCCCCAAAATCCAAACCTTCCTGTTTGTAATCTTCATCTTCCGCACCATTTAGGCGTTTCAGGTCATCCACATCCCGAAAGTCTTCCACCACATCCAATAAATTTTCGGCCGCTTGATCCGCCAATCCAACTTGTTTGAAAATTTCCGCCAATAGCTCACGACTGGCAAAATTAATATCCACCAAACCGTTTTCGCCGATCACGCGAATCTCGATTTTTTTACCTTCATACTCCCATAACAATGGCGTGCCACCTAGTTGTAACTCGCGGTCTTTATTGGGGAGAAACAATTGCAAAACCGCGAAATGCGCTGCCGCATCTGCCGCCGCCCGTGCTGTTGCAGTACGTCGCGCGTAATCCACCATACTGCTTTCTGCACGGGTCGCGTACAGCAAACTCGCCGCCAGCGTCATCATGACCATGATCATCCACAACACCACAATCATTGCCACGCCTTGTTGTTTATTGTTCATTGGCTCGTACCTGCGGTAAAGTGATCAACATTTCCGGCCACGCCCGCTCATTATCGACCAAAGTCAGCTTTAACAATTGTGGGTAAAGTGGTTTATCTTGCCATTCCGTTACCCATTCAGGGTCTTTACCTGCCTCTTCCGCGCCAAAATACGCAAAACTGGCATCTTTTAAGCCTTCAAACACCGTGACAGGTTCAGCGTCTTGGAAAGCCTCTTCCCACGTTAATTCAGGGCGATAAGGTGCGTATAACATTTCTAAGGTTTTGCCGCGCTTCCCACTTACCACGTCCAACTGAATCAAGAATACCCCCCCCTTGTGCTGCAAAGGTTGTAATGGCGCGGCATAGCGTAAGGTTGTCGGCGTACCTTCAAACGCATACACCGTACCTTCTTGTTTTTCACCTGTGATCCGCACCACCATTGCTTGCCCTAATTGACGGCGCAAAAAATCACTGATCAAACGCATGTCTTCGGTTTTATTAATACGAGCATCGGCGGCATCCCAACTACGCCCAAC
Source organism: uncultured Thiothrix sp. (assembly GCA_964514635.1). GTDB lineage: Bacteria > Pseudomonadota > Gammaproteobacteria > Thiotrichales > Thiotrichaceae > Thiothrix. The sequence goes on from CAZEQX010000105.1 coordinate 7,038, forward strand.
GGTATTAAACGCAGCAAACAACGCTAAAAACAGTAACGACACCAAACTAAAGGCAATCAGCATTTCCAATAAGGTGAAACCACACTGAGAACCCCCTCCTAGCCTCCCCTTATCAGGGGAGGAACAGGAAAATTTCTTGTTCTTATCCCCTCCCTTGACAAGGAGAGGGTTAGGGTGGGGTTTCGTCATTTTTTTTCCCCAAAACGTAGTGAAGACAATTGGAAAGTACGCGGCTTGTCACCACTGTTCCACAATACCGTGACTTCCACGCGATAAAATTGCAGGGGTAAAGGTAATTCTTCAAATTTCTCGCCCATTTCCAGCGGTTTCATGGTCAATTGCCAACGATAGCCCGAACCTTTTTCCTCGCCAGAGGTTTCGCCTTCTTCTACTTTAATTTCGCTTCCTACCGCTGCCAAACGCGATTCGGCTATTTGTACCGCAAAGCTGTATTCATCGGTTAGGGCAACCGTGCGCATCGATGAACCGAACAACTGCAACAATACCCCAATAACCAAACCCATCACGACGAACGCGACCAACACTTCTAACAAGGAAAAACCCGTTTGCTTATTGCACACTGACACGCCCTGTTACCCATTCCACGTTGATTTTATAGCTTTGCTCGTGATAGCTCAGCTCGACAGAACCACCTGTCGAACTGCCATCAGGATAGAAACGAATCCCGCCTTGCCCCTCTTTATCCACTTCTGCCGCTGTCGTATTCAGTTTGGCATCCAGAGCTTTATTCAAAGTGCGAGCCGTGCTGCCACCGTTATCACCTTCAACCCAAAACCGTTTGTTTTGTACATCCAGCTTCCAGATCAATGGCTGTTGGCGAATCACCGCACTCGCACGCGCCTGGCGCAAACTCGCGGCAATGTCTCGACTACCATTACGCAGTACAGGCCCTTCGCTTAAAGACGTTGCCACGACTCCCATCAAAAGCCCACCGATGACCAGCACCAGCAGGACTTCTAATAAGGTAAAACCGCGCTGAGCGTTATTGCTGCCACAAGCTGATGTCAGCATCTTCACCCTCGCCACCTGCTGCACCATCTGCCCCGAATGAACTCAGATCATAAGGGTGATTATTCCCCCCTGGGCGTTTATATTGGTAGTCATTATTCCACGGGTCTTTAGGCACTTCGCCTTTTTTCAGGTAAGGGCCATTCCAGCCTTTTGCACCCGATGGCTGGGTAACTAACGCTTTTAAACCATCCGCAGAAGTTGGGTAGTTTCCTACTTCTAAACGGTACATATCCAATGCTGCACTGATATTTTCAATCTGTACTTTTGCGGATTGGGTTTTCCCTTTACCGAGGTATTTCATGGCTTGTGGGCCAACAATACCCGCAATCAAACCGAGAATGACCAATACAATCATTAACTCGATCAAACTAAAACCACGTTGCATGACTGCAATAGGCGCACGAGATACTTGGGGTTTGTTTTGCATTATGTAGCTCCTTATTGTTAGCAATTATTTTTAATGTTGTTGTTATCGCTGTTATCACAATGGCTAACGGTTTGCTTACTTTACCAAATCTGCCATATTAATCATGGGCAACAATACCGAGCCAATAATAACCAAAATTGCCAATGCCATGATTAAAATTAAGATCGGTTCTAGTAAAGCCAGCATTTGTTTAACAGCCGTTTTCACTTCATCATCATAAATATCCGCCACTTCGCGTAGCAGTTCCTCCATGCGTCCGGTTTCCTCACCGACACGCAACATGTGCAAGGCGTAAGGGGGAAAAACGCCTTTGCTCAATAATGTCCGAGTAAGGCTTTCGCCCTGCTTAAGGCTATCGGCGGATTCTTCCACCGCTGCCGCCATGACCCGATTGCTCACGGTATTTTTAGCGATTTTCAACGCACCCAATAATGGCAC